>CALAZI010000164.1 GCA_937895955.1 uncultured Alphaproteobacteria bacterium | reverse complement strand
CGTCATAGGCGAGGCCCGAGCGGATCGGATAGCGGCCGGTCATCAGCCCGGCGCGCGACGGCGAGCAGACATTGGCGCTTGCGTAAAATTGCGTGAAATTGACGCCGCGGCGCGCAATCGCGTCGATATGGGGCGTGCGTATTTTTTGCGCGCCGTTTGCGCCGATGTCGCCATAGCCGAGATCGTCGGCCAGAATGATGACGATATTGGGTTTCTCCCCGACCGCGTTCGCAGCGCCGGCGCAGCCGGGCGACAGGGCCGCCGAAATGAATCCGGCGATGATCGCAAGGGTGAATTTCATGTGCGTCCTTTGCGTCGGTGCGCCTGAAAGGCTAGCGCAAACGCCCTCCATCGCCACGGTCGGATATATAATGAGACGCATCACCGCCTCTAATGACGAGCGGCTCCGACGACGCCGTCCCGCCGCGCAACCAAGATGACGACGATCCGATTCGACGCTGACGACAGGCTCCGGCGCCTGTCAGCGCCATTTCAAGCCCTTGATCCGGTTCCCGAACGGCGGAAACCGGCCTAGACTTTCGTCCTGAAAAGGCGGATCGAACCGGGATTGCGTAAGGGCTGAGGGCGAGCGGGCTGATGAGAACGGGATTGATGCTAGGGGCGGGGGCGCTCGGCGCGGCGCTGGCGTTGGCGGCATGCGGGCGCAACGGGCCGCCGACGGACGTCGCCGAGCCGCTGCCGCCGCCGGCCTATGGCGAGGAAGCCGCCAATCCGGATGTCTTTTTTGATCTGATGGAGGTCGGCAGCCGCGAGCTTTACGCCGCGCGTTCGGCCGTTCTCGCGGCCGCGCGCATCAAGCCCGGCGACAGGATCGGCGATATCGGCGCCGGCACCGGCCTTTATTCCCTGATGTTCGCGGACGCCGTCGGTCCGTCCGGCGTCGTCTACGCGGTCGACATTGAGCCGCGTTTTTTGAAGCTCATCGGCCAGCGCGCCGCCGACCTAGACGCCGGCAATGTCGTTGCGGTGCTCGGCCGCGACAAGGACATCACGCTGCCCACAGGCTCCGTCGACGTCGTCTTCATCGCCGACACCTATCATTATTTTTCCGATCGCGCGGCGATCATGGCGACGGTCAGGGACGCGCTCAGCGAGGGCGGACGCCTCATCATTCTCGACTACACGCTCGATGAGACGCATAAGGACGACGCCAAACGCGCGCATGTGCGCTTCGGCAAGGCGGGCCTTATCAGCGAAGTCGAATCCTTCGGCTTCAAGATTGTTGAAGAGCCGGACGTGCCGGGCCTCAGCGAGATCTACATGGCGGTGTTTGAGAAGGCGTAGATCGCGATTAGTCAGCGATCGCCCTCGCGCGCGTCCCACCCGGCCCGGTCCGGATTGATGACGGCGTCATCCGCCCCCGACCGGTCGGAATAGAACGACAGCGCCATCAGCCCGACGCCGAGAAGGATCACGCCGGCGACGCCGAGGATGAACGCGAAATTGACGTGAAATCCGGCGCCGAAAAAATCGAATCGGACCGCGAGCGCGATTGCGCCGATCGCCGCGAAGAGAAGGCCGCTCGCCAGCCCGAAAAAGCGAATCGCGCGCGCTCGCGCGCTTTTTTTCGCTCCCGTCCGCTCAGGCGACTCGCTCATAGAATATGAGTTATGTCCGGTTTCACGGCGTTTCTCCACACTACGTGATGTTAGTTTATCCAATTGTGGCGCAAAGCGGACAGGCGCGGCGCCATTTTGGCCGCATTCCCCGGCAAAGAGAATTCCATTGGCAATCCGGCTGGGGCGTTTGGCTCGGAGGCTGAAATGAAAACAATGATCAAGGCTGCGTCGGCGGTTCTGATCGGGCTCGTTGCGCTCGGCTTTACTGCGGCGTCAGCGGACGATGATCGTCGCGACCGCGAACGGGATCGCGACAGATATGAAAGGCGCGGCGACGACGATCGCTATGACCGGCGGGGCGACTCGCAGCGTTATTCAAATCGTCGTCCTGATCGTTGCGAGCTTGACCACGATCATCGCTACCATCATCGCGACTATTACAGCTATCACCCGAAGGATCGCTATTATCGCGACGATCCGGAATTCTCCGTTTCGCTGAGCTTCGGCAATCGCGGCTATTATGATCGCGGCGGACGCTACTACGATCGCCCCTATTATGATCGTCGCGGCTATCGCGACGCCGGGCGCGTCGTCGATCGCGACATCGTCCGTCTGCGCGGCTATCGCGCCGACGCGATCGTCGTTGAGGAAGTCTATTACGGACGGCGCGGCCGCGACCGCGTCTGCACCGTGACGGCGCGCGGGCCGGATGCGCGTTACGTGCCTTACGGTCAGCTTCGCCGGATTGCGGCGCATCATTGCTCGCATCGCGCGGAAATTCGCGTCTACGCCTGATCGGAGGCGGCGAAAAAAAGAAAGGCGCCGGATCCGTTTCCGGCGCCTTTTTCATTGACGGTGAGGCCGTCAGGCCCGGCGCTGCGCTGAGACGCGATCGGCGAGCGCGTGAAGGGGTTTTTCCTTGGGTTTTTCCGGCGCGCTCGCTTCAGCCCTGACGCGCCAGAAGCGCATGACGCGCTCGGCGGCCTCAAGCGGCACTTTCAGATAGAGATCGAGAATGCGAAGCGCCCTTTGCTGCTCGCTATCGCCTTGCTGCAGGCTGAAAACGATCTTGGCGAATGTCGAGCGCTCAAGCCCCGCCGCGCGGCTGGCGATCGCCAGGGATTCAAACGACTTGTCCTGCAAGATGCGCTGCGCGGTCGACGGATCGACGCCGGCGATATGCGCGAAAGCGAGCAGGAACGCGGTCGACCGGCGCCCTTCGATAAGCTCTTTCAGCATTGATTCGTTGAGGAGGCCCGCCGCGATCTTGTCTTCGATGAAGCGTTGCGCCGCGGCGACGTCGCTTTGCGCGCCGGCGACGGCCTGTTCGAGGATTTTGGCGCGATTGCCTTCAATCGCCTCGTCGATAAGCGCCGGATCAAGAAGATCGGAGCGTTTCAGGATTTCGCGCTTCAAGGCCGAGGAGACGAAGAAATACATCTGCGTCAGCAGATTGGCCGGCAAGTCGTAGCGTTCGGTCAGCGGCGTCTGGAGCTCCGGGATGGAGCGCGAATGCTCGACGAGTTTCGTCATCGTTTCGTTCGCGAAGCGCGCACGCTGGTTCTCCGCAAGCGTCATGAGCACGTCCTTGTCGCCGCGTTCGACGAGTTCGGCCGATATCGTCGGCGACACGTCGCGACGGCGAGAGATCGCTTTCATGTGATCCTGCGTGCGCTGACGAATGACGCGGATCAGATCTTCTTCGGAGAGCGCCGGGCTGCGTTCCAGGATAGGCTGCGCAACCATGATTTCGTCATGCGCGAGCTGGCGCACGAGATTGCGCGGCGCATTCGGCGTATCGGCGAGCTTCTCGGCGATCTCGACGCGCAGCGCGATCTCGACCGATTCCGTCACCTTGGAGAGGATGACGTCGAAATGCTGCATTTCGGCGGAAGTGTAGCGGTCGGGCGCCGCCATGAAGACGTCGGTGATCTCGCGCAAAAGATCCGCGCGCTTTTCCGTCGATCCTTCGCGGGCGACATCGATCAGCTGTTTGAGGCGCGACACGGCCCCGGCTTGCCCAGCCATAACCCGAACTTCCTTGCTTGAAGCGCTATCCTTTCCGATAAGCGTAAAAATTTCGCTGTGAGGCGGGCGCGCGTCCGTCGTCGCCCTGTTTACCAGTCGTTAGGAACTGCGCCGCTCTCCGCCCGTCGGGATTTGCGGCCGCCGCCCGGCTGCGTTAAATCGAGCGAAGCCAGCAAAGGATCGTCCGATCATGCGTTTCGTCGTCATCGCCGCCGCGTTTTCCCTGACCGCCTGCGCGGCCGGATCGGGCCTTGATTTCGGCGGCGGCGAAAATTACGCCGCCGCGTCCGTCCTCGGCGCGGAAATCCCGGGCGCGGACGCGCGCGCCCTGCAGCCCGCCTTCGTTCAGGCGATGGATCGCGGCGGCGAGGGCGAACGGTTCGACTGGCGCGGCCCCTCGGCCTTCGGCTGGGTGAAGGCGCGCCCGCGCTGCGTCGGCAATCTGAAACCCGATCCGACGGACTGCCTGACGGCGCCGGACGGCCTCGCGCTCGATGAAACCTATGAGACCGAGCAGGGGCTCTACGCTCTGACGCGCAACGCCAATGCGCGCCTCGGCCCTTCGACGGACGATCCCATTCGCGTGCAGCTTCAGTCCGGCGCCGGCGTTAATGTTATCGGCAAGGTTGTCGGCAAGCCGTGGATGCTCGCCGAAATGGAGGGCGCGATCGTCGGCTATATCCATGAAAGCCTGATGCTGAAGGCGCCGGGCACCGAGCTTGATCTCGCCGGCGGCCCGCGGCGGCGCGCGAGCCCGTGCCGTCGTTACGAGCAGCGGATTTCCTATCGGCAGCAATCCGATCTCTGGGAAGGGATCGCTTGCAATGAAGACGGCCGTTGGGTCGTCAAGGCGCGCCCCGGCGAGGAGCCGGTCAAGCTCTTCTGATTGTTGCGGTCTTCGCATTTTGCAATGCAGCGCATTCGGCGGGGAAATGCGAGAGACGGTGATAAACCTCACTGAACGGCGGTTGACGAGAGGGGTCCAGTCGTGAGCAAATCGCGCTGACGCTGCGCTTGGGGACGCAAAGTTGCGCTTTGTAATCGGCCTTTCGATTCTTCAAACGCTTATTATTGCGTTCCTCGCAATACGCATCATGGAATTTGACGCCCGACTTAAAGCGACTGAATCAGCGCCGCCTAGCGTTGAATCATCGCCGGCGATTGCGTCAGCGCCCAGTGCGCCGGCGACCGCGATTTTCGCGGAAGCCGCGCCCATCTCGCCCGATGCGGAAATTTTTCGTCGGATCGTTCGGGAGGAATTGTCCGCGTTGCGGTTGACCGAAAGGCCGGCGGCGGCGCAAGAAATCGCACCACCTGCAAATCCGCGAGATGTCGCCGCCGCGCGACGCGAGCTTGATCTTTATATCAGCCGCGGGCGCATTGAACGCGGTGAAGTCGAAAGTTATCTGGGCGCGATCGCAAAACTTCCGTCGGCGGAGCGAACGGAAGCATTGCGGGCGCTCACAAAGGCTATGAACGACGGACGCCTGGAAGGTCACTTATAACGATAAACTAGCAACTGGAGGAGAAGCGTTATGAAAAGACTAGGACTTGGACTAAGCCTCGCAATGTTCGCCTCGGCGGCCTATGCGGGATTGACGCAGCCGGCGGAAGTCGAAGTTGACCTTGCAGCCGGAACCGCGCTCGGCGATCAGGTCAGCGCGCGTTATTCGAAAAACAAAACGGAGTTTATCGGTTGCGGGACCCGCCGCATCATGACCGGACCCGGCTCCTATGTCGATTTCGGATTTTGTCAGGCTGCGGACGTGGCGGGCGATCAGTTTACCTGCCAAACGTCGGATCCTGCGCTGCTTGAAGTGATCCACGCCAGCGGCGATTATGGGTTCATCACCTTCAGCTGGGACGTCTCGACGGGCGAATGCCGGCGCATCGGTTTTTCAAACCAGTCATTCTACCTGCCGGCGAAACTCGATCGCAACTGACCTTGTCCGTTGGGTAAGCATAACGCGCCGGCGCGTCATTGCGCCGGCGTTTTCATTTCCGGCTCATTGCGGCGCGCCGCGCCTTGGCGAAGTCGGGCCAGACGTCGCGCCAGTCGTAATATTCCTCAACGGCGAGCGCGCGCGGCGGAATGACGACCCAGGGCTGTTTCGAGGCGGTGAAAATGTGAATGTCCGGCGGCAGAAGATCGGGATTGTCGAGCGTTCCCACGCGGATGAATTTCACTTTCTCGCCCGCGCCGGAATAATAGCTCCAGAGCGCGATGCGGCAGTCGGGGCAGCGGGCGATCTTCTGCCCCTTGCCGCTCGCCGACGGCGTCAACACGATTTCGGGATCGCCTGCGATCGTTTCGACGCGATCCGATTCGATCATGGCGTTAAGCGCGAACGATGCGCCCGATTCGCGCTGGCACCAGCGGCAATGGCAGCAATGAACGAAAAGCGGCCGGTCCTTCATGCGATAGCGAATTTTCCCGCAATCGCAGCCGCCTTCCGCACTGAATGTTTCCGTCATGTCTCCTCCTTCGCCGAGCGATGAATAAACCGCCCATCGCGCAGGCCTTGCGCGCCGTCATAATGCGATTTGATGATCGGCAAGTCAGCCGCATAGTCGCCGGAAGGAACGAAGGAGCCTGATAGTCGGATCGTCTTCGTTCCATAATCGAGAACGCTCATGACAAGCGGGACGCCGGCGGCGCGCGCAATGTGATAAAACCCCGTCTTCCATTCATTGACGGCGGCGCGCGTTCCTTCCGGCGGCACGGCGAGAACCATCCGCGCGCGCTCGGCGAAGGCCGCGCGCATCTGGTCGACAAGATCGGTCCCGCCGCGCCGGTCTACGGCCACGCAGCCGAGCCATCTGACGACGCCGCCGAACGGCCCGGTCGTCAGCTCGCGCTTGCCCATCCACTTGAGCGGAATGCGATAATAACCCGCCGCGGCGAGCATGTTGACGCCGTCCCAGTTCGAGGTGTGCGGCGCGGCGATCAGCACCAT
>CALAZI010000163.1 GCA_937895955.1 uncultured Alphaproteobacteria bacterium | reverse complement strand
GTTTTGATCATCGCATGTCCCTGCGCGCTTGGACTGGCGACGCCGATGTCGATCATGGTCGGCATCGGACGCGGCGCGCAGGCCGGCGTGCTCATCAGGAACGCCGAGGCGCTTGAGCGAATGGAAGAGATCGACACCCTCGTCGTCGACAAGACCGGCACGCTGACGCAAGGCCGGCCGCAAGTGTCAAAGATAACGCCGGCGCCGGGATTCGACGAGGCGACGACGCTTCGCATCGCCGCTTCGCTCGAACGCGGCAGCGAGCACCCTTTGGCCGCCGCGATGATAAAAGCCGCGGACGAAGCCGGCATCGAATTGATGGGCGCTACGAACTTTGAATCGGTGACAGGCGAAGGAGTGATCGGCGAGATCGACGGATGCAAGGCGGCGCTCGGCGCCAAACGGCTGATGACGAGGCTTGGCGTCGATACCGCCCTGTTGGATCAAATGGCGGAGGCCAAACGTCGCAAGGGCGCGAGCGTGGTCTATTTATGCGTAGACGGAACGCTCGCAGGCATGATTGCGGTCATCGACCCGATCAAGACGACGACGCCGGAAGCGATCGCTGCGCTGCGCGCGGAAGGTATCCGCGTCGTCATGGTCACTGGCGACAACGCCGTCACGGCGCTAGCGGTCGCCCGCGATCTTGGCATAGATGAGGTGCGGGCGGACGTGCTTCCTCGGGAAAAAGGAAAGATCATAGAGGATTTGCGGCGCGAAGGGCGCATCGTCGCCATGGCCGGCGACGGCGTCAATGACGCTCCTGCGCTCGCCTCGGCCGATGTCGGAATCGCGATGGGGACGGGGTCCGATATCGCCATTGAAAGCGCCGGCGTGACCTTGGTCAAAGGCGATCTTCGCGGCGTCGTTCGCGCTCTAAAGCTAAGCCGCGCCGTCATGCGCAATGTTCGCCAGAACCTCTTTTTCGCCTTTATATACAATGCCGCAGGCGTGCCTATCGCCGCCGGCGCGCTCTATCCTCTCTTCGGACTTCTCCTCAATCCGATCGTCGCGGCGGCCGCGATGGCGGCGAGCTCTGTCTCGGTCATCGGCAATGCGTTGCGATTAACCAAAGCGGAGATCTCGTAAGATCAGGGATTTGTGATGACGGCCTGAGCATTTTCTGCTACGCGATCCAGCTTTGAGGGCGGCGCGCCCGTCGCGCGTATAGGGCTTCAAAGACTTGGAGACGTGGCGTTATGTCGAAATTGGATGAGGTTCTGGCGCGTTATCGAGAGCGCACGGCAGTCAAGCCGTCTGCGCCGGTGGAGTTGAAAGTGCTGGCGCGGCTGCGCGCCGCGGAAGCGGCCTCGCCAAGCGCCATCATCGCTTTGCCCGCCTTCCGGCCGGGCGCGATGGCGGCGGCGATGCTGATGGGAATGGCGGCGGTCGGCCTTGTCCCGATGACGACCGCGACGGCTTCGCCAGTCTCGGATCTGTCAGTGTTTTCGCCCGACGCCCCGCAGCTGACCATTCTTCAGCTCGGCCGCATTTCATGAAGAATCGCTACGCCGGTTTCCTTCTGACAATCGTTCTTGTCGCCTTGTCGGGCGTCGGAGGCGCATGGATCGGCGCGCAACTTCTTCGGCCGCCCATGAATACGCATGACACTTTTCACGATCGATTGTTTTCAGAACTGAAACTGACGGCCGACCAGAAAGCGCGCATGGACGCGCTTGAACGGGATTACGCCGCCGAGAACAAGATTTACCGGAATCGCCTCGCGGCGGCGAACCTTGCGCTCGCCGATGTGATCGAAGCGGAGGATTCCTACGGACCGGCGGTCGAAGCGGCGGTCGAAAAAGTTCACGCTGCGATGTTCGAACTGCAAGGTTCGACGATCCGGCATCTTTATTTGATGCGTGGAATTTTGACGGAGGAGCAAAGAGAGGTCTTCGATCGCTACGTCGCCGAGACTCTCCGGGATTATGCCCGCTGAAGCGGATGATCGGTCCGACGCCGAACTGATGAGCGACGTCGCCGAGGGCGACCACCATGCGTTCACAGAACTGATGTCGCGTTACAAGACGCCGCTTTTCCGTTTCATTCTTCGCTATGTCGGATCGCCAGCCGATGCGGAAGATTTGCTTCAGGACGTCTTCGTCAGCGTTTACTCAAAAGCGGCGACATACGATCCCGCCTGGAAAGCGTCTACATGGATCTATCGCATCGCACTCAATAAATGTCGCGATCACGGCCGCAAACAACGCCTGCGTCGCTTCTTCTCCATCGACAAGCGAGACGATGAAGACGATGGCCGGTTCGTTGCGGAACCGGCGGATCCTGGCGCCAGCGTCGAATCGATTGTCGCCGGCCGTCAGGAGCTGGCGTCCCTGACGTCTGCGATCGAACAATTGCCGCACAACCTCAGAAGCGCGCTCGTCATGCATTCGATTGAAGGACGATCCCAGACCGAGTGCGCGGAGATTTTGGGCGTTTCACGCAAAAGTGTTGAGATGTTGGTTTATCGGGCGCGCAAGCAGCTCCGCGCTCAGCTTGGCGAAGATTGAGTGCGATTTCCGCGGAGCCGCGCGCTTTAAGGCGAAAACAAGTCGGCGCCGGCGGAATGCGTCTCACAGGAGATTGGCGGACAATCGAGCAAACAAAGCGACGCCGACAAGAGGGATGAGCGTGGGATGCGCGTATTGATCGAAACCGAAGCGGGCGCCGCCGCCGGCGCGCTCGAAAATTGAATTCTCGCTCAGGAGATCCGTAATGAATAAGAAAGCCGCTCTTGCATCGCTCGCCGCCGCCCTCGCCTTCGCCGCGGCCCCCGTCGCCGCGCATCCCGCCGATGAGCTCGGCCGCCAAGGCGATCATGCTGATAAGGGCGACCATGATCATTGCGACGATCACGGCGACCACAAAGGATCAGACGATCCTGATCGCCATGAACATGGCGACCACGACGGCGGCGATCACCAGGACGGCGACGGCCACGACGGCCATTGCGGCGATCACCCCTCGCAATAATGCCGCCTTTCCAACGGGCGGCTAACATATCTGATCGTTGATGCACCAAACAGCTAACAGTCGCAAGTGCGACAGGAGGAAAATATGAAATTCGAATTGATCGCCATCTCCGCGCTATTGGCAGCGTCCGCCGCTGCGGCGGAGCCAGGCCATCCGATGGATCACAAAATGGGCGACGATTCCGCCGGTCGTCAGATGACAGCAAAATCCATGTGCGGCATGCCGCTTGGGCAGGGCGTCATTAACAGGGTCGACGTCAAGAAATCAAAAGTGAACGTTTCTCTCAAGGCGATCGACGCCATTGGCTGGAAGGAAAAGACCGCGGACTTGTCGACCGCAAAATCCGTCGACCTTTCCGCCTTCGCAGCCGGCGAGCAGGCGCATTTTCTGCTCAAGCCGCAGAAGAACGGCGACTACGCGATCGCGGCGATCTGCTCGCTGGATGCGGCCGACGGCGCGCACGAAGCGTGCATGAAGGCTATGCACGACGCGGCGATGAAGGCGTCCGATGAGGCGGGCAAGCCTTGCTCAATGGAAGACATGGGCGAAATGGATCACATGGGCCATGACATGAAAGGCCATGACATGAAGGGCGAAGGCGCCGGCGAAAAGCAACATGACAAGCATGAAGGGCATGGCGGGCGTTGATCGCGACGCCATAGCATCATGTGGAAGTTGAGGGTGCGAGTCTAAGTCGATGAACGAAAATAAAAGCGTTTCCCGCCGCAGCTTCCTCAAGGCGGGAGTGGCGGGCGGCGCAGCCCTCGGCGCCCTCAACCTGTTGCCCGCTTGGGCGCGAAGCGCGGCCTCCGGCAATAAGGGAATATTCGAACTCGCGGGATCGGCATTCGATCTCGCGGTCGGCCATACGCCCGTCAGTATTGGCGGGCGCGCAGGCCATGCCGTCACGACTAATGGAACGTTGCCGGGGCCGCTCCTCAGATTTCGGGAAGGCGAAAGGATTACGCTGCGCGTCAAGAACCTGCTTGGAGAGGATACGTCCATCCATTGGCACGGTCTTTTGGTGCCGTTCCAGATGGACGGCGTGCCTGGCGTTTCCTTCCCTGGCGTCAAGCCTGGCAAAACTTTCGTTTACGAATATTCAGTCCCGCAGTCCGGCACTTACTGGTATCATTCCCATTCCGGTCTGCAGGAGCAGTCGGGCCATTATGGCCCGATCATCATCGATCCCGCGGGCAAGGACCCGATCCAATTCGACCGCGAATATGTGCTGGTCCTCTCCGACTGGTCGTTCCTCCATCCGCACGAGGTTTTCGCCAGGCTGAAAAAGAGCAATGACGTCTATAATTTTCAGCAGCGCACCGCCCTCGATTTCCTGAAGGACGCAAAGGCGAAGGGGCTTCGCCCGACGATTGACGATCGTCTCTCCTGGGGCTGCATGCGGATGAACCCGACGGACATCGCCGACGTCACCGGCGCCGTTTACACCTATCTCATCAACGGCCATGCGACCGCCGACAATTGGACGGCGATCTTCAACGCGGGCGAGCGCGTGCGCCTCCGGATCATCAACGCCTCCGCGATGACCATCTTCAATTTCCGGATTCCAGGCCTGCCGATGACGGTCGTCGCCGCCGACGGACTCCATGTGCAGCCCGTCGAGACTGATGAATTCCAGATCGGGGTCGCCGAGACCTATGATGTGATCGTCACGCCTTCCAAGCCGCGCGCTTACGCGCTTGTCGCGGAATCGATCGACCGTTCGGGTCAGGCCGTCGCGACTTTGGCGCCGGAATTAGGGTTCGTCGCGACGGCGCCGCTCCTTCGCGAGCGCCCTCTTCTTACCCATAAAGACATGGCCATGGCCATGGACGATCCCTGCATGAAGGGCATGGCGCATGGCGGGATGGACCATGGTTCGATGGCCGGAATGGACCATGGCGGCATGGCGGGGATGGATCCCGGCGGCGGCGAGAAACAAGCGCACGACCACAAAATGGGCGTCGGCGTCGATATGGTCGCCATGGTTCCGGTGAGCCGCCTCGACGAACCGGGGCTCGGCCTCGAAAACGTCCCGCATCGCGCGTTACGCTATTCGCAGCTCAAAAGCCTCGAGCCCAATCCCGATACGCGCGCGCCGACGCGCGAAGTCGAAATTCACCTCACCGGCAACATGGAACGCTTTATGTGGTCGTTAGACGGCGTGAAGTTGTCGGACGCAACGGGGCCGCTTGTAACGCTCACCGAGGGCGAACGCGTGCGATTCGTCATGGTCAACGACACCATGATGACGCATCCCATTCACCTCCACGGCCAGTTCTTTGAGGTCGTCAACGGCGAGAGCGACTTCAAACCGAGAAAACACACGATCAATGTGAAGCCGGGCGAGAAATGCGCTTTCGACTTCACGGCGAACGCGGGCGATTGGGCGTTCCATTGTCACCTTTTGTTTCACATGCACGCCGGCATGATGCAGGTCGTCTCAGTGATGCCGGGCGACGGCGAACCGGCGCGCGATCATCTCGGGCGTCTCAAAGATCAGCCGGCGTCGAGACCGTCGTCAGCGGAAGAAAAACCCTCGCAAGCAAAACGGAAGTCCGGTCCAAAGACGACATCGGAACCCCATTCCGATCATAGCGGACATGGCGGACACGGTTCAAAACCGGCGCCGCCGAAACCTACCGAGCCTGAGGCGCCCAAGGCCGATCCGATGAAGGGAATGGATCATGGGGACGGGCGATGAGGGCTCGTTTGCTGACCGCGATCGCGGGCGCCGCAATAACTCTGGCCGCATCGCCGGTTTTCGCTCAGACATCGGTACCCGGCGCGCAGGCGGACGCCTATTGGGATAAGGACGCGCAGGCTGCGGCGCGCGCCGCCCTCTACAAGGAACACGGCGGCTCGACCGCCTATTATGTTCTCGCCGATCGGCTCGAATATCAGAGCAATGACGGCGATCCCCTTCTCCTCTTTGATGGTCAGGCCTGGTGGGGAAACGATCGCAACAAGCTGACCCTGAAGCCAGAGATCGAATATGATTTCACCGCCGATCGCTTCGACGAGGCTGAGGTGCAGGCGCTGTGGTCGCGACCGATTGCGCGCTATTTCGATGTTCAGGCGGGGGTCCGCCACGACTTCGTCGCCGGCGCCGATCGCACGTTCGGCGTCTTCGGCGTGCAGGGTCTCGCGCCCTATTGGTTTGACATCGACGCCGCGGTCTTTATCAGCGGAGATGGAGATATCTCGGCGCGATTTGAAGCGGAGTACGAACTACTCCTCACGCAGCGCCTTATCTTGCAGCCGCGCACGGAACTGAATTTTGCGGCGCAATCCGTTCCTGAGGTCGGGGTCGGGAGCGGCCTGTCGACCGCCGAAATCGGAGCGCGCCTTAGATACGAATTCACACGCCAGTTTGCGCCCTATGTCGGCGTCTCATGGACGCGATCGGTCGGCGAGACCGCCGATTTCTTGCGGGCCGACGGCGAAGACCCGGGCGGGGTTTCATTTGTCGCCGGCGTAAGACTTTGGTTCTAGGGAGGGCAATCACATGAACAATTTGATCGAACCAAATATCCACCCGGTGCTCGTGCATTTCGCCTATGCGCTGACCGTCACCGGCGCGATCGGCATG
>CALAZI010000162.1 GCA_937895955.1 uncultured Alphaproteobacteria bacterium | reverse complement strand
GTGCAGAACGGAAGGCCCGCATCGACGCAGGCGGCGTAGACCGGATAATAGCGCCGGTCGTTCGGGGGCAGGTCCCACAGCCAGGGAACGATCCGTACACCAACGAATTTTCCGGATTTCGCGCGACGGCGGATTTCCCGCACCGCCTCCATCGGTTCTGAAATATCGGCGCCGATAAGGCCTTTAAGCCGCGTCGGAGCCGCATCGATCGCCGCCTCGACCTCGTCATTGGAAATGAGATCGCCTTTCGGCGAGGACCATGCGGAAATGAGCGATAGCGAAACGCGCGCCTCATCCATCGCCGCGATGAGTATTTCGACAGGCGTGTCGGCCGACGGCGCCTCCCCGCCAGTCCACCGCATCAGGCTTGCGAGCCATTTCTCGCGCCAAAAGCGCGCCGTCGGCAATTGCGCCCAGACATCAATGATTTCGCGTACAGCGTGTTCCATTATAGCCTCCGCTTGCAACTTTCTGCGCAAGGCGCGCAGCCGGCAACTCTAATCAGCAGCTGTCGGCGCCTTCCGAAGCATGAGAATTGCATCATTTCGAGGATTGGCCGAGATTTGCGCCGGCCCAACGGAGGGATACGCTGTTGTTAGAAGATTTTCTGATGAAAAAGCGCACCTATCAGATGTGGGCGGCGCTCACGCTCGCAACCGTCCTTGCGTTTTTCGCACTTTGCGGCGCCATTCTATTCGGCGCGCTAGCGGTTAAGGGCGCCGAAACGTATAATCCGAAAGGGCTTCGCAAGGCCGCGCCTTTGACGGCGATCGTGGGCGCACCGTCGTTGAATACAGAAATCTCGACGACGGCTCAATTCTCCATAAAATTGACCCGGATATCGCCGCAATCAACGCCCAATCGAAACTTGGCCCGCCGCGCGTTAATCTCAAACGCGACAAAGGCCCGACGCGCTACGCCCTCGCCCATCCCTTGTTGATGCCGGACGGCGGCGTCGTTTTTCACGGCATGTATTCGCCGCTTGTGAGGCTCAATGCTTGCGGCGACATTCTCTGGACCATTGATGAGATTTTTCATCATGCGATTGAACGTGATGCGGATGGAAATATCTGGGGCATCGCGCTGAAGCACCCGCATGGGATTCCCGCCTTGCCGAATACGTTTAAGGATGACGCCATCGTTAAATTATCGCCGAATGGCGATATTCTCTACGAAAAGTCTGTCGCCGAATTACTAATTGAAAACGGGCTTCGCCATCACGTCTATTCAACCGCCGTTTATTTCGATGATCCTCTGCACGTAAATGACGTGCAGCCAGCGCTTGAGGGCGGCGCCTACTGGAAAAAGGGCGATGTCTTTCTTTCGATCCGCAATCCCTCAACGATCCTGCTCTATCGTCCGTCAACCAATGAGGTTCTCTGGCGCAAGGACGGGCCCTGGCTGTTGCAGCATGACGTAAATGTTCTAAATGACCGGGAAATTTCGATTTTCAGCAACAACGCAACCTATCTGCCGAAGGGCGAGCGTACGATGGGCGCCAATTCGGAATACGTTTTCAACTTTGAAACCGGTGAAGCGCGTGAATCGTTCGCTGCCGGATTCAAGAAAAACGATATCCGCACCCCGACAGCCGGACGCGGAAAAATTCTTCCAACCGGCGACATATTCGTCGAGGAGCAGGACTACGGCCGCATCCTGCAGATGAACTCCGAGGGCGACATACGCTGGCAGTTTATCAATCGAGCAGCGGATGGGCGCTTATTCTCGGTTCGTTGGGCGCGCTATATTGAGCCCGATGACGCGAATTCGCTCCGCGCGACATTAGCCGCGACAAGCTGTCCAGCCAAGGCGCGGTGAAAGGACCCGCTTGTCAGGTGTTCATGGAATCGAAGAACGCCTCGTTCGATTTGGTCTGACGCAGCTTATCGAGCAGGAAGTCGATCGCGTCCGACGTGCCCATCGGATTGAGGATGCGCCGCAGCACATAGACCTTCTGCAGCTCCGATTTCGGCACCAGAAGATCTTCCTTGCGCGTGCCGGATTTGGCGATGTCGATCGCCGGGAAGGTCCGCTTGTCGGCGACTTTCCGGTCAAGGACGAGTTCTGAGTTGCCGGTCCCCTTGAACTCTTCGAAGATGACCTCGTCCATCTTCGAGCCCGTATCGATGAGCGCGGTCGCGATGATGGTGAGCGATCCCCCCTCCTCGATATTCCTCGCCGCGCCGAAAAACCGCTTCGGACGCTGCAGTGCGTTAGCATCGACGCCGCCGGTCAACACCTTGCCGGATGAGGGAACGACCGTGTTGTAGGCGCGGCCCAAGCGCGTTATCGAGTCGAGCAGGATGACGACGTCGCGGCCGTGCTCGACGAGGCGTTTCGCCTTCTCGATCACCATTTCAGCGACGGCGACATGGCGCGTCGCCGGCTCGTCGAACGTCGAGGAAACGACCTCGCCTTTCACCGAGCGTTGCATGTCGGTCACCTCTTCCGGGCGCTCGTCGATCAGGAGAACGATCAGATAGCATTCGGGGTGATTGACCTCGATTGAATGGGCGATGTTCTGCAGGATGACGGTCTTGCCGGTGCGCGGCTGGGCGACGATCAGCGAACGCTGGCCTTTGCCGATCGGCGCGACGAGATCGATGACGCGCGCGGTCAGGTCTTTTTTCTTAGCGTCCTCGGTCGAGGTGATTTCCATCTTCAGCCGCTCATCGGGATAGAGCGGCGTCAGGTTGTCGAAATGAACCTTGTGACGGGTCTTTTCCGGATCCTCGAAATTGATCGTCGAGACTTTGAGCAGCGCGAAATAGCGCTCGCCCTCTTTCGGGCTGCGGATCTCTCCGATGACGGTGTCGCCCGTTCTCAGCGCGAAACGACGAATTTGCGAGGGCGAAACATAGATATCGTCGGGACCCGGAAGATAGTTCGCCTCCGGCGAGCGCAGGAAACCGAAACCGTCCGGCAGCACCTCGAGAACGCCGCCGCCATTGATCTCGACCTCTCGGTCGGCGAGCTCCTTGAGGATCGCAAACATCATGTCCTGACGACGCATGGTCGAGGCGTTTTCGACCTCAAGCTCTTCGGCGAAGGCGAGCAGATCGTTCGGCGACTTTTCCTTGAGATCGTCGAGGGAGAGCTGGTTTGGGATCGTCATGGGATGAGCTTTCAAAAAGGCGAAAACCGACCGGCGAAAGAGCCGGGCGCATGAGGCTTGTCGTTGGACCGGGCGCGCGGGCGTCGCTTTGAAAAAGCGCCTAGCGCAAAGGAAGGAGAGTTATTCGAGATATAGGCTCTGGCGACCCGGCGTCAATGCCCAGCTCCCGCCTGCGTCAAAACGGCTTTGCGACCGCCATGAAGACCGCGACAAGCATCATCAGGAACGGGATTTCGTTCATGACCCGCCAGAATTTCTCGCTCCTCGGCCGTTCGCCGCGCTCAAAGGCGCGGCGGGCCCGGGCGTAGAACCCGTGGATCGCCGAAATGCCGAGAACTAGCGGTAGTTTCACCAGAAACCAGCCGGCGGCGAACAGCGCCGGATTGGCGTAGAGCATGACCCCGGCGAGGAGCCATACGGCGATCATCGCGGGATTGATGATCCCCTTGAGAAGGCGGCGCTCCATAACGGTGAAAAACCGTTCCGCTTCGCCGCCCTTTTCCGCCTGATGATGATAGATGAAGAGGCGCGGCAGATACATCATGCCGGCCATCCAGGCGATCACCGCCGCAATATGCAGCGCCTTGATCCACGGATAGACGGACAACAGGAAATCCCGCACGGCCCTACCCCGCCCTCACGATTTCGACGAGGCGCGCAACGTGGTCGGGCGGCGTATCAGGCGTCAATCCGTGCCCGAGGTTGAAAATGAACGGCGCGCCGCAAAACGCGCTCAGTAATCTTAGCGCGTTTTGCTCCATTTCGACGCCGCCCCTGACGACAAGCATCGGATCAAGTCCGCCTTGCGCGGCCGCATGAGGCGTCACCAACGCCCGCGCGCTTTCCCATGGCGTTATGTAATCAATCCCGACGCCGTCGCACGCCTCGATCGCCGCATAATCGCCGAGGAGCGCCCCGGCGCCTTTCGGAAACAGGATGATCGGCGTCTTCGGGCGTTTCGATTTAACGCGCCCGGCAAGGCGTTTGAGCGGCTCCAGAGACAAAGCGCGGGTCGCCTCCTCCGGCATTCCGCCAGCCCATGTATCAAAGAGCTGGACAGCATCCGCCCCGGCGTCGATTTGGGCGACAAGATAGTCAACGGTGGCGTCGATCAGCACATCGAGCAGCGCCTCGATAAAATCCCGCTCGTCATACCAACGCTTGCGAAGGCTTGCAGGATCCCTGTCGGGCCCGCCGGCGAGCATATAGGTGGCGACGGTCCACGGCGCCCCGGCGAAGCCGATCAACGCCTTTTCAGCGCTTAGCGCTGCCCTCACGCTGGAAACGGTCTCGTAAACCGGCGAAAGCGTTTCATGAATGTTTCTGTTTCGAAACCTATCAAGATCCGAATGCGTTACGACCGGTGAAAGCCGCGGGCCCTCTCCCGCCGTAAAAGTCAGATTCTGCCCGAGCGCCTGAGGAATAAGCAGAATATCAGCGAAGAGAATCGCTGCGTCGAAATCGTAGCGGCGGATCGGCTGCAACGTTACCTCAGCGGCAAGCTCCGGATTGTAACAGAGGTCCAGAAACGAACCGGCCTTTTCGCGCAACGCGCGATATTCCGGAAGATAACGTCCCGCCTGACGCATCAGCCAGATCGGCGGTACGGCCTCCGCCTGACCGCGAAGAACGCGAAGCAGTTTCGGTGTTCCTTGAGACGCAACGACCGCCACACGTTTACTCCTTCTTAAGGTTTCTTAAAAAAGTATGAATAAGATAGTAGGGCCTGAAAGCCGGGGAAAAACCGCCAACGGCTTATTACGCACATGAACGTCAATTAAAATCCCCAAGTCTGTCGGCAATTCCGATTCGCCGGGGATTTGCCGCCATACCGCCTATCCTGTTGAATCATATCAAGACTCATGAAGGCCTTACGTCACTCTGACGGCCCTCTTTCCACAATCCGCCTCGCGTAAGCCTCATCTTTTCCTTTGGCCATACTTTCCGTCGATAATGGGCGCCTGCGCGGCGCCGGGATGAGGCCTTTCCGAAAGAGTTGCGCGGCCTATTCGCTATCCTGCAGCTTATCCCCGCGGTACACAGGTTTTCCCCGGCCTTGCGGCGTCACCGCCGCAATCGGCTTGGTAACGTTCGGATGGCGGCATGACGGCGACCCAGCGGATACTCTCAAGCTATTTCCACGTGCATCTCGTTTCGGATTCGACCGGCGAGACGCTGAACGCCGTTTTCAAGGCGGCGACGGCGCAGTTCGCCGCCGCCAATCCTTTTGAGCACATCTATGCGCTCATTCGCGCGCGACCGCAGATGGAGCGCGTGCTGGCCGATATAGAAGCGGCGCCCGGCCTTGTTCTTTACACCGTGATGAACCCGGAACTCCGACGTCTTTTGGAAGCGCGCTGCAGCGAACTTCAGATACCGGCGATCTCGGTTCTCGATCCCTTCATTGAAGCCTTCTCGGATTTTCTCGGACTTCAGCAAACCCGAAAAGCCGGCGCGCAACATGAAATGGATGAAGCCTATTTCAAGCGCATAGCCGCGATCGATTACACCCTTTCCCATGATGACGGGCAGATGACCTGGGACCTTGAACCGGCCGACGTCGTTCTGGTCGGGATCAGCCGGACGTCAAAAACGCCGACCTGCATGTATCTCGCGAACAGGGGAATAAAAGCCGCCAACGTGCCCCTGGTGCCGAACCAGGATCCGCCCGCCCAGCTCTTTTCATTGCGAAAGCCCTTGGTTGTAGGGCTTATCGCGAGCCCGGAACGTTTGGCTCAAATCCGCCAAAGCCGGCTCGGCGGCATGAATGCGGCTGAACACGCAGATGATTATTCCGATATCGAAACGGTGAGGGCGGAAGTCCTCAAGGCCAAGCGCCTTTACGCCAAACACCGCTGGCCGACGATCGACGTCACCAGAAAATCGGTCGAGGAGACGGCGGCGGCCATTTTGACCAAACTCTCCGCCAAACGGAACGAAGAAGAGTGACTGCGCTCATCCTCGCTTCCGGAAGCGCAATCCGCGCGCAAATCCTGAAATCGGCAGGCGTCGCTTTTGACGTCGTCAAGCCGGATGTTGATGAGGATGCGATCAAGCGCGATGCGGCGCATCGAGGCTTCTCAGTCGAAGATACCGCAACGCGCCTGGCTGACGCGAAAGCGCGCGCTGTCGTTGCGCCGGGGCGGGCGATACTCGGCTCGGATCAAATTTTGGCGTTTGACGGCCAAATCTTCGACAAACCGAAAACCATGAAGGAAGCGCGCGAAAGGCTTCAGCTGTTGCAGGCGCGCGAACACCGTCTCATCAACGCCGTAACGATCGTGAAAGACGGCGCAATCGTTTTCCGTCATCTCGACGCGCCGCGATTGTTCATGAGGGCGATGACGGACCAGGAAATCGACGCCTATCTGAAAGAAGCCGGCGATGACATCCTCGCGAGCGTCGGCGCCTATCAGGTGGAAGCGCTCGGCAGCCGTCTCTTCGATCGGATCGAGGGGGATTATTTCGCCGTGCTCGGCCTGTCCCTTTATCCGGTGCTCGGCTATCTTCGACGCGAAGGAATGCTCGCGTTCTGATGCCGGAAAAACGCCAAGAAACCCAAAGGCTTGCAGCCGTCATCGGCTGGCCGGTCGGGCATTCCCTCTCGCCGCTGATCCACTCGATATGGGCGGCGAGAGAAGGGGTTCGCGCGCGTTATGACGCGATCGCCGTCGACCCAAGCGACGAAGCATTCCGTAAACGGATTAATGAATTGCGCGTTGAAGGCTATGCCGGCGTCAACGTAACGCTGCCGCACAAGGAAAGGGCGCTGAAAATCGCCGATGCGGCAAGCGATGCGGCGCGGGCGATCGGCGCAGCAAACATGCTGACCTTCGGCGGCGCAATCAGGGCGGACAATTCCGATGCGGCGGCGGTTTCAGACATCATCGCGGCCCTCGACGTAAGACCGCGCTCGGCGCTGGTCATCGGCGCCGGGGGGTCGGCGCGCGCTGTTTTGTGGGCGCTGAAAGCGCAAGAAGTCGGCCGCGTCTTCATCGCCAATCGCACCCTTGCGCGGGCCGAGGAAATCGCGCCGATCGCTGACGCCGAAGTCATTGCTTGGACAGCGCGCAATGCGGCGCTTGAAAGCGCCGATCTCATCATCAATGCGACATCGCTCGGCATGAAAGGCCAGCCGCCGCTCGACCTGGACCATGAGCGCCTGAAGCCGGGCGCTGTCGTTTTCGACATCGTCTATGCGCCTTTGGAAACGCCGTTGCTAAAAGCGGCGCGCTTGCGCGGACTGAAAACCGTGGACGGGCTGGAAATGCTGATGCGGCAGGCGGTTCCCGGCTATCTCGCATGGCTCGGAAATGCGGCGGCGGTCGATGACGATCTTCGCAAGCGTCTTGAAGCGGCGCTGAAGGCGAGGGCGTCATGATCGCCGTCGGTCTCACGGGCTCGATCGGCATGGGAAAGTCGACCGTGGCGCGAATGTTCGCTGATGAAGGGGCGGCCGTCTGGAACGCCGACGATGCGGTGCATCGTCTCTACGCCAAGGACGGCGCCGGCGCGCGCGCCATCGCCGAACGGTTTCCCGAAGCGGTCATCAACGGCGCTGTCGACCGTGACGTTCTCTCGCGCCTCGTTCTTGATGACGAAGCCGCGCTATCCGCGTTGGAGGCGATCATTCATCCGCTTGTCGCGGCGGATCGTGCGGCGTTTCTCGATGATGCGGCCGCGCAAGGCGCCGACTTCGTCGTTCTCGACATCCCGCTCTTGTTCGAGAAAGGGTATCAGGAATTTTTCGACGCCGTTATCGTAGTATCCGCGCCGGCGGAAACTCAAAAAGTGAGAGTTCTGGCGAGGCCCGGCATGACGGAGAAAAAGTTCCGGGCGATCCTCATGAAGCAAACGCCGGATTCTGAAAAACGCCGTCGCGCGGATTTCATCATCGATACGGGCGTTTCGCTTGACGAGACCCGCGCGCAGGTGAGGGCGCTTGCCGCCGGTTTGAAGGAGCGCAGTCAAAACCCATGAAAATCCGGGCCCTTTGCGGGGGCCCGGAAATCCATGTCCGTCAATTCGCGCCTACCAGCCGCACTGGCGGCCGGCGTTTTCCTGCTCGAGATAATCCATCAGCGGTTTGAAATAGGCGACGATCGCCGAGCCGTCCATCTGGCGGCTGCCGGTGAAGGCTTCGAGCGCATCGGGCCACGGTTTCGAAGCGCCCATTTCCATCATCGCGTTGAATTTGTCGCCAACCTCCTTCGAGCCGTAGAAAGAGCAGCGATGAAGCGGCCCGGTCCACCCGACCTGTTCGCAGGCGGCTTTGTAGAATTGAAACTGAAGAATGCGCGCAAGGAAATAGCGCGTGTAAGGAACGCCGCCCGGCACGTGGTATTTGCCGCCGGCGTCGAAGCCTCCGGCCGGGCGCTCCGTCGGCGGACGAATTCCCTGATATTGCGTTCTTAAAGACCACCAGCCGTCATTATACCGGTCAGGCGTTATCTCACCGGAGAAAATCTTCCAGCGATATTTGTCGACGATGAGGCCGAAGGGAAGAAAGGCGATTTTATCGAGCGCTTGCCGCATCAGAAGGGAGAGGTCTTCCGACGCCGGCGGCACCGTGTCGATGAGGCCGATCTGCTTTAAATATTCCGGCGTGATCGAAAGCGCGATCATGTCGCCGATCGCTTCATGAAAACCGTCATTGGCGCCACCCTGAAACAATAGGGGCTGCTCGTTATAGGCGCGCTGGTAGAAATTGTGGCCGAGCTCGTGATGGATCGTCGTGAAGTCCTCGGCGCCGACCGTCGTGCACATTTTGATGCGAAGATCGTCGACCGAATCGAGATTCCACGCCGATGCGTGACAAACGACGTCGCGGTCGCGCGGGGCGGTGATCTGCGAGCGCTCCCAGAAAGTGTTCGGCAAGGGGTCAAAACCGAGCGAGGTGAAAAAGGTTTCGCCCGCCGCGACCATTTTGACCGGATCATAGCCTTTCTCAACGAGAATCCTGTCGAGTTCGATTGACGCTGCGCCTTCGCCGATTGAAACGATGTCGCTGATCGATCCCCATTCCTGCGCCCACATATTGCCGAGCAGATCGGCGCGGATCGGCTTGTCGAGCGGCGCGACATCATCGCCGTATTTCTCGTTCAACTCAGCGCGCACGAAGCAATGGAGCTGATCGTAAAGCGGCTTGACCTGACCCCAAAGGCGGTCGGTTTCAGCTTCAAACTCCTCCGGCGTCATGTCATAGCCGGACCGCCAGAGCGCGCCGACATCGGCGTAACCGAGCTCCCTTGCGCCTTCATTGGCGATTTCGACCATGCGGACATAGTCGTCTTTCATGCCGGCGGCGTAGTCGTTCCATTTCGTCCAGACCTCCGCGAGCTTTTTCGGATCGCGCATCTGCCGCATCAAAAGTTCGGTTTCGTTCTGGCGAATGACGCCGTTCGCCGCATCGCCGTCCGGTCCGCGCATGCCGGCGATCTGCGTCTTAAACGCCGCAGCGTCGACTGAGATCGCGCCCGTTGAATAGGCGGAGCCCAATCGCGTCGTAATTTGCGCAAGCTCGTCCGCGGCGCCCTCGCGAGTCGGCGCGGGCAGGGTGATGCCGAGCTTCATGAAGTCGAGCTTTCGGCGGAGATCGGGCGAAAGCGCGGTGTCGTCATATCTCGCCGCCTCGTTGGCGAAATCGACGGCCATTTTCGTCAACTCGCCTGTGTTTTTCGCCGCCAGCCAGTCCGTGTCGTAATTGATGTAGGTCGCATTCACCCACTGGATGCGGCTCGCCTCCTCGAACGCTTCGCGATAAGTCGCCTCCACCTTGTCGACAAAGGCGGCGGCGTCGGTCGCGCCAGCCTCTGCGGTCGATTCAGCGGCGGGGGGGGCGCTCGCCGGCGCTTGCCTTCCACAGGCTGCGGCGAGGGCGATCATGGAAACGGCGCCGAGGGCGACGGCGACGCGGCGCGCTTTTGTCGTAATCATCGAGAATAATCCTGACTGGCTGAAGGGGCGGGCGAAGCCTAGCGCGATCGCAGGCGCGGCGCAAAATCGCACATCAGACTTTTTCCGACAGGCGGATCGCAAGCCGGCAGCCTGCCTGGATGGCGGCTTTGAGAAGGCCGTAGCCCGGCGCCTCAAGCGCGCCATGCGCTTCGGCCGTCGCTTTGTGGGCAAGCTCGTCTTCGCGGAAGGCGCGCACCGTTTCCGCAAGACCCGGATCCGCTTCGTCAAGGGTCTCGGCCTGCTTTGCGTAATGTTGCTCGATCACTTCCTCAACGGCGGCGGTGCACGCCATTGCGGCTTTTTCGCCCATTAACGCCGTCGCCGCGCCGAGGCCGTAGCCGGCGACGCTCCAGATCGGCGAAAGCAATGTCGGGCGCACGCCGCGCTCCGCGAGCAGGCGATTGAACGTCTTGAGATGTTCGGCTTCGCCTGCTTCCATTTCGCGGAGTTTTTCGGCGATCGCCGCTTTGCCGGGAAGCGCATCAAAGACGGCGCGTTGGCCGCTGTAAATTTTAACTGCGCCATGCTCGCCGGCGTGATCAACGCGCAGCATTTCGCCGATGCGAGCCGCGCGTGCGCCAGGCCTCCGGCGGTCGTAGGGGAAACTGCCGTTCCCGGTCATGATGCGACGCCGCCCTGTGCGCGCAACCCGCGCGCCGATCTTCGCTCTTCGCGAACGGCTGCGGCGGCGGCGATCAGGCAGAAGGCGAACAGCCCGGCCGAAATGAGAAGATTATAGCCGGCCATCGAAACGCCGAGAAATCGCCAGGCGGCTTCGGAGCATGACGGCGCCCCGGGTTTCTGCTTGAGAATGTCCGCAAGCCCGCCCGGTCCTACGTCAACCGGGCCGCCGCCCGAGCAGGTCGCAGGTCCCGGCCAATAATGATTCTCGACGCCTGCATGATAAAGCGCGAGGCCGGCGCTCACTAGATAGACGAGCGCGCAAGCGCCGACGGTCGCGATCGCCGCACGGCGCCATCTGAGAGCGATAGCGCCCACGATCCCGATCACGGCGAGCGCCAGCCCCGTCCAATGCGCTTCGCGCTGGTCCAGACAAAGCGCGCAAGGCGCAAGTCCGCCGACATGCTCGAATAAATGCGCGCCGATCAGCAGGGCGCCGCTCGCGCTTGCCGAGGCGATGAGCGATTTCTCAATCAGAGTCCGGTTTTCAAGCGCGGTCAGCATAAGATGAGCTTACTCCGAGTAGACGCGCCTTTCGCCGGACTGATCGTCGCGGCGCGCTCAAAAGAGCGTCAACAGGAAAT
Organism: uncultured Alphaproteobacteria bacterium; assembly: GCA_937895955.1. GTDB lineage: Bacteria > Pseudomonadota > Alphaproteobacteria > Caulobacterales > Parvularculaceae > Amphiplicatus. The sequence goes on along the minus strand of CALAZI010000162.1, from coordinate 535 downwards.
CCTTGAGGATTGTTGCGGCGCTCAGCCCGAAAACAAGCAGCAGCGCCACCCATCCGAGCCCGACGAGAAGGCCCAGAATGACGAGGACGCCGTCGCGCTCGATGAGACCGAGCGAGGTCAGCGATATGCCCATTGCGGGAACCGCGTTCGTCCCGGGCAAAGGGACCAGGATCGATATCGCCGGAATGAGCAGCAACGCGCCGATCGCGCGCGCGCCAACTCGGCCCGTCAGCGCCGTCATTCTCGGGCGCGCAAGAGCTTCGAACCACCGCGTGTAAGGCTCGCAGCGCTTGATGACCCCGCGCAGCGGCGCAATCTCGAAACGGCGATCCTGCATGCCGGACGGCAGCCAGGGGCTCTCGCGACCGGCCGCCATCTGTCCGGCCAGCGCCAGCATGGGCACGGAAAGGATTTGCGGCAGCACGTAAACGAAAGGCACCGAGGAGGGGAGCGCAAACAGCAACAGAGCAAGGCCGAAAGCGCGTTCGTCCAGACGCTCGATAAAATCGCGAAGGCTCGCTTCCGCCTTTCCGCC
>CALAZI010000161.1 GCA_937895955.1 uncultured Alphaproteobacteria bacterium | reverse complement strand
TTGTTCTTCAGATAGCTCTCCGCCATCTGGATCGCCGACGCCGCGGGCGCGTAATAAGCGGAGCCCGTTTTCAACAAGGCGACGATTTCGCCGCCGCCCTTGCGCGTCCGGTCGACGATCGCGTCAATCTTCGCCTGTGTCGTCCAGCCCATCTTGACCATGTCGGGCAACGGAATGCCGGCGACCGTCGAATAGCGAACAAGCGGCACCATCGTGTCGCCATGGCCGCCGAGGACGAAGGCTGTGACGCTTTCGACGGACACGTTGAATTCTTCGGCAAGGAAGAGACGGAAGCGCGCCGAGTCGAGAATGCCCGCCATGCCGACGACTTTGTTCGTCGGCAGGCCTGAGAATTTCTGCAACGCCCAAACCATCGCGTCGAGCGGATTGGTGATGCAAATGACGAAGGCGTTCGGGGCGTTCTGCTTGATGCCTTCGCCGACAGCCTTCATCACTTTCAAATTGATGCCGAGCAGATCGTCGCGGCTCATGCCGGGCTTGCGCGCGACGCCCGCCGTCACGATGCACACATCTGCGCCGGCGATATCCTTGTAGTCCTGCGTTCCTTTCAGCTTCGAGCCGTAACCGTCGACGGGCGCCGATTGCGCGATGTCGAGGGCCTTGCCCTGCGGCAAACCTTCGGCGACGTCGAAGAGGACGATATCGCCAAGCTCTTTCTGCGCGGCGATATGGGCGAGCGTGCCGCCAATCATGCCTGAGCCGATGAGGGCGATTTTGGTGCGGGCCATTGGGAAAACTCTCCTTCGGACAAATGAAATTCGCGCGCTCTATAGAGCCTTTCCGCCCGAAACGGAAATGCCGGAATGCGGAAAATTCGACACAGCCGTCAGAAGAGAACGCGAACCGTTCCCATCACCGACGAAGAAACAAAGGGGTCGCCGTCCGTGCGCGGACCCGCCGGCCCTGCGGGCTCGAATTCTTTCGGTCCGTATTTCACGTCGAGCGTTCTGAAATAGACATACTCGGCGCCTATCGAAAACCGCTCGCTCAAAGCCGCCTCAACGCCGGCGCGCCCCTGATACGCGAAGGCGGCGTCACGTTCTCCAAGCTCGTTCTCGACGCGCGCGCCGCCGACGCCGGCGCCGATAAAGGGCGTGAAGGCGGACTTGTTCGGAAAATCGAAATAGACATTCGACATCAGCGCCTGCGCGACGATGTCGTCATTTGCAACCGCCGTTCCCGGAGCCGCGCCGCCCGCATAGGCGACGCCGTCGACCGACATTTCCATTCGGCGGTATTCAAGCTCGGTGCGGGTCTTCGAATATTGAAACCCTATCGCGGCGGCGGCCGCAAAACCGTCGCCGATTTCCGTCGACTTCGACGTCGCCGGAGGGGTTACAAAAACCACATCCGGATTATAGGATAAATTCTGGTTGAGCGTTTCGCCGAACGCGACACCGGCCCCGCCGCGCAAGTAGACGCCGGTCGCTCGTCCGCCGTCTTCCTGGGCGACGGCGGCGACCGGAGCGAGCGCTGAAAGCGCGCAGAAAAACAATCTTTGCACGGAACATCTCCAGGACAACCGCCGCCTGCGGCGACGGCGAGAAACCTAGCATCGTCGGGCCTTTGCTGGAAGCCTTGAAAAGGCCGCTATTCTGCGGCTCGCGCGAGCGCTGCGCCGATACGGTCATGCTCGCGAATGAACGCCGCGACCCGCGGCTGGATTTCATTGCGCCAGCGCGAGCCGTTAAAGACGCCGTAATGGCCGACTCCGGGCTGGATATGGTCGATCTTCATCGAATGGGGAATATTCACGCAGAGATCGTGCGCCGCCTGAGTCTGGCCGATGCCGGAGATGTCGTCATTTTCGCCCTCGACGGTCATCAAGGCGATATCCGTAATCGCTTCGGGCCTGACGCGCCGTCCGCGATGCATGAAATCGCCTTCAGCGAGTGAAAACTCCTGAAACACCTGCCGGATGGTCTGGAGATAAAACTCTTCGGTCAAATCGAGGACCGACAGATATTCGTCATAAAATGTCCGGTGCTTCTCCGCGCTGTCGCCGTCGCCCTCAACGAGATGATTGAAATAATCGTAGTGGGCGTTGAGGTGCCTGTCATGATTCATCGACAGGAAAGAGTAGAGCTGGACGAAGCCCGGATAAACGCGGCGCATGACGCCGGGATAGGGCGCCGGCGTCGTGTAAATCATGTTTCGTTCAAACCATTCGAACTTGCGCTCTTGCGCAAGCAGATTGGGCACCGTCGGCGAACGGCGGGCGTCGATAGGGCTGCCCATAATCGTCATGGAGGCCGGTCGGCAAGGATCGCCCTCTTCCGCCATCACGGCCGCAGCCGCGAGCAGCGCCGGCCCCGGTTGACAGACGGCCATCGCATGCGCGCGCGGGCCGATAAACCGCAGGAACTCTATGAGGTAATCGACATAGTCGTTGAGGTCGAAGCGGCCGGCGGAAAGCGGCACGTTGCGTGCGTTCGCCCAGTCGGTGATGTAAACGTCATGCGTCGGCAACATCGCCTCGACCGTGCCGCGCAAGAGCGTCGCATAATGGCCTGACAGCGGCGCAATGATAAGCACCGCCGGATCTGGTCCGCGCCCGGACGATGCGCCTTCCTTGCGAAAATGAACGAGATCGCAAAACGGCTTTGAAAGAGCCGGTTCAATAATGACCGGAACCGCCCGCCCCTCGATGCTGGTCGATGAAATTTCCCAGTCCGGTTTCGGATAGCGGCGCGTCGCGTTTTCAAAAACGTCGAGCGCGGCGGCGGAGGCGCGGCCCACCCAGGTGTCGGCGAGCGGGTTCGCCGGCGATCGCCAGAATTTCGCGCCGAAGCCGGCGGCGAGGCGCGCCGGCGTCATGGCGGCGTACCCGAATTCGAATGCCGAATAGAGCATTTTGCCCCTCTGGACTCCTACGCAACGAGGCGGACGCGCCGAGCGCCCCCCCCAGCCGCCGCCAGAAAAGAAGACTGCCATGCGCCTTATGCGCGGCGCAACAATTATTACGCACCTGCAATATTAAACGAAGCGCTAACGGAAGGAGTTAAAATCCTTAAAATGCTTTATATTTCAATTGGTTATTATAAAATCCATACAGCTGGACGAGACTGCTGAAGGAGCGAGATCACAATATACTGCGGATAGCAGCCGCGATTTGGTCCGGCGCAAGAGTGTCTTCCAAGGCGTAGGGAAGCCCGCCCTTACGATCCATCAGATAGAAAAGACTTGAATGGTTCATAGTGTAGCCGACAGCCGAGTCCGGCAGGTTCTGAGGCTCGGCATAGACCTTAAACCCCGCCTTCGCCTGCTCGATCGCGCCGCGATCGCCGGTGAGACCGATAATGCGGGGGTCGAAGGCGAGATAAGTCCTTAACGCCTCCGGCGTGTCGCGATCAGGATCGACCGTAATGAAGATCGGCGCGACTTTCTCACGCTCTTGTTCCGAGAGCTCGTTGAGCGCCGCGCTGAGCCGGCCAAGCGCCAAAGGGCATACGTCCGGACAGGTGGCGAAACCGAAATAGACGATCGCAACCTTGCCCTTGAAATCTTCGTCGCGCGTCAACCGCCCGTTCTGATCGACCAGGGCGAAATCCGCCGAAAACTGGTCGGAAAGCCGGATCACGCCTTCCTGCGGCAGGCCAGATCCGCCCTCTCCGCCGCAAGCGGAAACAGCAACAAACGTCACACCCAGAGCGAAAAGGGCCCGCCATGATCGCTTCATCTGCTTTCCTTTCCGCTTCTCGACCGAGACAGGTTCGCATATCCCTGTGGGCCTATGAGGTCCAGCCCGCCCTATCCCTCGTCAAAATGTGAGAACAACGCCGATGATGATGAGCAACGCCGTCGATGAGGTCGCAGAACAGGCGCTGCGCGGCCCCGTCCGGTTGCGAACGCTGACGACGCTAAGATGGCTGGCCGTGGCAGGACAATTGGCGGCGATTTTGATCGTGCATTTCGCGCTCGGTTTCCGCGTGCCGCTAGGCCTTTCCCTCGCCGCTATCGCCATGAGCGCGTGGCTTAACATATTCATCATGCTGCGCTTCTCGCCGCAGCGTTATTTGACGGATCAGGAAGCCGCCGCTTCGGTGATATTCGACATCGCTCAGCTCTGCGCGCTGTTGTTTCTAACCGGCGGGCTTCAAAATCCTTTTTCGGTGCTCATCCTAGCTCCGGTGACGATCGCAGCCAGCGTCCTGCCGATGCGGTTGACTGTTCTTGTTGGCGCATGTGCGTTTGCCGGCATATCGGCGCTTGCGGCGTTTCACTTGCCGCTTCCCTGGCGCGCCGGCGCCGAGATAGCGTTCCCGCCGATCCTGAGTATCGGAATCTGGGTTTCGCTTTCCTTCGCGGTCGCGTTTTTCGCCGCCTACGCGCATCGCATCAGCGCAGAATCCGCGCAGCTGAAAAGCGCGCTCGCCGCCTCTCAGATCGTATTGGCGCGCGAAGAACGCATGGCGGCGATCGGCGGTCTTGCAGCGGCGGCGGCGCATGAACTCGGAACGCCGCTCGCGACAATCCAGCTCACGGCCAAGGAAATGGCCGCTGAACTGGCCGGGACGGGAATGCTCGAGGAAGACGCAAAACTGCTTGTCAGCCAGGCGCAGCGATGCCGGGAAATTCTCGGCCGTCTGTCGAACCGGGGCGAAGCGCGCGATGTCATAATGGAAAGGATCGCCGTCGACTTGCTGTTAAAGGAAGCGGCCGACCCCTTCGTTCAATCGCGACATGGGCCTGCGGTCATTTTTGACGTCAAAGGCGCCGCAGAAGAGGCGGGGCCGGTTCTGCGTCGTAAACCCGAGATCATCTACGGTTTGAGAAATCTCATAGAAAACGCCGTCGGATACGCGCACTCGAAAGTCCTCATATCCGCGGATTGGGATGAGAGCGATCTGACGGTCGAAATCCATGACGACGGGCCGGGATTTGCGCCCGACATCCTCGGCCGGCTTGGCGAGCCTTATCTTGGCGGACGCGGGCGTGGGCGCGCGTCTTCGGCGCGCACCGGCGGGCTTGGGCTTGGGTTCTTCATCGCCAAAACATTGCTGGAGCGCACAGGCGCCTCGGTCGCGTTCGACAACCGCCAATGGGACGAAGCCTCGCCGCGCGGCGGGGCATGGGTCTCCGTCAAATGGCCCCGCACAGCGATTCTCGCCGGTTCCGATTGACAAGAACCTTGCCACCGGCCCGCCGAGATAGCAAAACCGAGCGAACTGACCTCAATGTCCGCCGCGCAGCGCGGGCGCCGATTGCGGATACGTGTGATGGATGAACAGACTGCCGCTGCAAACCTTCCCAGCGACGCCTCACTGCTGATCGTCGACGACGACGAGGCCTTTCGCACACGGCTCGGCCGCGCGATGGAAAAACGCGGCTTTCAAACAATGCTTGCGGCCGGCGTCAAGGAGGCTGTTTCTATAGCGCGCAACAATCCGCCCGCCTTCGCGGTCGTCGATTTGCGGCTGGAAGACGGGGACGGTCTTGAGGTCGTAAACGCCATTCACGACATCCGCGAGAATTGCCGCGTGGTGATGCTGACAGGATACGGCAATATCGCGACAGCCGTCGCCGCCGTGAAAGCGGGCGCGCTCGATTACCTCGCCAAGCCGGCGGATGCGGATGATGTTGAAAAAGCGCTTCTCGCCCGCGAAGGCTCAAGGCCTGAGCCGCCCGAAAACCCGATGTCGGCCGATCGCGTTCGCTGGGAACACATCCAGCGGGTCTATGAGTTGTGCGATCACAACGTCTCGGAGACGGCGCGTCGCCTCGGCATGCATCGCCGGACGCTGCAGCGCATCCTCGCCAAGCGGGCGCCGAAATAGTCGGCAGGCATTTGCGCTCTAGGCGGAATGGATGGACCGAGAAAAGCCTTTCCTCCGTTTCTTCGCCGGCTTGTCGGCCGCGTTCATGTGGTCGGCCTGTGCGGAAATCGCGCGAGCAAGCGACAACAACCCATCTCCCCTGAGAGAATGCCGGATCGCGGGCGTAGACGAGCCCGTGCGATGCGGCGAAATCCGCGTCCCCGAAAACCCTGATACGCCGGACGGACGAATTATCTCCCTCAATATCGTCGTGCTGCCAGCGCTCAACCCTGGTTCTGGTAACGATCCCTGGGTCGAGCTTGTCGGCGGGCCCGGAAACGCCGCGACCGATTTCGCGGCGTCTTATGCGCGAGAATGGAAAGGGTTTCGCGCCCAGCGCGACGTAGTGTTGATCGATCAGCGCGGAACCGGCCGATCCAACGCCCTCTATTGCGAAGAATTAGCGCTGCACCGCGTTTCAAGTCTTTTCCCGCGCTGGCCCGCCGGCGCAGTGCGATCGTGCCGTAAAAAACTCTTGGCGTTTGCGAATCTCGCGCAGTATTCAACGCAAAATGCGGCGCGAGACATAGACATCGTACGCGAACAGCTCGGCTACGAAAGGCTCAATCTGTTTGCGTCGTCCTACGGAACCCGGCTTGCGCTCGAATACATGAGGCTGTTTCCCGACAGCGTCCGCAGCGCCATCCTCTGGGGAGTCGTCGCGCCGGATTTTCGCCGGCCGCTCTTTTACGGCCGCGACGGGGAGCAGGCGCTCGGCCGGCTTTTCGACGACTGCCTCGCCGATCCGCCATGCGCCGCCGCGTTCCCATATCCGCGCAATGATCTGGCGGCGGCGTTCCGCGCGATCGACGACAGGAAATTGAAATTTGACATTGTCGATCCGTCAACCGGAACCGCGCGCAAGGTCGCGATGTCAAACGCCGGATTCGCGCAAGGCCTTTGGGTCGCACTGTCGGTCCCGGCGCAGGCCCGCCAGCTGCCTTATGTGATTCACAAGGCGGCGCAGGGCGACTTCGCGCCATTCCTCGCGCTTGATGTCGCGACGAAGCCGCCGCGACGGCGCTATCATAACGGGATGCATCTTTCCGTGGCCTGCCCGGAGGAAACCGCGCACATGTCGCAAGAGGACCTCGTCCGCGCCTACGAAAACACTTTCATGCCTCTCGATCGGGCGCGTGAGTACGGCAAGGCGTGCCGAATATGGGAAATCGCGCCTTCGAACGAGGCGACTCTGGAGCAGGTGCGCGCGTCCATCCCGACTCTGATCGTTTCCGGATATATGGACCCGATCACGCCGCCGTCTTGGGGCGAGGCGGCAAGCGAGGGGCTGGAAGGCAGCCGTCATATCGTCGTGCGCCATCTGTCGCATGAGAGCGATGGACTCTCGGGCGCGGAATGCCTTGATGCGCTCTTTCTCGCTTTTGTCGCGGACCCAGATCCGGAGAGCCTTGACGCCGGTTGCGTTGAGATGATTGGGCCCCCGCCCTTCCGCATTGAATGATGCGGCCAGGGTTGCGCGGCCATAACCGGCGAAGCGAGCGTTTGGCGCGGCGAGCCGCGCGAGCGCGCTTGACGAGGCCGCCGCGCCGCTTAGGGTTCGTCTAAAGCCGGGCGTCCGGCGCCATAAGGAATAAACGATGCGTTCTTTGAAGTTGTTCGCCGCCGCGGCGGCCGGTCTGATTGCGGCGGGCCCCGCCGGCGCCGCCGATATCTCGATCCCCTATGAGCAATTCACGCTCGATAACGGCCTGCGCGTCGTTGTTCACGAGGATCGCAAGGCGCCGGTTGTCGCCGTTTCGATCTGGTATCATGTCGGCTCCAAGGATGAGCCGGAAGGACGCACGGGCTTTGCGCATCTTTTCGAACATCTGATGTTCAACGGCTCGGAAAACTATGACGGCGAATGGTTCGAACCGCTGGAGGAGATCGGCGCGACCGATCTGAACGGGACGACATGGTTTGACCGGACGAATTACTTTCAGACCATTCCGACGCCGGCGCTTGATCGCGTGCTTTGGATGGAATCCGATCGCATGGGGCACCTTCTCGGCGCGATTACGCAGGAAAAGCTCGATGAGCAGCGCGGCGTCGTCCAGAACGAAAAGCGTCAGGGCGACAACCAGCCCTACGGCCGCATGGAATACGCGACGCTCGCCGGGCTTTTGCCCGCCGGCCATCCTTACGCGCATTCGACGATCGGATCGATGGAGGATCTCAACGCCGCCGATCTTGAAACAGTGAAAGAGTGGTTCCGGGAATATTACGGCGCGGCGAACGCCGTTCTCGTTCTCGCCGGCGATATAGACACCGCGACAGCGAAAGAGAAAGCCGAAAAATATTTCGGCGATATTGACAGCGGGCCTCCGCTGACGCGCGCGGAAGGAAACGCGCCGAAGCTCGCCGTCGACAAGCGCGAAATCATGTATGACCGCGTGCCCCAGGTGAAGATCGACCGCAACTGGGTTGCGCCGGGCCGCGTAACGCAAGACGCTGTTCTGCTGACGCTCGCCGCCGAAGTGCTTGGCGGCGGAAAAACATCCCGGCTTTATCAGCGCCTTGTCTACGATCTTGAATTGGCGACAAGCGCAGCAGCGCAAATGCAGGATCAGGAGCTGTTAAGCTTCTACTCCGTGACGGTCGACCCAAAGAGCGAAGCCGATCCCGCCGAAGTCGAAGCGGAGATGGAAAAAGTCCTCGCCGATTTCCTGGCCAAGGGACCGACAAAGGCCGAGCTTGACCGCGCCAAGACATCGATCGAGGCGGCCGTGTTGCGCGGCCTCGAGAAAGTCGGCGGCTTCGGCGGCAAGGCGGTCACGCTCGCCGAAGGCGCGCTTTATGCGGATGATCCCGGCTTCATCGTTCGACAGCTCGACTGGCTGAAATCGGCGACGCCGGCGGAAGTTCTCGCGGCGGCGCGCGGCGTCATGAACGCCGGCTATTATCAGCTGACCGTTCTGCCTTTTCCTGAATATTCAGCCAAACCGTCATCGGTTGATCGGTCGTCCGGATTGCCGAGCGTTCCGACATCGCCTGATCTCTCCTTTCCGACGATCGAGGAATCAACGCTCCGAAACGGGATCAAGGTCGTTCTCGCCAACCGGCCGACCGTGCCGGTCGTCAATATTTCAATGCAATTTGACGCCGGTTACGCTTCAGATGAAAGCGGCGCAAAGCTTGGAACAGCCTCTTTCGCCGGCGCGATGCTTGACGAGGGAACGAAACGGCGAACGGCGGTGAAGATCGCCGAGGAGCTTGAAAGCCTCGGCGCTACGCTGGGCGTCGGATCGAACCTCGACATGACAGGCGTCACGCTTTCCGCGCTCAAATCCAATCTTGCGCCTTCGCTCGACCTCATGGCCGATGTCGTGCGAAATCCCGCCTTCGATACGACCGAAATGGAAAAGCTCCGTGCGCGGTGGATCGCCGGGATCGAACAGGAGAAAGCCAGCCCCGTAAAACTCGCGCTGCGACTCTTGCCGCCGCTGATGTATGGAGACGGTCACGCATACGGCGTTCCTTTCACAGGTTCCGGCACGATCGACTCGGTGAAGTCGCTGACGCGAAGCGACATGACGAACTTCCATCAGACCTGGATGCGCCCGGACAATGCAACGATATTCGTCACAGGCGACGCGACGATGGCAGAGATCAAGCCGGCGCTTGAGCGCGTCTTCGGCGACTGGCGCGCGCCGGGAACGCCGATGCCGGCAAAAAACATCGCCGTCGTCGAGCGCCCGGCGAAAGGGCGCGTGATCATCGTCGACAAGCCGGGCTCCCCGCAGTCGCTTATCCTCGCCGGCCATGTCGCGCCGCCGACCGGCGCGCCGAACAATGTCGCGCTTAACGCCATGAACGACATTCTCGGCGGCCAGTTTACGGCGCGCGTCAACATGAACCTGCGAGAGGACAAACATTGGGCATACGGCGCCTATACGTTCTTTCAGGATGCGCGCGGCCAGCGTCCCTATCTCGTCTACGCCCCCGTGCAGACCGACAAGACAAAAGAGTCCCTCGCGGAACTCGTGAAAGAATTGACGAGCTACAAAACATCGCGGCCGGCGACGCAGTCGGAGCTGAAGCGCGTCATCGATAACAACACGCGGTCATTGCCGGGATCTTTTGAAACTTCAGGCGACGTGCTCGGCAGCCTTGTCGATTCCAATCGCTTCGGGCGGACGTGGAATTACCCTGAGACGCTGAAAGCGGCCTATGAGAAACTATCTCTTGTCGACATAAAAGCTGCGGCGGCTGAAGCCGTGCATCCCGAAAGCCTGATCTGGATCATTGTCGGCGACCGCTCGAAAATCGAAGCCGGCATCGCTTCGCTCAGCCTCGGTCCGATCGAAGTTAAATCAATCAGCGATCTTTAATCAGGCCGTAAAGCGCTGCGAAAGGCCGCCTCCTGCGAGGCGGCCTCTTCACTTATGCTGCGCCAGTATCTCGCCGGCGAGATAGAGCGAACCGCAGATCAATACGCGCAAGGGCTGCTCGCCTGTTCCGATCGCATGCCGCAGCGCTTCGTCGACAGAGGCGCAGGGATGCGCAGGGATCCCGGCGCGCTCCGCCGCCGCGGCGACATCAGCGGGCGCGCGCGCGCCGGAATGATCCGCCTGAACCGCAAAAACGGCGGCGGCGAGGCCCGAAAACGCCGCAAAAAATCCGTCCGCGTCCTTGTTTTCCTGCATGCCGACGATAAGCGTCATCGTTTTGGCGCTCTTTTCCTCGAGATCAGCCATCGCCTGCGCAAGCGCGAGCGCGGCGTGAGGATTATGCCCGCCGTCAAGCCAAAGCTCACAATCGCAAGCGCGGTCAAGCAGATCAAACAAAGGGCCTAATTTCAAGCGCTGAAGCCGCGCCGGCCAAAACGCCGTTGAGACTCCGTCTGAAATCATGTCATCGGAGATCGGCAACGCCGCACGTTTGATCGCTGCGACGGCAAGACCGGCATTGTAGAACTGGTGCGCGCCCATAAGGCGCGGCGGCGCAAGATCGGAAAGACCGTTGTCGTCCTGATAAACGAGCCGGCCGTTCTCGCTCCATGCATTCCAGTCGCGCCCAAATGCGAACGGCGCCGCATCCCTGTCTTGCGCGTGCGTTAAAAGCGCCGCCATCGCTTCAGGCGCCTGCAGACCGATGACAGCGGGCGCTCCCGCACGAAATATCCCGGCCTTTTCGCCTGCGATTTCCGCGAGCGTCGTTCCGAGAAAATTCTGGTGGTCGAGGGCGATTGGCGTGACGATCGCCGCAAGCGGCTTTTCCAGCACATTCGTCGCATCAAGACGGCCGCCCAAGCCGACTTCCAAAAGCAGAAAATCCGCCGGCGTTTCGGCGAAAGCGAGAAACGCCGCGCAGGTTATCGTTTCAAAGAACGTGAGATCGTCATGGCCTGCGGCTCTGTCGACCCTTTCAATGACATCAAGAAAGGCCTCGTCGGAGATCTCACGCCCCGCAAGCGTGATCCGTTCATTATATCGCACGAGATGCGGCGAGATGAATGTGTGAACCTCAGCCCCGGACGCTTCGAGAATCGCTTTCAGATAGGCGAGAGTCGATCCTTTTCCATTCGTGCCGGCGATGTGAAATACAGGCGGCGCGCGCCTGTGCGGATCGTCGAGCCGCGCAAGCGTCCGAAACACGCGGCCAAGGCCCAGATCAATGAGCGCGGGCCGCCGAAGCGCCACACGCTCCAGAGCGGCTTCAACGGCGTTCACGTCAATCAGCCCTTGAAATCGCTACTCAGCCGCCCTGTCGACGGCTGGTGAAAAATTCCGCGCAAGAACGCCGCGCGCGCCCCGTTTCATCAAAACGCGAATGATTGACGCGAGCGCCCCGCGAAGCTCTCCGCGCGGAACGACCGCATCGACCATTCCCTTTTCCTTGAGGAATTCAGCGCGCTGGAAGCCTTCAGGCAATTTCTCGCGGATTGTCTGTTCAATGACGCGCGGTCCGGCGAAACCGATAAGCGCGCCGGGCTCCGCCAGATGGATGTCACCGAGCATGGCGTAAGAAGCCGTCACCCCGCCGGTTGTCGGATGCGTGAGGACGACAATGTAGGGAAGCCGCGCCTCGCGCATCATCTGTACGGCGATTGTGGTGCGTGGCATCTGCATCAGCGAAAGAATGCCTTCCTGCATGCGGGCGCCGCCAGACGCCGTGAAGACGATCAGCGGCGCGCTTTCCTTGACCGCAGTCTCGGCGGCGCGAATGAGCGATTCGCCGAGCGCCATGCCCATGGAGCCGCCCATAAAGTCGAAATCCTGAACCGCGACGACCGCGGTTTCGTTTTCGATCGCGCCGATCGCGACAAGCATCGCATCCTGACGCCCGGTTTTGCGCCGCGCATCTTTGAGCCGGTCGACATATTTTTTCTCGTCCCTGAACCCGAGCGGATCGAGAGGCGGCTCCGGGATTTCGACGGCGCGATAAACGCCATCGTCAAAAATCGCTTTCAGGCGCGGTTCGGCCGCCATGCGCATATGGTGCCCGCAGCTTTTGCAGACATTGAGCGCATCCTCGAGATCCTTTCCGAACAGCATCTCGCCGCAGCCGCCGCATTTCACCCAAAGCGGATCGGCGCCGTCGTCCGTGCGCTTGAAAAGGTTCTTGATGCCGGGCGGCGTGAAATTCGAGAGCCAACTCATGGTTTACCCTTTCGCCTCGCCCGCCGTTTCCGCGTCGCCGCGCCCGAAGAGGCGAGCTCGCCG
>CALAZI010000160.1 GCA_937895955.1 uncultured Alphaproteobacteria bacterium | reverse complement strand
GGCGGCTCGCGCCGGACCTCGAAGAAACGCTGCGGGAAGCGGGCCGTCGCGGCGATATTGTCCGCTCCATGGGCGCGGCCATGGGGCTTCAATTCGAACCCGCGAAACTGCGCGAATTTGGAGCTGCAGGTTCGCCGCCGCGCCTAGTTGGACGCGTGGTCGGGGAAGGCGCTGCGGACGACGCGCATGACAAGCGCTTTCTGGCGCTCGACGGCGCCGATGGAAACCAGTGGCATGTAACCTTTGACGGCGCCCCCGGAACGGCGCCGCCCGAAGGCGCGATAGTCGAAGCCTCGCTGGCCTCAGCGGCGCCGCGCAAATCCGACCGCACCATCGCTGAAATCGCCGCGCGTTATGACAGGACTTATTCAGACGCATTGCACGCGCGTCATGACCCTTCCGCCAGCCCCGAATACCGGCTTGCGCACAAGCGCCGCCTTGAAGCGTTGCGCCGGGCCGGCATCGGCGAGCGCCTGGCCGATGGGACATGGCGCATTCCGGACGAATTTCTTGAACGTACAGCGCAGTTTGAAGCGGCGAAGGCGCCGGCGCGAATGCGGACGTTGTCATGGGTCGGGCTTGACGCGCTGACGACGGCGCCGGTGCGGACGTTTCTCGATGAAGCCATAGAGAAGGGCGACGGCAGTCATGGCGCGCTTGGGTTCGGCAGTGCGGTTCAGAAGGCGCTTGCAACGCGCCGCAACTGGTTTCTTGCGCAAGGATTGGCGCAGGAAAATGAGAACGGGTTTTCCATCGATCAGGACAAGCTCGCAGCGCGCGGCGCCGCCGCCATGAATGCGCACGCAGAAGCGCTCGGTCGCAAACTCGGCAAGACATTTGTTCCAAGCGAAGACGGCGAGACTATCAAGGGCCGCTTCACCGAGCGGCTCGACCTTCCAACTGGGCGTTTCGCGGTGCTCGAAAAATCGAAGGAATTTACGCTGGTCCCGTGGCGGCCGGTCATGGAGACGCGCCGGGGCCGGCTCATCGAAGGCGTCATGGAGCGCGGGCGCGTCAACTGGAATTTCGGGCGAACGCGCAGCGGACCGGGCCGTTAGGAGACAGTCATGCCAATCACAGAAATGTCATCTATTCGCCGGCGCGAAAAACACAAGTTTAACAGGAAAGCGACGCTGCTCGATTTGAGGTTCTGCTTCAGAATACTTGATCCGCGCGCATTCTTTTACAAAAATTTCCCCAGTCTTGTTTCGGGCAGGGGGTAGCATGGTTCCTGCACCATTAAAGGATACAAAGCAGGCGATTATTATCGCCTCCGACATATTAAGGCCGCTCGCCGCGCCTGCCTCCGCCGCATTTTGGGGAGAGCGATTCAAGACGATTTATTGCGAGACCGGGCGCGCGCTCATCGACCGGCTACGCCGCAGGCCGTTCCACTGCGTGATCATTCAGGATCAGCTGGAGGATTGCGACTGCTGGCGTCTCGCCAAGATCATCCGCTCGGGACGCTTTTGCGCCCCGGCGCTGCCGATAGTGGTTCTTCATCGAGGCGCCTCAAGCGCGGGGTTCGACGCCATCGCGAAGAGCCTGAACGCTGTAACGGCTTCGCTTTCCGAACCCGATGCGATTCCTCGCTTCGTTCAGGCGGCGATCGACCAACGGCGGCGGTCCAGCGTCCTGATCATTGAAGACGATCCGGACGCCGCCGAAACCGCACGCCGCGCGCTCGATGCTGACTACAAGGTCCAAATCGCTGTCAATGGCGCCGAGGGCCTCTCTGCATGGAAAGAAAAGCGCCACGATCTCGTCCTGCTTGACCTCATGTTGCCGGCGTTGCCCGGGGAGGAAGTGCTCAAGGAAATTCTCGCGGTTAATCCGAAGCAGCCGGTCATCATTGTCACCGCGCACGCTTCGCAAAGCCGTCATTCAAACCTGATGCTGCTCGGCGCCAATGAGTTCGTCGAGAAACCATTCGACATCAACGTGCTTCGCGCGCTTTGCCGAAGCCTGTTTCAGGAAATGGCGCTGGCGCGCGCCGACCGGGAAATAGATGAAATGCGCGCCGCCGCGCGAGAGAACGCACATCGCGCGACCGCCGCATCAATCAGCTTGCGTCAGGGAAATACGTCCGGCGCCGCGATGCAGCTGGACGCCATGCTTGCCGGCGTGCCGCAAGATTTAACCGACGATGAATGGGTGGAGGTGTTGAATGACGTACAAGATAAATAACTCAAAGAAAGCAATTTCGGCAGCGTTCATCGCTTTTCTGCCTGGACAGGTGTTCGCACAGGAAAGTGACTTGGTCCAATCGCTTGGCGGGGATCAAATGTTTAGTTTGGCGGTCGGTTATGAGCAGCCGATCTCAGAAGCGCCAGCCGTCGCGACAGTAATTACAGCGAAGGACATTGAAGCGCTCGGCGCGACCAGAATAGAAGAAGTGCTCGCTACCGTAACTGGTTTGCACATATCAAAAAACCGGGCGCATGACAGCATATATGTAATTCGATCCATAGCGTCGGAAGTAAACCCACATGTTTTGGTTATGATCAACGGCGCACCCATCGGCGACGCCGTGCAGGGCGGCAGGCCGCTCGGTTGGACTTTACCGGTTCAAAATATCTCCCGCATTGAAATTGTACGGGGCCCCGGCTCAGCGCTTTATGGCGCGGATGCCTTTGCCGGCACGATAAATATTATTACGAAGACTGCTCAGGAAATAGGTCCTTTCTCGGCCGGCGTTTTGGGCGGAAGTTTCAGCACCTATGGAGGCTGGATTCAAAGCGGAATAATTCGTGACAGCTTTGAAGCGGCGCTTTCATTCGAAGTGCAAACGACGAATGGCGACGATCCAATCGTGCAGGCCGACGTGCAGACCTTCCTCGACCAACTGTTTAGCACGAGTGCATCATTAGCGCCTGGCGGCATTAGCCTTGGTAGAACCGATATCAACGCGCGAAGCGATTTTCGCTTTGGAGACAGCTTCACCTGGCGAGCCGCTTATCAGGGCATCATAGACGCCCAAAATGGAGCTGGCGTCGCATTCGCGCTCGATCCTGTTGGCGAAAGAGTTCTTCATCTTTTCTCTTCGGATCTGACGTTCGAAACAGCACTCACCGAGAATTTGGAGATGATGGCGACAGCGAGCTTCTTCAGAGAAGACTTCAAAGCATTCTTTCAATCGAACCCGCCGGGTGCATTTGGCTTTTTTCCGGACGGCGTACTGACTCAAATCGATTTCGACCTCACGGAATATCGCGGGCGCGCCGAAATTCTGTATGCGCCAGGAAATGCTCACAAGCTAAAGGCAGGTTTCGGTGTTGCATATCAAGAAGCCACGAATATTGTGGATCGCCGCAACTTTCTTCAAGGTCCCGGCGGTGTGTTATTGCCTGCGCCCGGATTTCTTACAACGGACGAACTGGGCGTCCTTCCGAACGCTTTTGCCGATTCGAGAACGAATGTATTCGGACTCTTGCAAGATGAATGGTCAGTGGCCCCGGACTGGACTGTGACGCTTGGCGTCCGGTTCGATCATTTCTCCAATTTCGGCTTGACGATCAATCCACGCGCATCAGTGGTTTGGAACGCAAACCCAACACTTACCGTTAAGGCGCTTTACGGAAGCGCATTCCGAGCGCCCACGTTCTTGGAGGAGACAGAAGGATCAGGACAGATCGCGAGAGGCAACCAGAACTTAGAGCCGGAAATGATAGACACAGCGGAAATCGTTCTGGAAAAGCGATGGTCTGACGCGTTTGAAACGTCAGTTACAGGGTATGCCTACTGGACCAACGACTTGATCGAGGTCGTCTCTTCTCCAGTCACCGGGATACCGACTTTCGAAAACACGAGCGGCACACGAGGGGCCGGTTTTGAGCTCGAAGGGCGATTGGAGGTAAATGATAATGTTAGTGTGAGAACGAGCTATGCCTACCAAAGCGCTGAGCTTCGAGATTCAGGTCAACGGGTTAGCGGCGTCCCGCAACATCTGTTATACGCTGAGGGGCGCTGGATGATGACGCCTGAATGGTCAGGATTGATCGGCGTCAAGTATGTCGGAAATCGCTCTCGTGCAGCATCCGACATCCGCTCGCCAATAAACGGATATGCGCTCGCCAATTTGTCATTGGAATATAGACCACGGCAAATTACAGGTCTCTTTGTGCGGGTCGCTGCAACGAATTTGTTAGACAAGCGCGCTCTCGAACCCAGTCCAAATCTGATTTTTCCAACGGATGATATTCCCCTTGAAGGTCGAAAGATTATTGCTCGAATTGGAGTGTCTAGGTGAAGCGTACCAGCGAAAATGCTAGGTCGTCATCAGAAAGAGACAGGCCATATTTCATAAAGGGCTGGCCATTCCTAGGCCAGCTTCCTGCTTTGGCAAATGATCTTATCGGATCGCTCAGAAGGTTTGCCGAGCGAGATGATCGGCCAGTTGAATTCAAAATAGTGACTTCAAACGCTTATTTGGTATCTTCGCCAGACGGCGTGAAAGAAGTCCTGACAAGAGGCGAGCCCGACTTTACGAAAGGGATTCTCACATTCTCAATGAAGGCGGCGTTTGGTGACTCGTTAGCGCTAGAAAATGGCGCTGAATGGCGCCGAAAACGCAAACTGCTGCAGCCGTTATTTTTGAAGAGATCAGTTCAGGCATGGCGTCCGATCATAAACTCAAATGTTGATTTGTTGGTTGAAAGATGGAGTCACAGAGGTGCAGAAGGTTCGGTCGTTAATATATCGACAGAGGCCAACCACCTTATTCTCGATGTCATGACAACGATCATGTTTGGCGAAGATATGTCGTCGGAGCGCGCGCAGGCCGCTAGCGAAGCCGTGACCAGTATCAATGAGGCTTTGTTTGGTGTCTTCTGCCGAAGTTTTGTCCTAAGGGGCTCGTTTCAGAACTCAAAACTTGCGCAAGGCAAAAAATTTAGGAACGCCTTGAAAAAGTTTAACGACATAGTTGACCATTCTATCACAAGCAGCACCGCCCAAGCTACTTCAACTCTCATCGATCAATTCCGTTTGCTCAAGTCGTCAGATGGCGATCAATTAAGCGAGAAGGAAGTGCGCGATGAGGCGACAGCATTCTTTTTTGCCGGCTTAGAAACGACTGCAAATACGTTAGTATGGGCATTCTATTATCTTGCGTCGCATCCGAACTTTGCGGACCGAATTGCTGCGGAGGCATCGGAACTTTCGGAATCGCACTTGCCGGATTTTGATGAGGCTGAGCGATTACCTTTCACGCATGCATTTGTAATGGAGACATTAAGATTGAAGCCGCCGGCCTACGCTTTGGAACGGCGCGCGTCCAGCGAAACGAAACCGGTTCAGGGATGCCCTCTGAGAAAGAATGCAACAGTTATACTTTCACCCGCGGTGACGCATAGGCAGACGGAGTATTGGGAGGAACCGGATAAATTCTGTCCGGATCGGTTTGAGTCGGGAAGTAAAAGTCCGCAGCACCAATTTGCGTTTTTTCCCTTTGGAGGCGGCGCGCGAAAGTGCATCGGTATGCATTTGGCACTTATGGAATTAATAACGACAATTGCGAGATGCGCTCAGAAATTTGAGTTTAGACTGGTCGGTGATCAAGCCGTGGGCGATAAAGTCGGCGTGACGCTTATGCCGGACAGAGATATTCAACTTATTTTGCGCCATAGGCGCCCATCTTAATTGGTAGCGGAATTTTAGCTGTAAATACCGACCCCGCACCAAGCTCACTGCGAACATCAATCTCGCCACCCATTAATTTTGCAAATTGTCGTGAGATAGCCAAGCCAAGCCCGGTTCCGCCAAATGCGCGACTGGCGCTCATATCGACCTGGCGGAAAGGTTCAAAGACAGAATCAATATCCTTTTCAGCGATACCGACGCCCGTGTCTTCGACCTCCAATAATAGCCGGTTCGGGCGACCTTTGCATCTGAGATATATGTTGCCATTGTGCGTAAACTTGCAGGCGTTCGTCATAAGGTTAAGCGCGATCTGCTGAAACTTATCGCGGTCGATCAAAACAGCCACCGGACAGTCGATTTCGGCAGTGAACTTGTTGTTCCTTTCTGCAGCAAGCGGCAGGATCGACTTCTGGGCATCGTGAAGCAGAGCGCTGATGTCGGTTTCGACCAGATTAAGGTCGAACTTTCCCGCTTCTGCGCGGGCCAGATCAAGCATCTGGGTGATGCGGTTTAAGAGTTCATGTGCGCGTCCGAGAATATTTGAAAGTTGTTCCCGTGAGCGATGGGCGGCATCGTCTTCGACGGCGAATTCCAGCTCTTCTAGCGTCAATTGAGCATAGCCGATTATCGCCTGCAAAGGCGTTTTCATTTCGTGGGTAACCGCGGCCATAATTTCGGACTTCTGCCGATTGGCAGCAAACGCTGCATCGCGGGCGGTTTTAAGCTCCTGCGTTCGGATCGCTACTTCTGACTCTAGCGCAGCCTGGGATTTCTCGATCTCATCCATAAGCTGATTATAGATCGCGGCTATTTCTCGAATCTCCTCGGATCCAAATATTCTGGCGCGCTTACGCGGAGCGTCACGTCCGCCATTCGACATAGTGGAACTTAGCGATCTCAATGGATCGGTCAGCACACGCATCTGGAAAGATAATAGTGCCAGGAATATGCCGGCGGCGGCTAATCCCGCTAATACATTGATGATCCAGATTGTACGAATAGTTTCACGCACCGGTGATTTTGAGAACGCCAGCACAACTGAACCAAGATATTCCGCGTTGACCGATCCGCTATCTAAATCGTTTGATTTGGGAGAGGACAGAACCGGCGCGACGACAATCCAATATTCGGAGGACTCCCGTATATCTGTGAGATGACGGATTGGGTTGTCCGTGTCATTGATAGCGTTGCCATTGTTGTATCTTGCCAGCGTCTCGCCGTCGGCTCTAATCAGTCTCGCATCGTCGATATTGGGGAATGCGGTGATGCTCCCAATCGCCTCTTCTGCGACTGTCAGGTCTTCTACGAGAAACGCGAAGATTGAGCGTTCAGCGAATTGCTCGGTCTGCAGCCGAGCGTCAGTAACGGCGTTGTCTCTGAGCTGACGTGAAATCAAAGTAGAGGCTATAGCCGTCAGGGTAATCGAGAATAGAACGATGCTGACTCCGGCAATGATGGAGAGCTGACGGCTAATTCGCATCTGGCGGAAACGATTGAACATCGTGCTCATCGCTCCCCCAGGATGAGATCAAAAGATCGTTCATCCTGCGCCGATATTGCTATGCCGAGGTGATTTGCAATCCGCTTGTTGACGGCGAATTTTACTGCGCCGAGCGGTTCGACCTCCGGGCGCTTGTTAGGATTCTCAGAAATCGCGATGGCTAGATCGGCAATCTGAGCGCCCATCGCCTCAAGATCAGGATAAATAGCAATCAACGCTCCGCGGCGCGCATGATCGATATTGTTGCTGATGATGGTAAAATTACGCCGCCAGCTCTCTTCGACGAGGCGCGGAAGATTGCTGTTTGAGACAAATGACGGGTTGGAAAGAAGCCATAAAACATCGGTTTCGGGGTTGCCGTATTTCAGGATATTCCAGTAGTGGTTTGAAGCTTCTGAGAGTGTCGTTGCTTCATGGGCGACGATTGTGACCCCGATAGAAGCCGATATCTCTTTGGCGCGCTCAATGAGCCAACGGTCTTTTGAGGGATCGTAAACGACGATTATTCGCCGTTTTCCCGGCATAAGCGTCTTCAATCGGCTGAGCAGAAACACGGGATCGGCGGTCAGGGAGACGCCATCCCGGCTTCCCAGTCCCGGCTCAATATCAAGTCCGCCCACCACTTGGCGGATTTCCAAACCACTGCCGCGATAGGATTCGTCTGCTTGCCGGCCGAGCGTGACAACAAGTTCGGGAGCATCCGAGGAAATACCGCTTCGCAACGCTTGCGCAGATGCGAAAGCATCGAGTCGGCGCTCCGTAATAGAAAGCGCAGACCCTCGCGATCGAATGCCCATTTCAATGGCGTTAAATATCTCATCGAATGTGGGGTTTGGGGCAGGTCGAAGAATAACTGCTTCGACGGGGCGTTCTTGTTGCGCTTTGGCGTCTGGTGGAAAGAAGGCGCTAATTACCAGCGCAAGGAGGAGCGAGCCCGCAACAAGGCGGGTTAATGCGCGCATTTCAACCGGCGCCGGCGTGCCGGCTTTCTCGCGTTCCCGCATCCCATGCCGTCCCGCTTACAAGTCAATCGTGTCGGCGATCTTTTTCTTTCGCCGAACCCGCTTCACATAGGCATCTAGATCAACACCCTGAATCATGCGCTTGAACCAGTAGCGCTTCATCGTATTGTTGATCCGTCCTTCAAAAATCTCAGGGTCGCCACGCATGTGGGCTAGAAAAGCGCGCACGGTTCGCGCGCATAGGTCTTCTTGTACAGCATCGATCGATGCAGTTCCCTGGTTCCGGATTTTTTCGACTAAGCTTAAAACGCATTCCACAGGGTCCATTAACCCGTCGCGTTTGTTGCCCTTTTCCTGAGCAAGCTTTTCGAAGAATAGCTCGTGCTTTGGATAGAGCGTCAGGCAAATCAGCGCGGCCGCAACGACGCCAGTCTGAAAGACTTCCGCGCTCGGCATCGCCTTGTCGAGCAGAAGCAGTTCTTGACGGAATAAGCTGACCGCTCTTCGGAGATCGACTACCTTTTCATCTGCCGCGACTCTAGTTCTTCCGCGCAGCGCCAATGTAAAGGCCTGGACGAGGAGCCCATGCTTCAGACGTCTGGAATTAAGGCTCAATTCGTTTTCACGAAACGCCGCCTGTATCTCATCGAGACGGCTAAGCGCAGAACTTGTGGCGTGATGGGCCCCGTACAGATCGTAAAATTCACGTTCGGATTTAGGAAAATAGATCGTTGCGCGAACTGTCGCCGGCGCTGCGACAGCGCCATTGCGCCACAGTCCAGCCCGCACATGGCCGTCAAGTTTGTATAAAGCGCCCTCCCATTTACACCCAACGACCTGCCGCAAGGTTTCTCGGAGGGACCCGCTTGCGTTCTTCATAAACGCCCAGTGCTGGTCAGTCGGCCCGGCGCTGTGACTTGGATGATCCAAAGCGCTTGTCCACACTGATGCCGGCAGTTCCACAGTGGCTGGCGCGCCGTTCCTGGTGGGCAGAATATCCGGCATCAAATCTATGTTACTCTTTTTACGAAGATGATTCGTCATATTCTGTGCTCGGGCAGCAAGTTTATTTGGTCTCGGCCAGCAAAAAATACAATAAAATCAGAGTATTTGCTGCAAAGCAAAGGCCAGGAAAACCTATATCGCAATTATGCGTGATGATCCACTGCCTTCCTCTTTCAGCGAAGCAAAAAGTGCATTAACATTATCAACGGGAAAGCCACTTTGACGGGTTTAAGGCCTTGGGAACGTGGACAGAGCGGTTCAACAGGCGCTGCCGGTACATATGTCCCTCGCAAACGGCGAGGCGCGGACATCTGCGGGTTGGGCCTTCGAGTTCCTTCGGCGAAACCCCAAATTTATTTCTGCTGTAGAATCGAGAGAAGAGAGAACTCTTCCAAGCAAAAGCGTAGGGGGTGTAGCGGTTGTTGCCGCCGGCGAGGGGGAGTCGATGGAAAACTTTGGGGTTCTTTATTGCGA
Source organism: uncultured Alphaproteobacteria bacterium (assembly GCA_937895955.1). Classification (GTDB taxonomy): domain Bacteria; phylum Pseudomonadota; class Alphaproteobacteria; order Caulobacterales; family Parvularculaceae; genus Amphiplicatus. The sequence continues at coordinate 60,481 of CALAZI010000160.1, read as the reverse complement.
CCGTTGTGATCGTCCAATCGATAATACGATAGTCTTTTGGGCGCGCGGTCTATCCGTTGATATCATAGATGCAAGAATTGTTACTTCGCCTGCCGATGAAACAGAAGACAATGTGCTGAAGTTGGAGAAATTCAAGTGCGATAAAATTCTGCTGACCGGGCCAGATCAGACGCCACAATTGCTTCTTAAAACGGGTTCAAAGCAAATTCAGATAAATTGCATAGGCGGAGAGTTATTGAGTGGAGGGCGGGCGATTATTCCTCAAATTGCGCCCGCCAGAAATATTGAACGCCAGTTGCTCGCGATGCGTCGATTGTTTCATCTGTACAGCGCGAGCGAGTTTGCAGAAACGCTCTTCAAGCCAGACGCCAAAAGCGCGCGGCTTGGCGAGGTGCTTACCGCGCTCGATCTTTGGCTTCGACAGACTCCGATGCGTGACATCGCGGTCGCACTGTATGGTGAACAGATAGTCAACGATGACTGGGCGCCAGAGGGAGGGTATTTGATTGACCGGGTCAGGCGATCGATTCGGCGAGGGAGATTCATGATGGAAAAGGGGTATCGCCAGTTATTGGCGTAGGTTAGAACAACTACTACAATGCTGATGAAAATGGCGATTTGGACTTGATAGCTTTTTGGTGGATTTGTGTAGCATAGAAAAAAGGTAAATAGATGCCGGTTGCGATAGGTTCTCTAATAGGATTTGCAACAACGCGGTAAAGTCTTGCGCACAGCTTTGCGATTGCGGGCTCTTTCAACGCTTATGACGCCTCAGGAGGATGATGGGTGATCTCATAGCAGAACCATCCGCAAAAACTTGATCTTACTGCTACAATTAGCGGGGTTAGCGGCAGAAAAAGAAGATTCGGTGGATGACAACGATAGAGTAATTCTGCGAAGTTTCCGGTTCAGCGCGTATTGGGCCAACAAGACTTTATGGGGCGAAGACAAATGAAGGCGTTCGATCTCGACCATTACTTGATCGAAAATTACGATCGGTTCTCCAGATCGTTCACAACAATTCGCGCCAGTGATCTCAGCGCCGCCGTCCAAGACGAATACGAGGCAGGCAGATTTTGGCCGGACGCACTTGTTTCTTTGAACCCCCGATTTATGTCGAAAGACACTGTCGACGATCTTGTCTCATCAGGAGAACTTGATCATTCGACAGGCGCAATTTTTCGTTTTGGTGACGCGCCCCTTCGTTTTTACCTTCACCAACAACAATCAATCGCAAAAGCGCGCGCCGGGCAGAGCTACGTCGTCACCACCGGAACGGGTTCAGGGAAGTCATTGTGTTTCTTCGTCCCGATCGTCGATGCAATCGTAAGATCACTGAAAGCGAAGAAACCGCGATCAACTAAGGCGATCATTATCTATCCAATGAACGCTTTGGCCAACAGCCAACTAAAGGAGATTGAGCGCTTCATTGCACAATCGGGTTTGCCGAAAGACCTCAGACCGGTTGTGGCCAGATATACAGGGCAAGAGAGCCAGGAAACCCGGCAGCGGATCGCCGAAAACCCGCCTGATATTCTTCTTACAAACTTTATGATGGCTGAGTTGTTGCTCACGCGCCAAGACCCCTTGGATGCCCGAGTCATAGAGAACGCTCGCGGATTGGAATTTATTGTTCTCGACGAGCTTCATACCTATCGCGGCCGCCAAGGCGCCGATGTTGCAATTTTGGTTCGGCGCTTAAGAAATCGCTGTGCGCCCGATAACACGCCGATTTGCATTGGAACGTCAGCGACAATGTCGAGCGAAGGTTCAGATGAAGGACGCGCGAGCGCTGTCGCTGATGTCGCCTCGCGCATTTTCGGGGCGCCGATCGGCGCTGACGCGATCATAGATGAGTCGCTCGCACGGGCGACACATGATCACTTGGCGTTAGAGGATATCAAACCGAGCCTGGCCGAAGCGGTGACGAGGCCGCTTCCTGACGCACTGACTGACGATAAACTGAGGGAATATCCGTTGGCGGTTTGGGCTGAATTGGTCATTGGGCTCGATGACGCTAGAGAATTGAAGCGCAAGAGGCCTATTCCCTTCGGTGAAGCCGTCGATTTGCTGGTCAAGGACAGCGGAGTTGATGCTGAAACGTGCCGTATTCGGCTTGAAGAATTCCTTACCCGCATCAGCCTGCCTGAGCGGGAACGCGGCGGTGCAGGCGACGGTGCATTTCTAGCGTTTAAACTGCACCGCTTCATTTCAGGCGCAGGAGAGCTGTTCACGACCCTGACGCACCAACCCAGGCGCGTCTTGTTTGAAGGACAGCTTGAAGATCCAGAGGCGCCTGGCCACCGATTATACCCGACGCGTTTTTGTCGTGAGTGCGGCCAAGAGATTCACGTTGTGACGAAAATTGAGGATACGGATGGTATCCGTTTTCTACCTCGAAACATCGATGAAACGCCGCTCGACGACGAGCATGGAGACGTTGCTGGCTATTTGACGCCATATAGCGGGAATGAAGACTATCTTTTCAATGGCGACATTGCGAGCTTCCCGGAAGGGTGGCGCGAGGAACGAAATGGCGTTGAACGTCTGCGATCAAACCGGAAAAGCCGGGCACCCGACATGCTGCTTATCGGTGCCGACGGGTGGCGGAATCAAAACGGCGAACCATTCTGGTTTATCCCTGGCCGCTTCGGATTTTGTCCGCGATGCCTCGACGAGCCGCATCCCAACATGCGCGAAAGAAGCAAGCTCGCCGGCTTGTCGGGAGAAGGCCGAAGTTCAGCTACGACAATGCTGGTATCGACAGCCGTTGAGTGGATGAATGTAGACGGCCACGGGATCCCCAGCGACAAGCGCAAGTTACTGGGGTTTACCGACAATCGACAGGATGCAGCGCTTCAAGCCGGCCATTTCAATGACTTTCTATTCGTAAGTCTGCTGCGCGGTGCAATTCTAAGGGCCATCATCGACGCGGGCGAAGCGGGGATTTCTGAAGACGAGTTTGGTCTGCGCGTCACCCGAGCACTCGGTTTCACCGCGACAAACAAGGATGCGCGAGGCCATTGGATGGCCGATCCGGAGGCGGGAGCGGTTATTCGCGAAGATGCGCAACGCGCTTTGGCGAAGGTTTTGGCCCACAGGGTCTGGACTGATCTCCGCCGTGGGTGGCGATTTACAAATCCCAGTCTTTCCGTGCTTAAGCTCATCGACGTGAAGTTTATCGGGCTCGATGAAATCGTTGAAGACCGAGAAACGTTGAGTGCGATTCTTCCCTCACTCGGAACGCTTGATGGTTCGGCGCGCCGCAACGTGTTTGTTGAGATCCTTCGTTCAATGCTTGAAGGGTTAGCCGTCGCCACCGAAGCGCTTGATTTGACTGTGCTTGACACGGTCGCCCAAAAGTCACGGAATCTTCTTCGCGCGCCTTGGGCGATTGACAATAAAGAAACACCGAGGAGCGGAACTTTCATGCTTCTTGAGCCACCGGGCAGGAGGCCAACCCGCCTTCGTGACGAACGCAAATTGTTGCGCGCGGGCGTGACCTCTCGGATTGGGCGGCGCATAAATAAGAGGTCCGTGATTGGAACGAAACTCAATACTACTGATTACATTACTGCGGTGACGGGACTCATGGGTTTGCTAGAGCGAGAAGGTCTTGTTTCCCTTGCAGAAGTGGAAACGGATGTCCTTGGCTGGCGCCTTTCACCTTCTGCGGTCCGATTGGTGCCAGGCGAAGCCGTTCATAATCAGGCTGCACAGGGGAACCGATATTTTCATGATCTCTATAACGCGATCGCTGTAGACCTGAAACACGGTCGAAGCTCTTATTGGGGAATTGAGGGACGAGAACACACGGCTCAGGTTTCGCAAAAACAGCGGGAATGGCGAGAATGGCGCTTCCGCTATGAAGATGATGACAAGGAAAGGCTGAAGGACGACCGCGTCGAACTGAAAGCGGGTCTTGAGTCCGACCAATTTCTTCCGGTTCTGTTTTGCTCGCCGACGATGGAGCTAGGCGTCGACATTTCAGCGCTGAACGCTGTCTATTTGCGAAATGTGCCGCCTACGCCGGCTAACTATGTGCAACGCGCCGGTCGTGCTGGCCGATCTGGTCAGGCGGCGATGATTGTAACCTATTGCGCAGCCCAATCGCCTCACGACCAATATTTCTTTGAACGCCGCAATGAGATGGTGGCGGGCGTTGTCCGCCCCCCGGCGCTCGACATTACGAACGAGGAACTCGTTCGCTCTCACTTACAGGCTGTTTGGCTTGCGGAAGCGAAGCTCGCTTTATCACCAGATATACCAGAGATCTTAGACCTTGCGGCGGAGCGTTATCCTCTAAAATCTGAAGTGCGTGGCGTAATCGGTGCGGAGGGGCTTATTGAGAGGGCGACGCCTCCGATGCAGCGAATTCTCGATCAGATACTTTCGGCAGTTGATAATGCTGTGCCATCCTGGATGGAAGAGCCTCATACATTTGTTCATAGCGTCGCGAGAAGTGCGCCCGAGAATTTTGATCGGTCATTCGATCGCTGGCGTGAACTTTATGCCTCCGCGCGAACGCAATTGATGGAAGCGAATGCGAGATCAGAAATTACTGGGCTATCTGGAGCAGATCGACGAAAAATTAAAGCTGCGCAAATTCAAGCAAGCGACCAGATCGCAATTCTTGAACAAGGCCAGGCCAGCAACGGTTCCGATTTCTATTCCTATCGTTACCTTGCAACCGAAGGATTTTTGCCGGGCTATAATTTTCCGCGACTCCCGCTCTACGCCTTTATTCCTGGCGAGGGCAAAGCCGGATCTTTTCTGCAGCGCCCACGGTTTTTGGCGATCTCCGAATTCGGTCCGCGTAGTCTGATTTATCACGAGGGTCGCGCCTATCGCGTATTGAAGGCGAAGTTGCCTCCCGAGGTGCGGGAGGGCGACGGCGCCGAGCTGGCAACGAAGGACATATTCATCTGCCCCAACTGTGGGGCTAGTCATGAAGGCGAGGTTGAGCGCTGCCATGCGTGTAACGCCTCGATGGCGGGTGAGGTTCCGGTTCGCAGTACGCTACGAATCGACAATGTTGAGGCCGCGCCGGCTGAACGAATTACAGCCAACGATGAAGAACGGGTGCGCCAGGGTTTCGAGATCCAAACGGTTTTCTCCTGGCCGATGCTTGATGGGCGATTGCAGATTACTGAAGCCGAATTCAATTGTGGGAAAAAATCAATACTTTCCCTGCAGTACGCAAACAGCGCTGAGATCAGCCGAATCAATAAAGGCTTAAAGCGTCGGCGGGAAAAGACTCTCCTCGGTTTTAATATCGATCCGCGTACGGGGTATTGGGCGAAGGCAGATGATGAGGATGCCGACGTGGATGCGCCGCCGGATATTGTACAACCTGTACGGATCGTACCGATCGTGCGCGACCGGAAGAATTCACTATTGCTGCGTTTCCGAGAGCCAACGTCCTATGAGCAAGGCACAATCGCAACTGTTCATCATGCGCTTTTGCGGGGCGTTGAGGTCATTTTTCAACTTGAAGAAGGTGAGGTGCTGGGAGAGCCCTTGCCAGCGCGGGACAATCGGCGTTCAATCCTTGCTTATGAAGCAACCGAAGGCGGCGCCGGCGTCCTGAGCCGTCTCGTGGAAGACCCGCACGCTATAGGCCGAGTCGCCCGAGAAGCGCTCAAGTTAATGCACTTCGACAAAGTCGATGAAGCAATTGCAGCAGGCGACGCAAACCTTCTCGTTAGCCTACAAGGAGAGGCATGCATTCGCGGTTGCTATCGTTGTCTCCTTTCATACTTCAACCAGCCTGACCATGAACTTATTGATCGAACGAGCAATGAGGCGAAACAGATGCTTGTGGATCTTGCGCGCGGCGAAGTCGTAATCGCCGGAAGATCTCGACGTCCTGGCGCAGAAAGAGGCTGGGAGGCTGTGTTTAAGTCTATTGGATTGCCTGCGCCCGATCATGAGCCAATCGAGTTTCAGGGCGAGGAAGTGGCGTTTTCCTGGCGCAGTTACTTTGTGGCGGCGACCGATCGGGCATTGTCCGACAAGGCTGGCGAAGCCGCTGAGGCGAAGGGGTGGACCGTGTTCGTGCTTCCCCATGATATCTCAGACGGTCTTCCTGACGGGTTGACCGCGATATTGAGGGGCTGAGCGGGTGACGATAGAATTTTCACCAGGCGATCTAGTTCGCGCGCGGGGTCGCGAATGGGTTGCGCTGCCCGCGCCCAATGATGGGATTCTCGCCTTGCGTCCGCTATCGGGCGGCGAGAATGCGACCGTTCTTCTTGATCCGAGCTTAGAATTGTCGCCCGTAGAACCGGCTCGGTTTGATTTGCCAGAGAATGCCGCGCCGACCGTGCAGTCGAAGGCGGCGCTTTTAGCCGACGCTGTGCGGCTTACATTGCGTCGGGGGGCTGGCCCTTTTCGATCAGCTGCGCAGCTCGCCTTTGAACCGCGGATCTATCAGTTGGTGCCGCTTCTGATGGCGCTACGGCAACAGTCCCCAAGACTTCTGATCGCCGATGACGTCGGCATCGGAAAGACAATCGAAGCGGGCCTCATTCTCCGAGAGCTGATGGATCGTGGCGAAGTTGAGAGATTTTCCGTCTTGTGTCCGCCTCATCTTGTTGAGCAGTGGGAGACTGAACTCGGCTCGCGTTTCGGTATTGATGCGGTTTCAGTGACTTCAAGTAGCGCTTCACGTTTAGAGCGCGGACTTCCATTGGCGCAGACGCTCTTTGACGCGTATCCCTACACGGTCGTCAGTTTGGATTACATTAAAGCCGAAAAGCGCCGCGATGGATTCGCTCGGTCCTGTCCAGATTTTGTCATTGTCGATGAAGCGCATGCGTGCGTCGGGACGCACAAAGGACGCCAACAGCGGTTCAATCTCTTGTCGGAGCTTTCGAAGGACGAGAGCCGTAGGCTGATTTTACTAACAGCGACGCCCCATTCAGGGGATGAAGAATCATTCGCGCGTCTTTTATCACTCCTCGACCCTTTATTTTCGTCATTAAGCTTTGATGATGCTCGCTATCGCGAACGCCTTGCCCGGCATTTTGTTCAACGTCGCCGGATCGACCTAACATCCGGCGAGTGGAAGGAAACTCGCGCTTTTCCCAAACATGAAACACGAGAGGTTCCGTATTCACTTTCGAAAGACCATATTGCTTTTCAGGAAGCTGCTCTTGAATATTGCTTTGAGATTGTATCGAAGGCCGGGGAAGGCAAGAAGGACCGACGACTTGCATTCTGGGGAACGCTTGCGCTCATGCGCTGCATCGGTTCATCTCCCGCCGCTGGCCTCAGCGCCTTAAGAAACCGGGCGGCAAGCGAAATTGAGCGACTTGAACCGCAAATTTACGATGAAGACGGCGACGACGAAGATGCCGTCGACATTGAGCCGAGCGCTGCGTTCAATGTCGATCCCGCGCTCTTAGCTTTGATTAGCCAAGCAGAGGATTTGTTGCGTGAGCCGGATCCGAAGATTGACGCTTTGGTTGAGGTGCTTACGCCGCTGCTCAAGGCTGGCGCGAACCCCGTTGTCTTTTGCAGATATTTGGCGACTGCGGACTACGTTCGCGATGCGTTGCGCAAGGCATTTCCAAAATTCACAATCGAGTCCGTTACCGGCGTCCTGACGCCGGACGAACGGCGCGACCGCGTCGCGCAAATGGCGACGGGAGAGGATGGGAAGACGACGCAGCGGATTCTCGTAGCCACGGACTGCTTGTCCGAAGGCATCAATTTGCAGCTGCTTTTCGATGCGGTCGTACACTACGATCTATCCTGGAATCCGACCCGCCACCAACAACGCGAAGGCCGTGTTGATCGCTTCGGCCAACCCGAACCTATTGTGCGATCTATCATGATGTTTTCGCCAGATAGCGCCATTGATGGTGCGGTTCTCGACGTCATTCTTCGTAAAGCCGAGGAAATCAGGAAAGCTACAGGAGTAACGGTGCCGCTGCCCGAGGAGCGCGGGCCGGTCACCGACGCATTGATGGCCTCCATGATGCTGAAGCGTGGTGTGTCTCGGCAGTTGGCCTTTGATCTTCGCCTGCAAGACAGCGCTAAGACAATCAAAGACCAGTGGCGCGACGTTTCCGAGAACGAGAAGAAGTCACGTGCGCGTTTTGCACAAAATGCAATCAAGCCGCAGGAAGTCGCGCCGGAATGGGAAAGAGCTCAAACGCTCCTTGGGTCGCCGGGAGACGTCAAGTCATTTGTTGATCGAGCCATGTCGCGTTTTGGGGCGCCCTTAGAATTGAAGAAGGACGTGTTGCTTGCGCATCTTCAGGCGCTTGACACGGGGCTCAAGGAACGCTTGGCGGAGAAGGGACAGGCCGGATCGGTTCGACTTGCCCTCACAGAACCTGCGCCAGCAAAAAGTACATTGCTCACGAGGGCGCACCCATTGACGACGGCGCTCGCCGAAACCTTAGTCGAAGCGTCGCTCGATCCGGAGTCCGTCGGCAATCTTGGAATTGGCAGAGTAGGCGTATGGCCGACTTTGGCAGTTGACAGAGTGACTCAAATTATTCTGCTGAGAATACGATACAAATTGACAATTCACGCCCGAAGAGAACGCCTCCTGTTGGCGGAAGAAGCGACGGTCATCGCTATCGAGAATGGCGGAGTTGTTGCATCCGGCGAGGCCGCACGCTCGCTTCTCAACAACGAAGCGACCGCTGATCTAGCGACCTCAGCTCGAGATCGATTCGTCAAGAAGGCAATGACTGATCTTCCGAGTTTGCTTGAAGGACCGTTGGCCGATTTCGTTGAAACTCGTGTCGAGGCGCTTGAACAGGATCACGCACGATTGCGCGCCGCTGCCGGTGGCGCTTCCCGCGTTACGGTTCAAGCGGTTTTGCCGCCGGACGTGATCGGTCTTTTCGTTCTTTTGCCGGGCGAGGCGTAGGCGATGGGGCGGAGACCTATTGCTGATATGTCCGCTTGGCCCTCTGTCAACCTAGAGGGCAATCTGATTTCGCCTGCCATGCTCGCGCAAATTGTGGAGCCCAAAGACGATTCCGATACGCGGCAAAGTTATGGAGTTCGCAAGGGGCTAACGATCCGCGAAGAAATATCGACAGCGTTCCGTGTCGGCCAATCTCATTTCGACGCATTTTCATCACTCAAAGCGCCTTCAATTGAAGCGACGCGGCGATTTATTCGCGACTTCTTGAAAGAAGTGCTGGGCTTCGACGATCTCGATGTAGCGGATGGGGTTATCTCATTCATTTCAGCTGATCGTGTCCCTGTTGTTGTTGTTCCCCCGCAGGAAGAAAGGCTCGACAGACGCAGCGACACCTTATCGACAGAGCGCTCGCGTTCACCTGCATTTGCGCTACAGGATTACCTCAACGAATATGATGAGGCGCTTTGGGGGATCGCAACAAATGGCGTCTTGATTCGCCTCATGCGCGATAATGCCTCACTCACGCGTCCGGCCCACATTGAGTTCGATCTTTTCCAGGTTTTTGAGAATGAGGATGCCGCCTCTTTTGCCCTTATTTGGCTCCTCATGCATCGTACGAGGTTCGGCTCTAAAGACGCTGCCGTCACAGACTGCGCCCTTGAAAGCTGGCGGGAAGCTGGAGCAAGGGAAGGAGAAGCTGCGCGAGAGCGGTTGGCCGATCAAGTAAAGCTCGCCCTGAAGGTGCTGGGTTCAGGCTTCCTGGAGGCAAACCACGACCTTGCAGAAAAATTGAAGTCCGGAGACGTAAGTCTAACGGACTGGTTCAACGAATTGCTGCGTCTCGTGTATCGGCTGATCTTCCTTATGGTGGCCGAAGATCGAGACCTGCTTCATTCGGCGAACGCAAACACCTCCGCCCGTAAGCTTTATAGCGAAGGCTACAGCTTACAAACACTCCGTACACAATGCTACCGCCGATCGGCGTGGGACAAGCATCACGATCGGTATGAAGGGATTAAGATTGTTTTTGCCGCGTTGGCGATTGGCGAAGACCGGTTAGCCTTGCCGGCGCTTGGCGGTCTCTTCGGAAAAAGCATGCTGCCGCATCTCGGAACGGCGCGCTTGAGAAACAAAGCGTTCTTGGAAGCGATTTATCGGCTCGCGTGGCTTTCAGATAAGACGGGCATTGTGCCGGTTAACTGGCGCGCCATGGAGACCGAAGAGCTAGGCTCAGTCTATGAATCACTGCTCGAACTCCAGCCGCAGCTGGGCGACGACGGTAAGACGCTCATTTTCGCTTCGGACGCCGCTGAGCAGAAGGGTAATCAGCGCAAGACGACCGGCTCCTACTATACGCCCGATAGCCTAGTACAAGCGCTGCTCGACACTGCGCTCGATCCCATTCTCGACAAGACAGAGGCAAAAGCCAGCGATCCGGAAAGCGCTCTGCTGAAACTCTCGGTCGTCGATCCGGCCTGTGGTTCGGGTCACTTCCTGCTGGCCGCCGCCCGGCGTATTGCGACGCGACTAGCGCGCATTCGCGCCGATGGCGCACCAAGCCAAGAGGACTTTCGCCATGCCCTTCGCGATGTGGCGCGCTCCTGCATTTATGGTGTCGATCGTAACCCGATGGCGGTGGAGCTGACTAAGGTTGCGCTCTGGATTGAGACGGTAGACCCTGGCCTCCCGCTTGGATTTTTTGATGCGCAGATCCGTTGCGGCGATGCGCTGCTCGGCGTTTTCGACCTTAAAGTGCTGGAGGAAGGCATTCCGGACGCGGCCTACAAACCGCTCACTGATGACGACAAGGACGTCGCAAAATACTACCGCGAGAAGAACAAGCGCGAAGTCAAGGAACGGGAAAAGGTCGCTAGCGGGTTCGGCTTCAACCGCCAGCAGGACTTCATGCGTGAGTTTGAGCGTTTGCGCGCTATGCCGGAAAACACAGTCAAACAGATCGAAGCGAAAGCCGAAAAGCTTCGCGCCCTGACAGCAGTAGGTGCGGCGGCGTGGACGCTGGAAGTGGCGTGCGATCTCTATGTCTCTGCATTTCTGCTGCCTAAAACAAAGGGCGGCCCGCATGCCAGTCAGGATGGGCTGCCGCGGCGAGGGGCGGAGACGCTGCCCACCTCGGGTACAGTCTGGGAATGGCTGCGCAGCGTTCAGCCTTTCGGGCCGCTCTTGGCGCAAGCTATGGATGTCTCGCGCGACGCCCGCGCCTTCCATTGGCCGCTGGAATTCCCGGGTATCATGCAGCGCGGCGGGTTCGATGTGGTGCTGGGCAATCCGCCTTGGGAAGTCATTCAGGTCTCCGATGAAGAGTATTTTTCTACGAGAGCTCCTGAAATCGCAAAAATGAAGAGTGCCGCTAGAAAGCGCGCGATTTCTGAAATGGAGATTCATTCCCAGACTGAATTTAGCCTGTACCAACAAGCAAAACGTACCGCCGACGCACAAAACGAGTTCGCACGCATGTCTGGCCGGTTCGATCTTTCCGCACAAGGAAAGATAAATACGTACGCTTTGTTTTCTGAGCTTGGTCTACGCTTAATGGAAAAAAGTGGTCGTGCGGGCATCATTGTGCCTGCCGGCATTGCGACAGATTTCTTCAGACGGCATTTTTTCGACTTCATCGTTCGTAAAAAGCGCATTTTTTCCGCGCTCATGTTCGACAATCAGCTTCGAATATTTCCAGCAGTTCATCCGGACACACCGTTCACACTGCTTACACTTTGTGAAGAATGTGAGCGACCGGAGTTCACATCCTACATTCTGCGCATAGAGGAGCTGGCCGACAAAGAGCGTTTCTACACCCTTTCGCGTGAGGAAATTGCCGCAACCAATCCAAACACCAGAACGCTGCCAATCTTCAGATCCCGTCAAGATGCCGACCTAATAACAAAGATTTACCAAAACAGCGAAATTCTAATTGAAATCGACGGTAGCCTTGAACGTTCAGCTTTCGCACCAATAGTTATTCAGAACTTCTTCACATCTTCAAATCGAAAGGATGCGCAGATGTTCGAAGAGTTTGTTGGAATGGAGGATAATCCGGATTTCTTGCCAGTTCGCCGTGGCGGCTCGATTTTCCAATTCGATCACCGATACGGGGCTTCGGATATGTTTCGGAAAGGGTGTCACGATTTTATTGAGGCTGATAGATTTGTGCCAAGGTCAGAGGTTTTAAAGAGGCTTGTCGAAAAAGGCTGGCAGAAAGACTGGCTCTTGGGTTGGAGAGACATCACAAATGCGACAAATGAACGAACAGTTATCGCGGCAATAATTCCTTTTTCGGCAACTGATGATACGCTTTCTCTGTTGCTTCCGACGATTGAAGCGACTCCGATGGTTGCGCCGCTGCTTGGAAACTTAAACAGTCTTGTATTGGACTATGCAGCACAATCGAAAGTCGGTGGTACTCATATTCGCAAGAACACTATTGCCCAGTTCCCAGTTCTCGCACCATCATTCTACTCTAAGAATCGTCTGGAATTCGTAGTCTCCAAGGTTTTGGAACTTTCTTATACCTCACAGAGCCTAGCCCCATTTGCTCGCGATCTTGGTTACGATGGTCCGCCCTTCGCTTGGGATGAGGAGCGCCGCGCGTTCCTTCGCGCTGAACTCGACGCCTTTTACGCTCGTGCCTATGGGCTCGATCGTAATGAGCTGCGCTACATCCTCGACCCGGCCGATGTGAAGGGCGAGGGCTATCCTTCGGAAACCTTCCGTGTCTTGAAGGAAAAAGAAATCAAACAATTCGGGGAATATCGAACCCGCCGCCTCGTACTCGAAGCTTGGGACCGAATGCAGACAGACGGCACCTTCGCGGAACTTGGTCTTGCGGATGTGGCCGCCACGCCCATCAAGCAACAGCTTATACCACTCGAACAACTTCCTGACGCCGCCTGGGCCCGCGCGACTCCATCACCTCAGCACGATCCTTCTGCAGCGCTCGCCGCCATTCTGAAATCGCTGGACGGCCCAGCACCGATCCGCACTGTTCGTCTCGCCGCCGCGATGATGCTGGAACCACATCTACTGACGCCGCTTCTTCAGCCTGTTGATCAATCGCATTGGCGACGATTGGTGGGTCAGGAAGCCGAGCCGCGCTCAGGCAATGTTGTGGGCTTTGCTGCCCGGACGACGCCGGGCTGGAATACGGCGATCACGAACCATCGCGGCAATGGCAGATTGATAGAGGATCTTGCTGCCGGGACTTGGGCGCCGGGCACAGGCCTCGACACCTTTGACACGGCGGGGTGGCCGGAAGGTCGTGCGAGTTTCGTTCTCAATGCGTTGGACAACCTTGAAATCGATACAACGATAGCGGCGGCGCCCGACGAAGTTCGGGACTGGATTGCACATGCCGCAGCAGGATGATCTCTTCCCGGCTCAGCCGCTAAGCATTGAGGTTCCAGAAAACCTCAAGGAGCCGAGGCTCTGGGTCCGACGGCTGAAAATATGGGAATCCCCGGGCGGCGAGGTTATCCGCGACGTCGAATTGAGGACCGGTCTCAATATTATATGGTCGCCGGACGGAGACGAAGATCCGGAAGGCGGCGAGCGCGTGATCGGCCATGGCGGCGGGAAGACGCTGTTTTGCCGTTTGCTCCGTTACTGCCTCGGCGAGACTCGGTTCGCTGATGAAGTACAGCGGGATGCAATTTCGACTGCGTTTTTGAATGGTGTCGTCGGGGCCGAAGTTATGCTTGACGGCGTTTGTTGGGCGGTCGCCCGGCCGCTGGGCGTTGGCCGCAAACATTTCGCCATTCAGAACGGCAAACTCGATGAAGTCGCTCTCATGGACGGTCCGGCGACAGGCGTCGAGCCGCTTGTTGACGCCATCGAAGAAGCAATCATCGGTGGTGCGACTGCCCAACTAGCAAGACTTTCGTCGGAGCAGCGGGCTTGGCCCATTGCGCTCGCCTGGGCGTCTCGTGATCAGGAATGTCGGTTTGACGATATTCTTGACTGGCGATCGCCGGCGTCAGGCTCAGATGCGCCGCAGCCTGCAAGCGGCGAAGCCAAAGGGCCACGCCTCCTGGCTTTGCGAGCGTTCCTTGTCGCCCTTACAGAGGATGAGCAAAACACACGTCGCAATGAGCAGGCGCTGGTCAACCAGCTGGACGATGCGAAACAACAGAGGTCGTACCTTGAGTGGGATCAAAAGCGACGGGTCGACCGGCTCGTAAATGATCTTGGGCTGATCGACTCATCACTGCCCGAAATGCCGCTCCTTCTCGACTCGCTAAAGTCGGAGGCCGACCGTAAACTCGCTACCGCCGCCAAGCTGCCGACCGGAGACCGTTCCGAATTATCGGAGGCGCGGCGCTCCCTTCAATCAGCGCGAGCGAAATTGCGCGACGCTGAGCTGAAAGCGGCCGGGCTCGAAGCAAGTTTGCCTCTGGAGGAAAAACTCCTCAATCAGCTGAAGAGCGAAATTCCCGGATTGTCCGCGGCGGCTCAAACAGCAGCGAGCCCGATCTGCCCAATTTGTGAGGTGCCTATCGACACCGCGCTCGCGGAAGGCTGCAAGTTGTCTCACAAGCTTCCTGATGCTGAACAATGTCAGGCACGATGGGATGCAAAACGTCACCAGATTGAGGTCCAGGTACAAGCGATATCGAGTGTACGAACAGACATTGAATCATTGAAGCCGGAGATCGCAATGGCTCGGCAAAGCTCCCAGCAAGCAGAGGAGCGTGTTCGCCGACTTGAGCAGGCCGCAGATGCGCGCGATACAAGTTGGCGCGCAGCAACGCGAAATGTCGAAGACGTTAGGCGTTGCAAAGAACTTGTCGATGAATTGGCCGGCTCGAAGTCGGCAATCAACTCGCTTGAAGGTAAATTGCGTCAGCTGCGCGAACAACTTCGCGGTTTCGAGGATAAACAGGCAAAGACGATCGGAGCAGTATCACAGAAGTTTTCTGCGATCATTCGTTACCTCCTCGGCAACGAAGCCAAGGGTTTTGTACAGCTGACCGGCAAAGGGTTGGAGGTTACTGTTCAGGCTGGAGGCGACCGTCGGACAGCGGCGATCCAATCGCTCAAAGTGCTTGCTTTCGATCTTGCCTGCCTCTGCCTTAGCCTTGAGAGGAGAACGCGGCTTCCTGCTTTTCTGATTCACGACAGCCCGCGTGAGGCTGATTTGGGGCAGACAATTTACAACGAACACTTCAGCCTTCTGAGATTTCTCGAAGAAAGGCTCGCTGGCTCCACTTTTCAGTACATCATCACCACGACCACCAAACCACCAGATGATCTCAATCGCGAGCCGTGGCTGCGCCTCACTCTGAGGGGGGCTCCCGCCGCTGGCCGTTTGATGAGACGTGACCTGTGAGTACGAGAATGATTGAGGCGCCTCAGAGTTTTGTGGTTCGTGAGGAGAGTGCAAAAGCTGCCTGGCAAAACGGCTTCCGGCGACCACTTGGCGAGGATGCAGGGTGGGCGATGTTCAGTTCCACTACGGCCCGCGGCACAATCGGGATTGCTGCGGACGGACCGTCCGGCATCTGGTATCTTTCTATCGACCATTCCGGTGTGATCGAGGAGTTCGATCAACCTGGAGTCGAAATGGCAGGCCCGGGGCTACGACGATATTCCTTTGAAAGCTTGGGCGAGCTTTACGCTGCGCTTCCGCGTGTCTATCAACTCGCTGCGAGTCTGCCTGACGCGCCCTTAAATGAATTCAAGGCCAAGATCAGGGATCTACCAACTACGACAGAAACTGAACGCCTCATTGTTCAGCGTATCGGTCAAGACATATTTCGCGAACGGCTCGTGGAGTACTGGCAGGGGCAATGTCCTCTGACAGGCATCAGTGATCTTGCGCTACTTCGCGCATCGCATATTATTCCGTGGAAAGATTGCACGACTGACGCCGAACGACTTGACATTCACAATGGCCTTTTGCTGTCAGCGCTTTGGGATGCTGCTTTCGATCGTGGGCTAGTTTCCTTTGGAGGCGACGGAAATCCAATATTCTCTGACAGACTGAGCGAAACAGCTTGCAATGAACTACGGTTCGTGAAGCCCTTGCGCCTTACTCAGAAACATCACAAAAGATTGGCTTGGCATAGGAAACATATATTTGAGTAAACGTTGATGTGCTTTTGTTGTTGTTCGTAATTATGATAAAATCTATGTTTTTCGGAACCGTGATTTGAGGACAATGGGGGGAATGCGCCATGCCGACTCATATAACAGCACGACTCGCATGGCATGACGACGGTTGGAACGGCGCCATATGTAAGAGTCCTGCTCTTAATTCGTATTGTGTAGGCGCAAAGTCTTATCCTGGCGACACAATCGCCCGCAGCCGCGATCTCACCAAGGAGCAGTGCTATGCCGGGTGTGGCGGGAAACAACTCGAAGGCGAATATGTGCCTCCGTGTTGTTACAGCTACAACGCTTTTGGCATCGAGGGCGCCCCAGCCGCATCTGACCCGCCGAGTTTCTTCTATGGCGGTGCTGCTCGACACGAATGGGCCTTGCCGCCAGCCACTGTCTGCGTATGGCCTTACGACGCGATGTATGATGATAACGTCAAAGTAAAAGGGTACTTGGACAACGACCAGAGACGCGAGAACACTCTACCGTTTTTTGCCGAGATCGAGCGCGGCGATGCGAGTAGAAGTCTCATTTTCTATTACGCCAACTATTCGAATCCATTTTCTGAAGAAGAAGCGCAGCGCTATGTTCTGATAGGCGTCTCGCGTGTGATCGAAGTTGGAGACGAGCTGTTCTACGAAGATGTCAACGAAAAGATAAGTGATCGATATGCAGGCGGCATCATTTGGGCGCGAAACGTAACGTCAGCGTACCCAAGCGAGGGTGTTCGCTTGCCTTATCATCTTTATCGAGACGATCCGGAAAAAATGCAGAAATTGGCGCTCTACCCGGAGAACCCGTTACTTTGCAAAATGGGTTCGAAGCACCTGACCGATGATGAGGCCATCGGACTGTTGGAGCAGTTTCTTGGTAAGGTCCGCTGGTTGCAAGAGATAGAGGATACTTCGGAGAATTGGGCCGCGAGAGCAAATTGGATTTCTAAACAGATTGCGACGCTCTGGAAAGAACGGGGAATATATCCGGGTCTGCTGCAAGTTCTTGAGGCCTGTGGAGCTTCGCCGTTGATTGCTGCGGCGAAAGAGGTTTGCGAGGCGCAAGGCCATGACGAAGCACATAAACTCGCGTTCGAGGTTCTAGACACCGGCCGCGATGGCCAACTGTCACTCATGCTTTCGGCAACAGAAAAGAAAAAGTTGGCCAGAAATTGGGCGCTACTTGAAGATGGAGTACGAAAGCTACTCCGCGATGTTCTCGTTCGATTTGATTTGGGCGTTGAACGGATCAAGAAGGTTATCGCGGAAAGCAGAAGCGAAAACGGGCTGACGGCGTCCACGGAGATGATCGCTGAAAACCCCTATATACTAAATGAGCAATATTACGGTGACGACGCAGGGGATCGCATCCCGTGGAGTCTAATTGATCGTGGAGTTCTTCCATCACCAGAACTTGGCCCTCCGCTTAGCGAGATGGACAATAATGACGCCCGTCGCTTCCGCGGGCTTTGCGTGGATCACCTGAGCGCAGAGCCAAATCATAATTTCCGATTCGCGGCCGATTTACTGGCAGAAATCACGGAGCGCATGGATCACCTTCCTGAGTGGAAGCAAGCAGGCTTTAGTGACCGGTATTTTGACGTCGATGCTGAATTCATTTCCGGAGCGATTGCTCAAAAAAAAACCGAACATGGGCGCGTTATATATCTGCGAAGAGTTTTTGAAGACGAACGATTTGTTGAGAAGACATTGCGAGATCTCGCCGGTCGTCCGGACATTCAGCTCAAGCGACCGGTATTAGAGGATGACTGGCGCAGCTGGGTTTTCAAGAACGATAGTGATCTCGCAGAGAAGGCGGCAGATGAATACGAGACTGCGGTCGTCGAGCAGGTTAGTATCTGTGCGTCTCTCTTACCGCGACCGCTTGCGGCAGTGACGGGCCCAGCCGGCACGGGAAAGACGACGGTGATTGAGGCGCTTATTCGCGGTATTCGTAAAACTGAGGGAGACGGTGCCAATATTTTGGTTCTGGCACCAACCGGAAAGGCTACTGACCGGGTGCGCGAGACCTTCGAAGTAGCCAAGCTAAATCGAGTCGAGACGTCCACCGTTCACTCAGTGTTAGCGAAAAACGGGTGGTTGAATCCGAACATGACCTTTCGTCAAGAGCGAGGTCAAAGAGCGGAAATCGCGACCCTCATTGTCGACGAAGCTTCGATGCTAGACCTTGAGTTGGTTGCAACGCTGTTCCGCGCGATTGATTGGAAACAATTGAGGAGATTAGTGCTTGTCGGTGATCCGGCCCAGCTGCCGCCAATTGGAAGAGGCCGCGTATTCGCCGACATTTTGGAATGGCTTGATGAGCGACATGAAGGGATCGGCAGGCTTCGTACAAATCTTCGGCAGTTGCTAACCAGGGCGCAAGGACGAGGCGAGGGTATTGTCGGACTATCTACGCTGTTCGTTCGCTGTGGAACGGGACGCATTGAATTGGCCGACGAGAATGACGCATCAAGCGATGGCGCTACGACGCTCGAACAAGAAGCGCTTATTGAAAAACTTCACGTAGGTGGGGAAATCGACAAGGATCTTGACGTCATATATTGGGATGATCCAACTCAGCTTTCGTCAATCTTGATTTCGGCAGTTGAATCCAAGATGGGTAGAGCGGTCGATGATGAGCGTCGACCCTATCAGATTTGGCAGAGTGCGTTAGAGAACGATCCAACTACATACCAAATTCTGTCACCCCATCGAGGAGAGCTCCACGGCGTTGAAGCGATCAATAGCGCGTGCCAACAGAGATTGGCCGCAGGCGTTTTAGCGCGCATTGGCGCTGTGGACGGAATCACGGCGTTCGACAAGGTCATTCAGATCAGAAATAGGCCAAGGTCAAGAATGATTTGGGCATATGATTGGGATGACCGCGCGCTGAAGGAAATCGAGATCTTCAACGGCGAAATCGGTCGAGTGGAATTGATGGGCTTTGATAGGAGCGTGCAAAAGAGATTGAAATCGGGATTTGGTGAAACGCTCAAACGCTTTTCCGTCAGGTTTTCCAGAAAAGCCAATCTGGCGGTTGGTTATGGAAAGGGGACGCCGGCGCTAACGAATTCAGGCAAACAGGTCTATCGTAGCGAAAGCGTCGATGAGAATCTTGAACTGGCCTATGCCGTCTCTGTTCACAAGGCGCAAGGAAGCGAGTTCGCCAACACTTTCGTTATCATTCCGGCTAGCCGATCGCGAAGTTTGTCCTCGGAGTTGGTGTATACAGCGATAACGCGCGCCAGCAAGCACTGTACGCTGCTGATCGAGCGGGATGTATCGAGCTTGCTTGACGCTCGTCGTCGGGAGAACGCGCGTACGCCGCAGATAAATTCATCCCTGTTCGAGTTTCGATTTGCGCCGCCGGAGCTCATCAATCGCAAGAGCTGGTATGAGTCTGGGAAGATTCATGAGGCGCTTAGCGGCGATATGGTCCGATCTAAATCAGAAATTATCATTGCTAATATGCTTCATGAGCAGGGCGTTCCGTTCTCTTATGAATTGCCGCTTTTGGCGCCGGATGGCACGATCAAACTTCCTGATTTCACCATTACGTGGGACGGCGAACGTTATTTTTGGGAGCACCTTGGAATGCTGAGTGACCCAGAATACGCGCGGCGATGGGAGGAAAAGAAACGTTGGTACGACAAATGGTTTCCGAACCAGCTCGTTTCGACGTGTGAAGGGCGGCATCTTAGCAATGATGTGCAGGCGGTTATTCAAAGACTCAAGAATCAGCTGAATTAAAGAGCGATTTGCACTTAATCATACACACTCTTTGAATCTATATAGTCGATGTTGCCCGGCTTGGACAACTTTGTTCCAGGCGCAAACATATCAATTTGGTTTAGACGGCTAATAGCGCCACTTTCTATTTGATGTGGGATATTCACGCGATCACAAGCCCCGTTTGCAAATTAATTACCCTCCCTTAGCGCCCCTGAGAAACCCTTCATAACTGCGAGTGACTTTCTAGCCTAGGTAAGCGGATGATTGATTCGTGAAACGCCGCAAAGCGGTTGCGAGAATTCAATCATGACGCCGACAAAAATACTCATTGGTCAAGCGATAATCGTCTTCCTTATTATCGGCGCGGCCCTTTGGGTTGCGACCGCTTACGTCGCCGGCGCTCTGGGTTTTGACAGTGCGCTTGGCGCGCCCTGGTTCGTCGCTTTCGATTTACCCGTCTATTATCCGTGGCGGCTTTTCGAGTGGTGGTACGCGTTTGAACCATATGCGCCCGATGTATTCATGCGCGGCGGAGGGATCGCAGCCTCCGGCGGCATGTTGGGCGCGGCGGCCGCGATAGCCGGTTCCGTATGGCGCGCGCGCCAAACAAAAAATGTAACGACTTTCGGTTCTGCGCGATGGGCTCGCCGCCAAGACATCGCGCATGCCGGCCTTTTCGATGCCCGAGGCGTTTTCTTGGGAAAATGGAAGGGCCGGTATCTGCGCCATGACGGCCCCGAACACGTCATGGCGTTCGCCCCGACCCGGTCCGGGAAGGGAGTGGGACTGGTTGTCCCGACGCTCCTCTCCTGGACCGGGAGTGCGGTCATTCACGATATTAAAGGCGAAAACTGGCAGTTGACCGCCGGATGGCGCTCTCGATTTTCGCACTGCCTTCTATTCGATCCGACCAACTCACTTTCAGCAAAATATAATCCCTTGCTTGAAGTGCGCCGTGGCGAACAAGAGGTGCGCGATGTTCAAAACATAGCGGATATTCTTGTCGACCCCGAAGGATCGCTGGAACGCCGCAGCCATTGGGAAAAAACAGGCCACGCGCTTCTTGTCGGCGTCATCTTGCATGTTCTTTATGCCGAAAGAGAAAAGACGCTGGCGCGCGTCGCCGCGTTTTTATCCGACCCCTCGCGCAGCTTTGAGCGCACGCTGAAAGTGATGATGATCACCAATCATATCGGAACGGTCGAGGCGCCAAAGGTTCATCCGGTGGTGGCGCAAGCCGCGCGGGAGCTGCTCAATAAGTCGGAAAACGAGCGCTCTGGCGTCTTATCGACGGCGATGAGCTTCTTGGGGCTTTACCGCGATCCGACCATCGCGCGTGTCACGAGCCGTTGCGACTGGAAGATCGACGATCTGATGAACGCTGAGCGGCCGGTCTCACTTTACCTCGTCGTGCCGCCGTCCGACATATCGAGAACCAAGCCGTTGGTGCGCCTCATCTTGAATCAGATCGGCCGTCGGTTGACGGAGGAACTGGAGAGCAACGCTGGCGAGAGAGCGCATCGGTTGCTGATGATGCTCGATGAATTTCCGGCGCTCGGGCGGCTCGACTTTTTTGAATCGGCGCTTGCCTTTATGGCTGGCTATGGCGTTCGCGCTTACCTGATCGCACAATCTCTGAACCAAATCGAGAGAGCATACGGCGCCAACAATTCCATATTGGATAATTGTCATGTGCGCATCGCCTTTGCGGCGAATGACGAACGAACAGCCAAGCGCATTTCGGATTCGCTTGGCACAGCGACAGAACTGCGCGCCCAGAAAAACTACGCCGGCCACAGGCTTGCCCCATGGCTCGCCCACGTCATGGTGTCGCGTCAGGAGACAGCACGGCCGTTGCTGACGCCCGGCGAAGTCATGCAGCTTCCGCCTAGCGAGGCGATTGCGATGGTGTCGGGCGTCGCGCCAATTCGCGCCCAGAAACTTCAATACTTCCGGGACCAGAATTTCACCGCACGTTGCCTCGCGCCGCCTGACATCAGAGCCGAAGATGATTTTTACACAGATGCGCCGAAAGCTCGTGAGGACAATTGGTCCGGCATCGTCGCCAGAACGGATGCACGCCTGAGCCAACCCTGGTTCGATATGGTCAAAGGCGAGGGCGACAATGACGATGGCGGACACGCCATGCAGCATGAATTCGCCATGCCGACGGCAAGCGAGCCCGATCCAGAACCGCGCGCCCCATCGACATCGGAAAATGATGACGATGCTGCACAAGTCAAGAAACTTCAGGATATCGCGAGGACCGCGACGCAGCGCGCGGCCGTCATGGACAGGCATCCAGACAGCATTACGCCGAGTTTTTGAACCATGAAAAAAGCAAGACTGCAGGTTCGGTTGGGAGAAAAAGCGGAAACGCTCTTGTCGCGCGCTGCGGAGCGGCCCGGCGTCACCAAGGCATCGATTGTGGAAGCGGCGATTGTCGAGCTTCTAAATCCCAAAGAAGATTCTCAGGAATATGCAGCGCTGATCAAACGGCTCGACAAGTTAACGCGAGCAATGGAGCGCCTTGCCGACGACGCATCAGCGCAGACCGAAACGCTTGCACTCTACATTCTCTATTACCTCTGCATCACGCCGCCACTGCCGGAGCAAAACCGCGCCGCCGCTGAAGCGTTAGGTCAAAAGCGGTTCGAGCGGTTTATCTCGCAGGTCGGCGATCGCCTCATGGGACAGGAGCGATTCACCGACACGCTGCTCGAACATATGGGCTTGACCGCAGCGACAAGCGAACAGCGCGCGGAGGCGGTCCAATGATCAACCTCCAGGGCCAACAACACACTGCGCGGGTAGCATTTCGCCGGATTTCGATGCTCAAGACTGCGTTCGGACCGGCAATCGCAAGCGCGCTTGACGATGACGGCGTGACCGAAATCATCGCCAATCCCGACGGCGCCTTGTGGATCGAGCGCGCTGGAAGTGGTCGTGAGAGAGCGGACGCGCCCATGGCGGCTGCCGATGTCGAGCGGATTATCCGACTTGTCGCATCGGCTCTCGACACCGTCTGCGATCAAGAGCACCCGATTATCTCCGGAGAACTGCCGGGAACCGGCGAACGATTTGAAGGCGTCTTGCCGCCAGTCTCAAGCAATCCTGCATTCACGATCCGAAAGCCCTCGAAGATCGTCATTCCTCTCGACGATTATGTTTTGGCCGGGGTCATGACGCAACGTCAGGCGCAGGTTCTTAGATCAGCCGTGCGTATGCGAAGCAGTGTTCTGATCGCCGGCGGTACGGCGTCCGGTAAAACAACTCTGGCGAACTCACTTCTTGCTGAAATCGCAGAACACAATGAGCGTGTCGTCATTCTCGAAGACACGCGAGAGCTGCGATGCGAAGCAAAAGACTCCATCGCCCTGCGCACATCGCAGCGCGTGTCGCTTGAAACGCTCGTTCGTTCGACCATGCGATTGCGACCGGACCGAATTATCGTCGGGGAGGTCCGCGGCGGCGAGGCGCTCGACCTCATGAAAGCCTGGAACACGGGCCATCCGGGCGGCATTGCGACTATCCATGCGAATTCAGCAGTCTTGGCGCTTGCACGTCTGGAGCAATTGATCGGAGAGCGGTCTCAAAGCGCGTCGCAATCCCTGATCGCGGAAGCCGTCGACGTCGTCGCCTTTATCGAGAAGACGCATGAAGGGCGGCGCGTCACCGAGATCATTCGCGTCACGGGGTATGACCAACAGCAAGGCTACATGCTGCAGCCCGCCGACGCGCCTGAACTTTTTATCGTCAATAACGGAGACCATTCATGATCGCTCGCAGCTATTCTCGCGCCCTTCATCTGTCGGCATTACTTGCCATCGGTATATTGTTTTTCAGCGGACATGCACACGCTGCGGGATCCGGCATGCCATGGGAAGCGCCATTGACGCAAATTCTCGCATCGATTGAGGGGCCCGTCGCGCGCATCGTCGCTGTGATCATCATCATTATCACCGGACTGTCACTTGCGTTCGGGGATACGTCCGGCGGATTCCGCCGCCTTATTCAGATTGTTTTTGGGCTCTCGATCGCTTTTGCCGCGACAAGCTTCTTCCTCGCCTTTTTTTCCTTCGGCGGCGGCGCGCTGGTTTGAGGGGAAAGACAATGATTGAGGGCTTCTCTATCCCAATTCATCGCAGCCTGACGGAGCCGCTCTTAATGGCGGGCGCGCCGCGCGGCATTGCCATCATCAACGGCACCATCGCCGCCGCCGTCGGGCTCGGGATGCAGATGTGGTTAGCGGGCATTGTGCTGGGACTGATCGGACATGCCGCCGCGGTTTACGCTGCGAAGAAAGACCCGAAATTTCTGGAGGTGGGCGTCAGACACTTGAATCATGGTGCGTATCTCTCATGCTGAATCTCGCCGAATATCAAAAGCGTCCGAAGCGCCTTGCCGATTATCTTCCCTGGGCGGCGCTTGTCGCGCCGGGCGTTGTTCTGAATAAAGACGGCGCGCTGCAACGGACTATCCGTTATCGCGGTCCTGATCTCGAAAGCGCCAGCCCTGAAGAACTTCTCAGATATACGGCGCGCATCAACAATGTTCTGCGCAGGTTCCGATCAGGCTGGGTGTTGCATTTCGAAGCGGGCAGGGTTCCCGCGGCGGATTATCCGACGAGCGCGTGGCCGTGCCCCTTATCATTCCTCATCGACGAGGAGCGCCGCGCCGCATTTGAATCGACCGCGGAATTTTTCGAATGCGAATACTTTCTCACCTTGGCTTATATGCCGCCGGCCGACCGGACGGCGCGAGCCGAGCGAGCATTCCTGAAACAGGACGAACTTGCCGCTCTGGACCATGCGGGCGACCGTCTTGGTTATTTTATCCAGGAGACAGACAAAGCGATCGATCTCTTGGCGCTGGCGATGCCGGAATGCCGCCCGCTCGATGATGATGAAACGCTTGCCTATCTGCATGCGTGTGTGTCTTCAAAACGGCATGACATCATCGCCCCGGAAACGCCTCTCTATCTTGATGCGCTGATCGTCGATGAGGCGCTAACGGGCGGTCTTGAACCAAAACTGGGTGAAGCGCATCTGCGGGTGATTTCCGTCCTCGGTTTTCCGCCGGCGAGCGAACCGGGTTTCTTGGATAGCCTCAACGCGCTCGCATTTCCTTATCGCTGGACGACACGCTTCATCGCAATGGATAAGGCGAGGGCGTCCGCTGAACTCGCCAAATACCGCCGCCAGTGGTTCGCCAAACGCAAATCCATTGCCGCAATCATCAAAGAGACTCTGTTCAATGAAGCCAGCGCCCTCGTTGATACGGACGCCGACAATAAGACGGCGGATGCGGATGCGGCGTTGCAGGAACTCGGCGCGGACGACGTTTCTTTCGGGTTTCTAACGACGTCGGTTATCGTACACGATCAGGAGCGGAGCGTCGTTGATCAACGCGTTCGGGAAATCGAGCGCGTCCTGAACGAACGTGGCTTTGTGACCATTCGCGAGTCGGTGAACGCCGTGGATGCATGGCTCGGCAGTCTGCCTGGACATCTCTACGCCAATATCCGTCAGCCGCTCATTCACACGTTAAACCTAGCGCATATCGCGCCATTGTCCTCCGTCTGGGCGGGGCCGGCGCGTAACGATCATCTGGGCGGACCGCCCTTGGCCCTGGCGACAACCCGCAGCCATACGCCGTTTCGATTGTCGACCCATATCGGCGATGTCGGACACACCCTGATCGTCGGGCCAACCGGCGCTGGTAAATCGGTGCTTCTCGCTTTCATCGCCGCGCAGTTTCACCGTTATGAGAATGCGCAAGTTTTCGCGTTCGATAAAGGCCGCTCGATCCGCGCTGCAAGCCTCGGTCTTGAAGGGGTCGTCTATGATCTCGGGTCGAAGGCGGATCTTTCCTTCCAACCCTTGCGCGATCTTGAGGCGCCGGAAGACCAGGCGCGCGCCCAACGCTGGCTGCTTGGTTTGCTGGCGCAGGAAGGCGTGACGGTCGATCCTCCAATCAAAGAGGCGGTTTGGTCGGCGTTATCCAGTCTTGCCGCTGCGCCGACCGCTGAGCGCACGCTCACCGGCTTCTCACTCCTGGTCCAAGACCGGACTCTCCGCCATGCGTTGAAGCCTTTCACCGTTGAAGGAGCATTCGGCGACCTCTTTGACGCAGATAATGAGGCGTTTTCGTTTTCGAATCTCGTTTGCTTCGAGATGGAAGAGCTCATGCGGCAGCAGTCGGCTATCGCACCGGCGCTCACCTATCTCTTTGACCGGCTGGAAGAGCGGTTCAACGGAAATCCCACGCTGTTGTTGTTGGACGAAGCCTGGCTCTTTCTCGACAATCCAATGTTTTCGGGAAGAATCCGAGACTGGCTGAAGACGCTTCGCAAGAAGAATGTTTCTGTGATTTTTGCGACCCAGTCGCTGAGCGACGTGCAAGCATCGACGATTGCGCCAGCTATTATAGAATCCTGTCCGTCGAGAATATTCCTGCCCAATCCGCGGGCGCGAGAGTCGAGCATCTATTCAGCATATTCGAACTTTGGGCTGAACGACCGGCAAATCGACATCATCGCAAGCATGACGCCCAAGCAGGAGTATTATTACCAGTCTCCCGTGGGCAATCGCATTTTCGATCTTCGGTTGGGAGACATTGCGCTCGTCTTTTGCGGCGCCTCTTCGCCGCAGGATCACCGGCTCATCGACAAGTTACTCCGCGAGGCGAGCGACGCGCCCTTTGCACAGCAACTGCTTGCGGCGAAGGGGCTCGACTGGGCCGCCGCTCTCTTGCCGGAACCATCATCATCGAAAGGAGAAAGAGAATGAAACGCAAAATGAAGACCCTTGTTTCAACGCTTGTACTGGCAATCTCCGCGAGCATCGCGCAGGCGCCCCCGGCCAACGCCTTTATCCTGGGCGGGATCGTTTACGACCCGACCAACTATGCGCAAAACCTTCTGACAGCCGCGCGCACGCTTGAGATGATCAACAATCAGATCAAGCAATTGACGAATGAAGCGGCGATGATCGCCAATCAGGCGAAAGAGCTGACGCAGCTTCCCTATTCGGCAAAGGCGGCGTTGAAGGCGCGCCTTGTCGAGATCGACAAGTTGATTCAAACCGCCAACGGGCTCGCCTATGATGTCGCAACCATCGACGCCGCCTTCAAAACGCTCTTTCCTGAAGATTATTCCGCCTTTTCCAACCTCGCCATGGGCGCGGCGGCGAACGCTCACTGGAAAGAAGCGAGCAGGGCGTTGAATGACGCCCTCGTTATGCAGGCGAAGGTGACAGAGACGATTGCCCTCGACGTTTCGACGCTCGAAGAAATTGTCAACGAGAGCGAAACCGCTATTGGCGGCCTGCAGGTGGAGCAGGCCGGAAACCAGCTGCTCGCGCTTCAAACCAAGCAGTCCATGCAGACCGCGCAATTGCTGGCGGTTCAATATCGCGCCGAAGCGCTTGATCGCGCGCGCCAGCTGCAAACGGAAGAACGCGCCCGGATACATCGCGGACGCTTTCTCGGCGATGGCTCCGCTTACACGCCCTCTTAATCAACGAGCACGCCCATGGACGACCTCAACGTCATCGACGATTTCACCAGCACGTTCATCACCTATATCGATAGCGGCTTTGGGCTGCTTGCCGGCGATGTCGGTTTTCTGACCGCTGTCCTGATTGGCATTGATGTCGTCCTTGCGGGGTTGTTCTGGGCGTTCGCCGGCGAACAAAACGTCCTGGGTCAGTTTGTCAAAAAGGTGCTCTATGTCGGCGCGTTCGCTTTTATCATTAACAACTTCGCGCTGCTCGCGAATATCATTTTTTCGTCTTTTGCGGGGCTCGGCCTCGTTGCGACGGGAACGTCGCTTACCGCAGCGGACCTTCTAAAGCCGGGCTTTGTTGCAGCGATAGGATATGACGCGGCTTATCCGCTTCTGGAGGAAGCTAACTCACTAATCGGATTCCCCAGTTTCTTCACCAACTTCGTCACCATCATGATCATTTTGCTGTCATGGGTGATCGTGCTCTTCGCGTTCTTTATTCTCGCCATTCAGCTTTTTGTCACAATCATTGAATTCAAGCTGACGACGCTTGCGGGTTTTGTCCTCGTTCCTTTTGCACTCTGGAACAAGACATCGTTTCTGGCGGAGCGGGTGCTTGGCAATGTTGTCGCCTCCGGCGTCAAGCTCATGGTTCTCGCCATCATCGTCGGCATCGGCTCGACCATATTCGGATCGGTCACCTCAACATTCACGCCTGGATCGGTGACCCTTGAACAGGCAGCGTCAACCATACTCGGTTCTCTTTCACTATTGGCGCTTGGCATTTTCGGGCCTGGGATCGCCACAGGGCTTGTCGCCGGCGCCCCGCAACTCGGCGCAGGCGCAGCGGTTGCCACGGCTGCGGGTACAGGCGCGGCAGTGTTAGGCGCGGGCGCGCTTGCGGCGTCTGGCGCCCGTTCGGGCGTCGCCGCCGGTCAATCGGCCGTGCGCGCGGGAGCGTCCATGGCCGGCGGGGCAAGCGCTGCTTACTCCCTAGGTCGCGTCGGGTCCGGCGAAAGCGGATGGCGTTCAACCGCCGCCGGCGTCGGCGCTGTCGCGCAGGCGGGCGCCGCTGGCGTTGCTGACCGCGCTCGCAGTTCCGTATCGCGCGCAATGGGCTCGCCGGGCGAAGCCTTTCAATCGGGCGCGCGGCGCGCATTTACGTCAACCGGCGGATCAATCAACCCGGCGCTTTCGGCGGCCAAAGACGTGCCGGGCGTAAAAGACGCAGCGGCAAATAACGCGCCCGATTGGGCGCAACGCATGCGCCGCGAGCAGGGATTGCGGGACGCGAGCCTGACGGCGACGCACATGGTCGCTTCGGGAGACCGACCGGGTTCCGGCGATGCGCCAAAACTTCGACAGGACGAGGACTGAAATGATGTTCAAGCGCTCTTCCGTAAAATACGGCGAAACCCCGGCGCCGGAGACTCCCTATCAACGCGCGCAAGCGATCTGGGATGAGCGGATCGGGTCCTCGCGCGCACAGGCCGCAAATTGGAGATTGGCTGCGTTCGGATCGCTCGTCATTGCGTTGTCAGCCGTCGGCGGACTCTTATGGCGATCGACGCAATCGATCGTGACGCCTTATGTCGTCGAGGTTGACGCGGCCGGGACAGTCCGCGCCGTCGGCCCAGCGGTTGAAACTTACAAACCGAAAGACGCGCAGATCGCCCATCACATCGCGAATTTCATTCGCAATGTTCGCTCCATTTCGATTGACCCTGTGGTTGTCCGGGAAAACTGGCTGAAGGCTTATGACTTCGCCACGGATCGCGGCGCCGTCGCATTAAATGATTACGCACGAGAGAACGATCCTTTCGCTGAAATCGGCCGTCGCAGCGTCACTGTGGAAGTGACCAGCGTGGTGCGCGCCAGCGATGACAGCTTCGAAGTGCGCTGGGTCGAAAAAACCTACACCAACGGCCAGTTTGAAAGACAAGAGCGGTTTACCGCCCATATCACGATTGTCCTGTCGCCGCCGCGTACAGCGGAAGCGATCCATAAAAACCCGCTCGGAATTTACGTTCACGGAATCAATTGGTCGAAGGACCTCTCATGAGGAGGCTTGGTATGAGGCGTTTATTATTCGCAGCAAGCGTCGCCGGATTAGCCGGGTGTGAAACGGCGAAGTTTGAGGCGCCGCTTGATCCAGCGCCAATGAAGCCCGCGCGAGAGATCGCCTTTGGCGCGGACGAACCAGTACGCGAGATTGTCGAGACCGCAAGGCCTTATCCTTTGCCCGGACAATTGAAGCCGAAAGAAGAACCCGCGCCGCCGCCATCGCTTGCCCCGTTCGAACGGATCGACGCTGCAAACGACCGCGCCAAGGTGGAGCCCGACCTCGACCGGTTTCTCAATGCCGTGCAGGTCTATCCCTTCATGGACGGCGCTCTTTATCGACTTTATGCGGCGCCGGAGCAGGTGACGGATATCGCGCTGGAGCCAGGCGAAATTCTCTATTCGGTTTCCGCCGGCGACACGGTTCGCTGGATTGTCGGCGATACGACCAGCGGCGGGCCCTATGGAAACAATGGCGGCGAGCGCGTGCATATTCTCGTAAAGCCCATTGCGCCGGACCTGAAAACGAACCTTGTCATCACAACGGATCGCCGCGCCTATCACCTCGAAATGCGCTCGTTTCGCGAAACCTATATGGCGGCGATTTCCTGGACCTATCCGCAAGACCAATTCAAACGCCGCCGTGACGAGAACGAACAGTTGCGCAAGCGCGATGAAATGATCGTCTCTGCGGGCGTATCGCCTGGCGATTTGCAGTTTCGATATGAAATCGAGGGCGACAAACCGCACTGGCGCCCTGTCCGCGTCTTCGATGACGGGCGTCAGGTGTTCATTCAGTTCCCTGAGAACATATCGCAAGGCGAAGCGCCGCCGCTATTCGTTCTCGGACGAAAAGGAGATCCTGAACTCGTCAATTACCGCATGCGCGGCAACTACTATGTCGTCGATCGTCTCTTTGCAGCCGCTGAATTGCGTCTCGGCGGGAAGAAACAGGATGTCGTTCGGATTGTAAGAACCGATCTGAAGAGGCGGTCGTGACCGAACGTGAAAAAGTAGACCCATCGACGCTCGAACTGCGGCCCAGACCGAGGCCCGTCACGCGTCTTAACAAGAACGCGCTGATGCTGGCCGCGGGCGGAGCGGCGCTCGTCATCTTCGCCGCAACAAGCATTGCCTTGAAACCGCCGCGCGCGGCGAGCGATGCGCGCCCTCAAGAGCTGTACAATGTGGATACGAAGCCGACCGCCGAAGGGCTAGAGGCGTTGCCGGCGAGTTACGCCGATATCCGCCCGCCGCTTGGCGACCCGTTGCCAGGCGATCTTGGCGCAGCGCTTCTTCGCGCGCAGCAGGCGGCGCAAGGTTCGGTCCCGTCGGAAATCGATCTCTCGGCGCCGCCGCCCGTCGCGCCGTTTCGGAATTCGCCCGAGGCCGATGCGGCGAGAGAGGCGGCGCTCCGGGAAGCGCAGATGGCCGCCGATGCGCGCGAGGCAGGGGTGTTCTTTCAACTATCGACACCAGCAGTCCAGGCGATCAGTAGAGAAAGCGCGCCGGAACGCGTGTCGCCTTTTGATATTGCATCGGCCTTTCAAGGCGCCGCAGCGACGCCGGCGCCGTTCGGCAGCGAACGCGAAAACGATCCGAGCCGACAGTTCCGCAAACTTCAGTTTCTGGAGGGGGACCTCGATTCCGCAACTGATAACAGCCACCGTCTCGAAGACCCGGAAACGCCATTCGAAGTCATGGCCGGTTCGATTATCCCGGCAAGCCTGATCACGGGCGTCAATTCCGACTTGCCAGGAACGGTCGTCGCGCAGGTCACGCAAAATGTTTACGACACGGTGAGCGGCCAATATGTGCTGATCCCTCAGGGCGCTAAAATTATCGGCCGATACGACAGCGTCATCGCGTTTGGACAATCCCGAGCTCTTTTGGTCTGGTCTCGAATAATCTATCCGGACGGCGCATCCATCGTAATCGAAAACATGCCAGCGAGCGACGTATCCGGTTACGCCGGGCTCGCCGACAAGGTGGACTTTCATACATTCCGCTTGCTGAAAGGCATCGTCCTTTCGACATTACTCGGCGTCGGAACGGAATTGTCATTCGGCGACACTGAAAGCGATCTGGTAGAGGCGCTCAGAGAGTCCGCGCAGTCATCCGCAAATCAGGCCGGCCAAAGAATTGTCCAGCGGAATCTCGACATCCAACCGACAATCAGGATCAGGCCCGGATGGCCGTTCCGCATAATCGTTCACAAAGATCTCGTTCTTCGCCCGTATGAAGCGGAAGGAGCGATCCGATGAGCCTAAAACTCGGCCCGATTCCGGAACGCGCCCCGATCAAGCTCAACATATCGCTCGCGCCCCCCGTTCACGAAGCGCTTGTCGATTATGCGGCGCTTCATGAGCGCGCCTATGGCGCGAAGGCGTCGATCCCGGAAGTCGCAGCGTTAATGATTGAAAACTTCCTGGAAAGCGATCGGTCCTTCCGGCGGGCGCGCAAAACCCTTCATCAACCCGTGAAAACAAAGGAGACTTCAAAATGAGCGTAATCGGCACATTTTCGAAAAGCCCGGATGGATACGTCGGAACGATCCGAACCATGACAATCAACGTGAAAGCGAAAATCGTCGCCAACGATAAGAACGGCAATAAGAAAGCGCCGGACTTTCGGATTATCGCCGGTGGCGCAGAGCTTGGCGCCGCCTGGCGTTCGAACAGCACCGGCGAGGACAAGAAGTCATTTCTCAGCGTTGAACTCGATGATCCGAGCTTTGCCGCTCCCGTCCGCGCGGCGTTTTTTGAGAATGCGGACGACGGGACCGGCGCTCTGGTTTGGAGCAGGTCGCGTAACTCGTAAAAGCTAAATCAGCAAACTTCGTTCTGTTGAGAGTAGGAGTGTGAAATGTCGCTTGCAGCAAGAAACTATCAAACCGATGTGACTAAAAAGGATCGGCTCAACAACGAAGAAGCAGCACAGTATCTCGGCTTGAAAGCAGCGACATTGAATAAGTGGCGCGTATACGGTGAAGGGCCTCCGTTCATCAAGGTTGGTCGCCTTGTCCGATATCGTCGTACAGATCTAGATGCGTATCTTTCACGCCGGTTGGTGCAATCTACTAGCGAACTCTCGGCGCGCTAGCCGGCATAGGATTACGCTGCCTCGGAAATGCTACTACTGTTAATTGAGGAGTCTTCATTTGCATTTAAGCGGTGAAGAATCGTTTCACTGACGCGGTCGGCAGCGTCCGCAAGAACATAATCAACACGATGTGCATATCGGCTTGTTACGCTCGACAGCTTGTGCCCGAGCAGGCCGGCAATGATTAGCTCGCTATATCCCAATTCAAAGGCCACCGTGGCATAACTATGTCTGAAGACGTGAGGCGTTACTCCGCTGACCCCTGATTCCTTCATAAGCCAGGCCAGAAATTTTCTGATTTCTTTGATGGGCCCGTCGCACAGTTCAGACGGAAACACCCAATTGGAATCCATTTCATGTGGAAGCGACGATAAATGATCAAACGCCGCTTTTCCGCAAGGACGTAGCTGCGGTCCGGTCTTTGAATCCTGAAGCCGGAGGCAGCGACTTTGAGGGTCAATCTCGACCCAATTCAGATTCAATATTTCTCCTCTTCTGCAGCCGGTGAGCATGAGGGCGACGGCGGCGTTCATTAGGGTAGGGCTGAGTTCCAGCTCTCTGGCCCGAACCAGCGCGAGGCCGATCGCCTTATACTCAGCCTCTGATAGGAATCGCGTCCGTTTGCCCTCCGCTGGTTTATCGATATTCAGGCAAGGATTGTCTTCGACCCATCCTGACCGCATGGCGAATTTGTACATTGCGGAGAGCAGATGAACGGACTTGGCGCCTACCTGCGCTCCGCCGCGGACAATCGAGCGGCGTCTCGGTCCGGTCTTGACGTCGACTGCGGTTTTTCCATCGCGAACGTCATACATAAAGCGTTCGATATCCATCCGTTTCAGGTCGGCGATTCGCTTTTTGCCAAGCAGGGGTTTTATGTGCCTTTCGATCCGCCCTTTATCCACCGCCAATGTCGAAGGCTTTTTCGGACGGTTTCGATGAAGAATTCGGCCGGCTTCTGCTTCTGTAAAATATCGGTCGCAGAGTTCGGTAATCGTCATTCCGTTTTTGTATTCACGGGCCTCGCCGACAGGGTCGGCGCCGGCGGCGACCTTGCCGAGTTCGACGAGTGCCAGTTTACGAGCTTTCTCGACGGTGAGAGCGCCGTATTTGCCCAAGGTTGTTTTGCGTTGGTCGCCGGTTGCGGTGCGGTATTTGATCTGGAACGATTTGACGCCAGATGGTTTGACCCGAACCCCGAAACCGGTCAGTTCTGCATCCCACACTGAGTAGTCGCGGCCATCTATTGGCTTGAGTTGATCGACACTACGTTTTGTAAGTCGTTCTATATTTCGGCGAGGCATTTTCAGGTACCTATTTCCATAACGCCGGAGGTCGGCGGGGTACCTAGGGGGTACCAAACGGCGTCAAATTCGATCCAAATTCGGACAACCAAGTTTAACTTTTTTGACGCCGAAAGTCCACTAAGGTGCTGAAAAATCAGGCTAAATCACATTAGATAAAACAGGGGAAAATTTCGGAAAACATGACATCCCAAAACTGTCACGCCGGAGGTCGCGGGTTCGAGCCCCGTCACTCGCGCCATTTCCTTGAAAAAGCGAAATGGTCTCAAGGAACGCCGGTTACGGCGTCAATTGCCGCGCATGTCTGACATTGTCGCTGGAATTGGTGCCAGAAGAGAAATCACATACATGGAATAGCGCTTTGAAATCAATAAATTAAAAAGTTTTCAAAATCGCGATATGCCAACAAGTATACCAACGCTGAAATTTGCAGCGGCGGTTCGGGTGTGAACGGATCAAATTGGACGACTCGCCAAACCGAGCCATACTCTTTCCAATTTGACACGCTTGCCGAGGCAAATCCTGACGACCGCCATGTTGTAAGGACGCAACTCACCCGACCATTTTTGCCAAACAATGTTGGCAATAAGAATTGTCTAATGCAGCATTCTTTTCGGCTGGAGGGTGACACGGACTTCTACTTGTTCGAATGCACCGGGGTAGGGGGCTGACAAATCATGAAACAGGCAAACTTTCTCTCGTCAACATTAGCATATTTGCCGAGAGGCTGGGCAAATCGCACTGACAGGATTTTACTGAAGCTATTATTTGCATTCCTTTCAATTAGGTTCGTACAGCAATGTTTTACTCAGTTCCAAATATTGCACGTATATTATACAGTAGATGAATCTTCAAGGATTACTACAATAGCAATAGGAACTGGAGTTGGCATATCAATCGGATTGGTTTGGGCGCTAGCTTTTGCCGTTCTCGGCTCAACGCCTGGCTCGGGCACAAACTTTACTTCTCCTTTCATGCGCATGCTCCCTATTGCTGCTTTTGTAGGGGTTTCGTCTGCAATCGTGCTCATTGCGGCTCCATATGAGTTGTTTCGTTTAGCCACCGCTTATCACTCAAATGCCTACCTTGCATTTGGACAATCGGTAGTTTTTGTAGTTTGGGCGCTAGGTTACGTATTCCTGCTTACAAAGGCGATCGGCCGATATTCATACATTTTGAAGCTGGTCGGTGCCGTGCTCGGAGTATTCGCGGCTTGCTATCTATTCGCAGACCTGACGTATGACCGATTTCAACCTCAAAGCGGTTACGTTCAAACTCGCATCAACAAAATTGAAATTGACGCGGCTCAGCTAGGTGCTCAAAGATTTGTTTTTCGGCAGCTCAACCAAGAGACGCTTGAAAAGTGGATCGGCTACGTGTCGGCGCGTGAAGCCTTGACGGCTGATGAATTAGAGAAAAATAAAGTATTCGCAGTCGCCGAAAACATCAAGAATGCGACGCAACCTCCCAGTAAGCGTGATTTATTCTTATATTTTGCAGATCAATCAGCCAGAACATTCGTTCCCTTTGACATGATTGAGGTATTCGGATGGGACGCCCGAGATTTCTACCCTGGTCGCGGGAAATATCATGCTATAACACACAATACAGAAAAATGGTTCTTTACGTCGATCGTTTTTTGCTTTCGTATTGTTGTTGTTCTAATGTTCTTTCCATTTATTAGCGGATTCTGGAAGGACTTCTTCGCGAATGATAATCGGCGAGGGGCAGCATAAAAAGAGTATGCTGGATGTTGGCTCTAAGACCTGGTTATCTTTGGGCCAATGTAAGCGACCTTCACAAATTTTTGGCCATTAGGCACCGGCCATTCGAAGTGCATGCGAAAAAAACGATAACTAATCTTTCCATGCCAATGAGCAAACACCACATGGTCGTGATCCTCGGGGTCACGAAAAGTCAATTCCGCTTTGAAGGTTTCCTGGTTAGTTTTTGATTCGGCGGAAAATAGAGCTCTGTCTCCACTAAAAAAAACAGCGATTATTTCCTTGCACTTTTCACATTCGAAACCGAAGCTGCAGCCAGCGACCATATAATCATTCAAGATACGAACCAACTTGATGACTCCAGAGCCAATCACTTCTTGATACGGCTGTTTCTGTAATTCGTCCAAAATGGTCCCGTGAATACGTACGAAACGAAAATTCTCTTCACAAAGTTCAAGTAATTCTTTCCAAGAATTAGGAACCGAGATTAAATTGTTTATTTGCTCCACGGTTTTATCAAAGGCCCAAAAGTTATTGATTGAATAAGTACCCAAACGATCTTCTATTAATCCGTGATCGACTTCGAGCGGCGTTACCGCAAAATTGATCGGACCTCCAACAAAGCTATATGTTGCGCAATCCTCGCCAAACTTTGTGCGCCGGGCTGCCTCTCCTAGGCCCGAATCGGTAACATCTAGGCGTTCGAATTCAAAGTAATCGTCATCGTCTTCGGCGCGGTCATCATCAATGTAAGGTCCGGTCTTGTCTAACCAGATGAGTGCTGATTGGCGAAATTCCCGATCAGCCGCTCCTATGATGACTTCCCTCAATGTTGCCTCGGGCGTGACTCGAGCCATCACCAAAGCACGTTGGGACCGTATGCGATTTTGTAATCCGGGAAGTGCTCGAAGCCGAAGCAATGATGTAAATGCGTTGATGAATTCGGCACTAGTTGCGAACTGCTTCTGCAAGGAAGCATCGTTCACATAGAACATCATTTTTTTCCCCAGTCGGACAAGATTGAAAGATCGCGCTCTCCTTGATCGAAAAAACCATTGGGCCAGTTACTTACTCTACCGTTCTCGTCTATGCTGAGTGATAATACACCATGATCTTTGTCTGATGCACCCTGAAAAAAGTGGACAGCCACATCCGATGGCGCGAGAATTCCGTCTTTTATGGCTACTCTTATCCCATTCAAAAGATGATCGCTGTGCGTTTCAACGACGATTTGCAGACCAGCAGCTGCGAAGCTAGCTAATACCCTTCCCATTTCGGACTGTGCGGCTGGATGAAGGTGAGCCTCGGGGCTGTCAATAAAAATGGTTTGGTCCGTGGAGGCTGCAAGTAGCGCGACTAATATTGGAAATGAGTAGGTGAGGCCGTAGCCAACATTCGCCGGACGTTTCCAGTTACCCGTATCAGAAAAGCGGAACTGCAAACAAAGTTTGGATACTTGAGTCAGCTGTTGGACGTTGACCTGGGCGCCTGGAAATAAACTGCCTAACCAACTATCGAACTGAATACGAAACGATGGCGCGGCTTCGCTGGAAATTCTGCGTCCCTCGGTCACTTCAAAATCTGATTTTTGATCATACCAATATGGTGCAAATCGTCCATCTCTTCCAACATCAATCGAATCTTCGACAATGCTATTTGGCATAGGGAATGCATCAGATGCTCCTTCTCGAATCGCGCTTATGAAAATTATCCTACGCAATAGACGTTCGATTTCGGACGAATCCGGCGGGCGACTCTTCAATGTGAGATGTCGATGGCTTGGTGAAGCGAATAGGCCCCATGCGGCAACGTTTCCATTTTCAGTTTCGACCGAAATGTCGATAGTGCGATTTTCCGCCATTGAATGAATCACTTCGCCTGCTGTTCCAAGCTCAACAAGATCACCATTCAATGAAAAACCGTCACCCTTGATATTGCCTCGAAGAGATTGCGATAAAAATAAAACTGGCTGCAATGCGCTTGACTTGCCGCCGCCGTTAAAACCTGTCAACAGAGTTAGTTTGCGAAAAGGTAGCCGTAATTTAGCGAAGCACTTGAAATGGCTGACCTCAACTGTAGAAATCATTTTGCGCTCGCGTCTTTAACAAGCTTCGTTAGCTTGAAGTGGCGTGTTTTTACCGCTGTTGTGCTATTTGTTGAATAAGTAATGGCTTGGATAAAGTCATTATCGCTTCTGAGCAATTGCCGTAGACCATCCCTCACCTGACCCACATGATTTTGATCTTCGAAAATTATTGTGGACATTGCGATGGAGGCTACTTCAAGCAACGAAATATTGATGACACTTCGAGCTTTTGGCGGCTGATCGGCTAGTGACTTTCGGAACGCATGTTCGCCAAACATTGAGTAATTCATTTTCATTACTCTATTGAAGTTTTCCAACAGATTGGCGCGCTCATCTTGAGAAAGCTTTGCTAGTTTAACCAATCCATCCGCCAAAAATGAATCCATGTCACTGGTATTGTAGGCGTTTGAGCCAAGCAACTTGAATGCGCAAAAGCGATTGATTGCTTCGCGGTCACGCATTGTCTTCTTATTTAGGCTGCCCCCCGTCGCCGTTTGAAAAGATGGAAGCAGCGACGCTTCCCTTAGCCAAGTTGTTGCGGGGCCGCTGTACAAAGCATTTCGCATTTGCTGGCGTGTAAGTGGTTCACCGCTGTTAACGCGTTCAAAAATATCCAATCTCGCTCTCTCTGGAGCTTTTGCGTCGAGAATGTACATGGTCAACTGGGTATCGAGGACGCGCTCTTGAAGCCCGACTGGAAGGTCTCTGAAAAATTTTCCTTCAAGCATGTGCGAACCAAAATGGCTATCCGCGTTCCCGAGTCCAGTGAGTTTTAACTCGTCATTAAGAAACCGTACAAAAGTTGTCAGTCGCTGGAGGCCATCAACCACAATGATGCGTCCGTCTGGTGCTTCTGCCACGTAGAATACGGGCAGAGGAATTCGCATGATGCAACTTTCAATCAGCTTTGATTGCTTCGTACTATTCCAGACAAAATCCCTTTGAAACTCAGGATCGAGTATGTATCTATCGCCTTCGATACGTCTTGCAACTTCCGAGACCGTCCGCGTCTCAGTGCGTACAAACACAGAATCTAACGGATAGTCGCCCCAACCGTCAGCGCTTGCAGTATCAAGGCCTTCGAGTTCCTCAAACGGCTGAGAATTCACGCCTGGTCCATTCGTCATTCGAGTACAATGTCCATCTTTAGAAGCGTTTAGGCAAAAGCATAACCTATGCTGCGACTTGAAGAAATAAAGCGAAGCAACATAATTCAAGGCCTTAGTCCGGCCGGGCCGGCGGAGGTCGTAGCGGCGTCTTGGCTGTCCCCCGATCAGCTCGAAGTGACTTTCCGCACTGCAAAAGGGCTGGATCAGCGCATCCTCCAGCGGGCAGACGAGGAGCGCCTTAGCGTGGCAACGCCGACCGCGCCGTTCTCGTTTGAAGGAAGCGCCGAAAATTTCCGCTTAGCGGCGGAGGCCCGGCGCATTTCGCTCGCGCACCTTTTCGACCCATATCTCGCCCTCACGAGCTCGAACATCGAGCCGCTGCCGCACCAGATCACGGCAGTTTATGGGGAGATGCTGCCGCGCCAGCCTTTGAAGTTCCTGCTCGCTGACGACCCTGGCGCCGGGAAGACGGTCATGGCGGGGCTCTTCATCAAGGAGCTGATGATTCGCGGCGACCTGAAGCGCTGCATGATCGTCGCGCCGGGATCGCTCGTCGAGCAATGGCAGGACGAACTAGCTGAAAAATTTGATCTCGATTTTCGTATCGTCGGCCGCGAAATGATGCGCACGAGCTATAGCGGCAATCCGTTCGCTGAGTTCGACCGCCTCATCCTCCGCCTCGACATGGCGTCTCGTTCTGAAGACGTGCAGGAGCTGATCAAGGCCTCGCCGGATTTCGATCTCGTGATCTGCGACGAAGCGCACCGCATGTCGGCGAGCTACACAGGCGGCGAGGTCAAATACACCAAACGATTTCAGCTTGGACGGCTGCTCGGCGTCCATGCTCGCCACTTCCTTCTCATGACAGCGACGCCGCACAATGGCAAGGAAGACGACTTCCAACTTTTCCTTTCACTGCTCGACAATGATCGGTTCGAAGGCGCCTATCGCGAGGGCGTTCGAACGGCGAACGCCAGCGACCTCATGCGCCGGATGATCAAGGAGGAGCTTTACTGGTTCGATGGACGGCGGCTTTTCCCGGATCGCTTCGCTTACACGGTGAGCTATCCGCTGTCAGCGCCGGAGGCGGACCTTTACACGGCTGTTACTGATTATGTGCGCGATGAAATGAATCGCGCGGAGCGCTTTGCGGAAGGCGACCAGAAGAAAAAGAATAATGTCGGCTTCGCGCTGCAATCGCTGCAGCGGCGCCTTGCCTCTTCGCCGCGCGCTATATGGCGTTCGCTGAAACGCCGCCGGGAACGCTTGCTGAAGCGCTTTGAGGAAGAGGAGTTGAAAGCTAAAGGGGCGCCAAGCGCAAAGCTGACTGATATGCCGGCGCTCGAAATTCCAGCGGATGATGCCGAACTTTTCGACCTGCCGGAGGAGGAGCTTGAAGAGCTTGAGCAGGAGGCGATCGACTCGGCGTCCTCCGCGCGCACGCTGGAGGAGCTTCGCCGCGAAATCGAAAGCCTTCGCGTGCTTGAAGAGAAGGCCTATGCGCTTTGCCGGTCTGGCGACGACACCAAATGGGTGGAGCTGGCGGCGATCCTCGACAAGCCGCCGGTCTATGATCCGGCGACCGGCAAACAGAAGAAGATTCTGATCTTCACAGAGCCAAAGGACACGCTTGATTATCTCGAGGAGAAAATCGTCGGCCGGCTCGGCGATCCGGAGGCGGTTAAGGTCATTCACGGCGCCGTGCCGCGCCAGCAGCGCCGCGCGGCGGTCGCCGCATTCAATGACGATCCGAAAGTGCGCGTGCTCGTCGCAAACGATGCTGCGGGCGAGGGCGTCAATCTGCAGCGCGGCGCCCATTTGATGGTCAATTACGACCTGCCGTGGAATCCGAATAGGCTGGAGCAACGCTTCGGCCGCATCCACCGCATCGGCCAGACGGAAGTTTGCCACCTCTGGAATCTCGTCGCCGGCGAAACGCGCGAGGGTCAGGTCTATCAGCGCCTGCTCGAAAAGCTCGAAGAAGCGCGCAAGGCGCTTGGCGGGAAGGTCTATGACGTGCTGGGCGAAGCGTTTCAGGATCGCAGCCTCAAAGACCTTCTTTTCGAAGCGGTGCGCTATGGCGAACGGCCTGACATCAAGGCGAAGCTCTTCGAAAAGATCGACGGCGCCGTCGATCGCGAACGCCTTGATGAGCTTACCTCTCGCGCGCAGCTATCGCGTGAGGCGCTGAGTCCCGAAAAGGTGAAAGAGCTTCACCATGAAATGGAACGCGCCCGTGCGCGCAGGCTCCAGCCGCATTTCATCAAAATGTTTTTTGAGGAGGCGTTCAAACGGCTCGGCGGCGTAATGGAGCCGCGCGAACCCGGCCGCTTTGAAATCACCCGCGTGCCGGCGATCATTCGCAGCCGCGATCATCTGATCGGCCGCGGCGACCCCGTGCTGGAACGTTATGCGCGCGTCGCCTTCGACAAGGAATTTGTACGGAGTGCGGAAGGAAAGCCGGCGGCGTCGCTGATCGCGCCGGGCCATCCGCTCCTTGATTCCGTCATTGATCTGACGATTGAAAATTTCGACGCCGCCTTGCGCCAGGGAACGGTTTTCATCGCCGAAGCCGACCCGTCGATAGAACCGCAACTACTTGTCATGGCTGAGCACGAAGTAAAGGACGGCGTGCCAACTTCTGAGGGTAATCCGCGAACGATCTCGCAGCGCATGCAGTTCGTGCTGATGCGCGCGAGCGGCGAGGGGCAGGACGCGGGCGCCGCGCCTTATCTCGACATGCGCCCTGCGACCGCCGACGAATTGCCGCTGATCGAGAAGATTCGCGACGCCGACTGGCTGAAAGGAGATCTCCTCGCCCGCGCAAGGAGCTATGCGAGCCAGAACATCGCCGTTCAACACCTTGAGGAAATAAAGACCCGGCGCATCGCGCACACGAAAAAGGTTGAGGAGGAAGTGCGCATCCGCCTCAAGAAAGAGATCGCTTATTGGAGCCGCCGCGCCGATCAGCATCGGCTGGCCATCAAGTCAGGGAAGGACGAGCGCCTGGCGCTTCAAAAGGCGGAGACGCGCGCCAACCAACTTGCCGATCGTCTGGAGTTGCGCCTGCACGAGCTGGCGCGCGAGCGCGACATCTCGGCTTCCACGCCGGCGATCAGAGGTGGCGCGCTCGTCATCCCGGGGGGCCTCCTCGCCAGCCTCAAGGGCGATGGGGCTGCGCCGAACGGCTTCGCCGAAGAAACGGCGGAGACCGAACGCCTCTCCATGGCGGCGGTCATGGCGGCGGAACGGGCGGCAGGGCGAACGCCCGTTGATGTGTCGACGGCGAAGCGCGGCTGGGATATCGAGACCTTTACCTCCGAGGGCGAGATTTTCTTCCTGGAGGTGAAAGGCCGCGTCGTCGGCGGGCGGGAGATCATCGTCACCAAGAATGAGATGCTGGAGGCGCGGAACGCTGGGGAAAAATACTTCCTCGTCTTCGTGCCTGTGGAAAACGGCTTCTCCGGCCAACCAGT
Source organism: uncultured Alphaproteobacteria bacterium (assembly GCA_937895955.1). Taxonomy (GTDB): domain Bacteria; phylum Pseudomonadota; class Alphaproteobacteria; order Caulobacterales; family Parvularculaceae; genus Amphiplicatus. The sequence goes on along the minus strand of CALAZI010000160.1, from coordinate 18,384 downwards.
CTATGTGCAGGACCCCGCGCGCCATTTCTGGGACGAAGGCGCGTTCAAAGACATCTGCCGACATTACGCGGTGAAGGACGTGATCGCTCTGGGCTCGACGGCGCCGAAGCTTTCTGGTTCCGTCAGAAAATGACGAATCAATCGCGCCTCAAACTTATCGAACATTCGATTCCCATTGAAGCAATCAACAAGGCTTCAAGCCGGGAGAAGTCCGTCCGTCATGGCCATCCGTCGACCTTGCATTTGTGGTGGGCGCGGCGTCCGCTGGCGGCGTGCCGCGCGGTGCTGTTCGCGCAACTCGTTGATGATCCCTCCGCCTGGCCTAATAAATTCCCGACTGAAGACGACCAGCGGCGCGAACGGCTTCGCCTCCACAAAGTCATCGAGGAAATGGTCGAATGGCCGAAATCGAGTGCGGCGGCGCAAAAGGAGTTCGAACGAAACATCGAAGCAGCGCGCTATGAAATCGCGCGCTCGGTCGCCTGGGGTCTGGGCGAGGAGCCGCCGAGCGAGAAAAAGCCGCAAGCCGTCATCGACTATCTGCAGAAGAAAGGCCCGCCGGTTTACGATCCCTTCTGCGGCGGCGGGTCGATCCCGCTGGAGGCGCAGCGCTTGGGGCTTCGCGCCTATGGGTCGGATTTGAATCCGGTCGCGGTCCTCATCACCAAGGCGCTTATAGAGTTCCCGCCGAAATTCGCAGGGCTTGCCCCCGTCCATCCGGCCGTCGCGAACGACAAGAGTTTGATCGCGCGCCAATGGAAGGGCGCGCAGGGCCTCGCCGAAGACGTCCGCCGCTATGGCGAATGGATGCGCGACGAGGCGGAGAAAAAGATCGGCCGTCTTTATCCGCAGGCGGAGTTATCAGACGGATCAAAGGCGACCGTCATCGCCTGGCTGTGGGCGCGCACCGTCGCCTCGCCCGATCCAAAGCAAAAGGGCCGGCATGTCCCGCTCGTCTCCTCCTTCGTGCTGTCGTCGAAGAAAGGCAAGGAAGCAATCGTCATTCCAGTGAAGGACGACAAGGCGAAGGACGGCTGGCGCTTTACGGTCAAGGCCAGCGGCGTAACGAAGGGGGAATTGGAAGCTGCCGCAGAAGGCACGATTGGCCGCTCAAGCGGTGGGACGTGCTTCTTGTCCGGCGCTTCAATGCCTTTCTCGTATGTACGCGAACGCGGCAAAGTGGAAGGCCTTGGCGTCCGATTGATGGCGATCGTTGCCGAAGGGACTCGTGGCAGGACGTATCTAGCTCCGGACAAGATGCATGAACGATGCGCTGAAATCGGTCCGCCCGACGCTCCGGAACTCGATCAACCGCTGCCGAACAATCCGCGCGACTTCAAGACGCCGAACTACGGTCTTGGCAAATGGATCGATCTTTTCACCCCACGGCAGTTGACGGCGCTCACCACGTTTTCCGATCTGGTGAAGGCGGCGAGGGAGAGGGTGTTTGAGGACGCGAAAGCCTCGCTCGCCTTCGCGAGCCGAAAGGGCGACGAAAAACCTCTCGCCGAAGGCGGCGCCGGCCCCACTGCCTACGCTGACGCCGTGGCGACGTATCTGGCGTTTGCAGTGAACAAATGCCTTTCGCGAAATTGCAGCTTGGCGATTTGGGAACCGGGAATGGGCCGCTTGGCCGCCGCCTTCGGCCGACAAGCAATCCCGATGCAGTGGAGCTATGCAGAAACCCAACCTTTCGCCGGCGCTGGCGGTGATTTCATGGGGACGGTCGATTCGCTGGCCAAACCGCTAGCGCAGCAGGGCCAGACGTCATTCGGTGAGGTTAAATCAATCAATGCGCCCGAAAATAACTATCCGGTCAGGCCAACTGTAATCTGCACGGACCCGCCTTATTACGACAATATCGGGTATGCTGACTTGTCAGATTTTTTCTACGTCTGGCTTCGACGAAGCATCGGAGCAGTGCACCCAGACTTGTTTCGTCGGCTGGTTACGCCAAAAGCCGAGGAGCTCGTTGCTACCCCTTATCGACACGGCGGCAAAGGGAAAGCAGAAAAGCACTTCATGGAAGGTATGAAGACGGCGCTTCAAGCAATGCGAAACGCATCAGCCGAAGCGCCGCTAGCAATCTATTATGCGTTCAAACAATCAGAGGCGCGAGAAGGAGGCGTTCTGTCGCCCGGATGGGCCGCTTTTCTTCAGGCGGCGGTCAGTTCTGGGTTGCACATTGATGGGACGTGGCCAGTTAGGACTGAAGCGACAAACGCCTTAAAAAAAGACATTAATGCTCTCGCATCCTCCGTAGTCCTCGTCTGCCGTGCGCGCCCAGACGATGCGCCCATCATTTCCCGCCGCGATTTCGTCCGTGAGCTGAAGCTCGCAATGAGGGAGGCGATCAAGGACCATCAGGAGGCTGGCATTCCCTTGCCTGACCGACGCCAGGCGGCGATCGGCCCCGGCATCGGCGTCTTCTCCAAGTACAAGGCGGTGCGCGAGGTTGACGACAGCGAGATGACCGTCGCAACGGCGCTCGCGCTCATCAACAAGGAAATCGACGAAATCCTCGCCGAAGGGACGGAAGCCCTCGACGCCGAAACCCGCTTCGCGCTCGAATGGCATCAGCTGCATGGATACAAGACCGTGACAAAGGGCGCCGGCCAGGCAATCACCATGCTGCAGGGCTTCAACCTTTCAGAGGCGCGCATGAACGCCTCCGGGCTTTTCCTTTCGAAAGGCGGCGGGGCGAAATTGCTGTCGCGCGATGAAATGCCGAAGAACTGGCGTCCGTCGACCGATGACAGTTTCACGATCTGGGAAATGGCGCAGCACATGGCGCGCGTTTTCCTCGCCGAAGACGGCGGCTATGACGCCGCCGGACGCCTGCTCGCCGAAAAGCGCCTCGCTGGCCCCGATGTTCTGTTGCTGGCCGAGCGCCTCTTCGAACGCGCGACCAACAAGAAAGAGGCCGACGAAGCGCTCGTCTGGAACCAGCTGCAAGTCGCCTGGCCTGAAATAGAACGCGCCGCCGACCGAGCCAGCGAAGCGGGCGTTAGATCAGCACCGGAGCAACCGAAATTTATTTGAGTTCGCTTTTTTCTTGGAGGCTTGCTTATGTCTTGGGCACAGGCGATCGCATACGTCGGTATAATATTTGGCGGGTGGATAATTGTCGGCGCGATTTTAGCTTTGATGCGAGCGTCAATCAAAAAGGATTACCCACCTGCCGATCAGAGGGATTCCGAGAAGTCATCTTGGCGTATTGTCGATCTTTGGTTGGGCGGAATCGAACGTTTTATCGCAATGACGCTTGTAATCCATGCGCCTCCACTTTTAGCGCCATTCATTGGCTGGTGGACCGCGCTCAAATTTGCGAGCAATTGGGGCTGGCCGAATAGAAAAAAGAATGCCGCCGGCTCCAACTTCGTCTTTTTGGTCGGAACCGCAATTTCGTTTGGATTGGCGATTTGGGTCGGATTATGTTTCAATCAAGAAGCAATAAATGCTTGGAATAATCAGGATATAGAACCCGTTTCATTACCCGCCAGCTTAGAAGGTTAGTTGTGAAAAACAGAGACCGCATCGGCGCGATGGTGGAACTGCTCGACGGCGGCATTCGTCCCTTCGTTGAGAAGACGCTGAAAGCCGGCTTTGGCGTCAACTGGCGCCAGCACGCGCGGCTTCCGCAATCCTTGTCGCCGATGGCGGACCTCGACGCCTACGCGCTTCTCTATTCAATCATCCACAATTGGCGCGATGTATTCGAAAAGGCGCTGAAGCCGGAAATCCGCGATGCAGCTTCCGCCGCGCTCGCTGGCCGCAACACCTATTCTCATTCGACAGGCGCAATCGACGACCGACTGACCTTGCGCGCGCTGTCAGGCGGGATCGACCTGTTGACAGGTGTCGGCGCCAAGACCGGAGCGGCGGAAGCGCAAAAGCTGCTCGACGGCCTCCTCGCCGACATGACACGCGCGAAGGGCGATACGGCGGCGCCGAAAGCGCCGGACGCGAGCGCCGGCAAGCCGCGTGCGATTCTTGCCGTGGCGGCGCAAGCTCCTGAGCCCGCGCCCGCGACGCAAGCCGACTTGCTCGGCGGCGGCGAAGTCGAAGGACTGAAGCCATGGCGAATCGTCTCGCCGCCGCGCGAGGATGTGCTTACCGGCCGCCTCGACAAGGACAAGTTCGCCGCCAATCTCGCGGCCGCCGATCGCGTGGAGGGCGAGGAAACTTATTCTGACCCGATCGAGTTCTTCAACGCGACCTATCTCACCAATGGCCTCAAGATCACGCTCGAAAACGCCGCCAAGCGTTTGAAAGGGGAGGGCGGCCCTTCGACCATTGGTCTGCAGACGAATTTCGGCGGCGGCAAGACGCACACGCTTCTGTCTCTCCTCCACATGTCAAAGGTGAAAAACCTCAAAGAGGTCGAAACGCTGGCGCCGATCGCTGCCTCGGTCAGCTCACCAAATTTCGGCGATGTTAAAATCGCCGTATTTAGCGGCAGCGACAAGGCGCCAGACCAGCCGCTCGCGATAGCGCATGGAAAACCCGTTCGCACACTCTGGGGCTATCTCGCTTATCGGCTCGGCGACCGCGACGGACTTTCACTCGTTCAAGCATCGGAGGATGCCGGGACGAGCCCCGGCGCTGAGGTTTTCCAGAAAGTTCTGAAGCTCAAGGGCAGACCCTCGCTGATCCTGCTCGACGAACTTGTCGTCTTTATCCGTCAGCTGACCGGCGAGCGGTATGCGGCGCATTTATCCTTCCTGCAGTCGCTCACCGAAGCCGCCAGCCAGGTTCCGAATGCGCTGATCGTGGGGTCATTGCCTGATAGCGACCTTGAAGCGGGCGGCGAGCGCGGCATGGATGTGTTGCGCGCGCTCGAAAAACTTTTTGGCCGCACGCAGTCGACGTGGCAACCGGCGCAAGGCTCGGAAACTTATTCCGTCGTGCGCCGCCGGCTCTTCCAGGAACTCGACGCGCAAGGCGAGAAGGAAAGGAAGCGCACCGTCGAGCGTTTTCGCGAGAATTACCGCAATCACAAGGGCGACTTTCCTGCGGGTTGCGGAGACAAGGATTACGGCGACCTGATGATGGAGGCGTACCCCATCCATCCGATGTTGTTCGACAAGCTGTCATCGGAATGGGGCGCGCTCGAAAAATTCCAGCGCACGCGCGGCGTGCTCTCCCTTCTCGCGCGCACGATCTATGCGAGCTATCGCGAGCGCAGCGATGAGCCGCTGATCTTGCCGAGTTCCATGCGGATTGATGATCCCGCTGTGCGCGGGGCGCTGCTAGAGCCGCTGTCTGGTCCCGCGTGGGGTTCAATTGTCGAGTCGGAAGTCGACGGCGATACGTCGCTTCCGGTCGAAATGGAAATGCGCCGCCAACGCTATCGGAACGACCAGGTGGCCCGCCGCGCTGCGCGCGCTGTCTTCGTTAGCACCGCGCCGTCGTCAAGCTCGCGCGGCGGCGTCACCGGGCCAGAAGTGCGGCTCGCCTGCGTACGCCCCGGCGATCAGGTTTCAATCTATGGCGACGCTTTGCGCGAGATCAAGGAACGGTCAGCCCACCTTTACGAAGTGGAGGGGCGCTATTGGTACGCACCAGAGCCGACGCTCAACAAGCTCGCAGAAAACAAGCAGCTTGATATTGATAATGATCAGGCGGACGCAGCCATCATCTCAATCTTGCGCGCTGATGAGCGTGCGAAAGCGTCGTGGGGCCGGGTCCACACGGCGCCGGACAAAGCCTCTCAAATCGAGGATCGCCCGACGTCAACGCTGATCATTCTCGGCCCGCAATTCCCCTACGCACCCGGGGAAAGCTCCATTGCAGAAAATGAAGCGCGTGATGGACTTGAACGTCGCGCCGGCGGGCAGCGCAAATACCGCAATGGACTCATTTTCCTCGCAACAGATGAGCGTTTGCTCGACGAGGCGCGGCGCGCAGTGAAACGCTTGCTCGCCTGGAAGAGCATCAAAAATGACGGGGCTCTGTCGCTGAACGAAGGACAAAAGCAGGAGATCGCAAGCCGCGTCGATCAGAATGAAAAAACCGCCCGCGAAACCGTTCGCAAAGCGTGGGCGCATCTGCTCGTGCCGGAGCAATCAGTAGAAGACGCGAGCAAACCCAAGTTTGAGCACGAAGCGATGCGCCCGAGCGGCCAGCGAACGCCGGCGGAGGCTGCGTGGGACAAGGCGACGGATTCTTCAGCGATCGCCGTGACGCTTGGCGCAAAAACCTTCTCGGAGCAGCTCGCGGAGCTTTGGCCGGAGGATAAAAATGAACTTTCGGTCGATCAGGTCCGCGACTGGTATTTCGAATATCTCCACATGCCGCGCTTGCGTGACGAGGTGGTGCTATCGAGTACGATTTCCGACGCGACGGCCGACGCCGATGGGGAAGTCGCATTTTTCGCTGTCGCGAACGGCAAAGACGGCGACAGATATCTCGAGCTTCAACTCGACAAGCGCGCGAACATTCGCTTCGGCGCAGGCACGCTCTTGGTCAAACGTGCTGTAGCTGCGCAAACATTAGCAGGCGCAGCTTCCATTGCCGGATCGCCAGCAAACGCCAAAGCGGGCGTCAAAGTAGATGCAAAATCAGGCTCTCCGCAAACGCCTGCCGTCCAGCAAAATCCGACGCGGTTTATCGGCGTCATAGAACTCGATACAATCCGAGGGCCTGTCAAAGCTTCGCAGGTTTTTGAAAGCGTCATTGCGGAACTTGATCGGGCTGATGGCGTCAAATTCCGCATCACGCTCGAAATTCACGCTGAAAGCGACGCCGGCTTTGAAAAAGACGTATCTGACGTTGTCAGCGACAACGCCCAAGCACTTGGGTTCACGCAGAAGCGGTTTGATTAAGGGCACGATTGCCGCCGTCGATTTGGTCGACGATATGCTTGGCGATAAAGGTCGACCAGGCCGAAGACTGTTTTAGGACCTCCTCCGGACCCTTTTGATACCCTTGTCAGACACCCTTCCATACTGTTTTCGGACTGTTTCGGGATACCCGACGAACACCTATGCCGGCTCTGCCGGACCCCTGTGCAGCCATTCGCGCGCGTAGTCGCGCGGTATCAACGTCCGGCGGCCAACTTTTACGATCTTAAGCCGGCCGACTTTGATCTCATCATAAACGAAGCTTCGCGAGACGTTGAACGCCATGCAGAAGCTTTTAATGTCGTAGGCTTGAATTTCGATTTCCGCCTTCATTTGTGCGACTCCTTACGGGTTTCGGCGGACACGCATTTATGCGCAGAAATCAATGCAGGCAAAAAATGAAGGCTGGTCGCGAACGAGCGGATTGGCTTCACTTTTCGTCTCGGTAATAGCGCCGCCGCACGTCCTTGCGAGCCTGAGTGACGTCGTTTGCTGTGACCTCTTCGTCCAGGATGATCGAAACAAATGCGGCCGTAATAGCGTTGGCCGATCGACGGCCTTCGCGCGCCAAATACGAAAACATTTGAAGTATGGCGAAGCGTTTCAGGGCGATTTCCCGTTTGGGCACATCCTGAGTTCCTGCAAATTGTTCTACAGCCCAAGCCTCGGCATCCAATTCCTTGATTGCTTCGCGGACGCAATCCGCAAGCGAAAACATGCTATCTTTCGGCGGTTCGGCGCCTCCAATTTCAATTTTAGAGCTACCAAACAGCATTCGACTGAGGTCAGGATCAATGTCAATATGCGGGAGTATTGCTTTCAGGCGTTTGGACATTTCTGTGCGTCGCTTGATCGCGATTGACGGCGCCTCTTTGAGGCTCTGCCATTCGCTGGGGATCATAGTCGCGAGGCGAAAGAGGATGACGATTTCACGGTCGCCAAGATCTCTTCTTTGTAGAGTCTTTATCAATTCAGGGACGCGCGAGTCGCGTCGCAGCCGGGCATAAATGTCAGCTGCGCTTGCATCAGCGGGATGTTCGAAATCCAGAAAATCGTCGACGTTCAATTGATTTTCCGATTTTCCGCTCATGGGTTGCTCGCGCGCAATTCGTCGAGATAATCCGCCCAGACCTGCATCATTTCAACGCGCTGCGGCCAATACTCGGTCGCGTGCGTGTAAGCGCGGCGCACCGCGTTCGGTTCTTGATGCGCAAGCTGGCGTTCGATTACGTCGCCCGGCCATCTTCCCATTTCATTCAAGAGCGTCGCCGCCATCGCGCGAAAGCCATGTGATGTCATGTCGTCTGACGTGTACCCCATTCTCCGCAAAGCGGTATTGAGCGTGTTTTCGGACATTGGCCTTAGCGTCGTATGGACGGCAGGAAATAGGAAGCCGCCGGCGGTGCGACTTGTGATAGGTTGCAGCGTATCCAGCAAAGCGAGCGCTTGCTTGGAAAGCGGCACTTTATGCGGTCGGCGCATCTTCATACGTTCTGCAGGAATGTTCCAGACCTTCTGGCTAAAATCGAATTCGTCCCATTTGGCGTGCCGAATTTCGCCTGGCCGAACGAATGTCAGCGCGAGCAATTTCAGCGCTAGTTGAGTCGTTAGGTGACCCGAAAATCCGTCAATAGCGCGCAACAGGCCGCCGACTTCCTTTTGATCGGTAATTGCGGCGCGGTGCTTGGGCTTTGGCGTTGCGATTGCGCCGCGAAGGTCTTGCGTGGGGTCGCGTTCGGCGCGGCCGGTGGCGATCGCCAGTCGAAAAACCTGGCTGCATTTGCTGCGAAGTCGCCGCGCGGTTTCATATCGGCCGCGCGCTTCGACCGATTTGAGCACCGCCAGTATCTCGGAAGCGGCGATATCGTTGATTGGCCGCTCGCCAATGTAAGGGAGGGCGAAGTCGAGTATCCAACGCGTTTTGTCAATTGTGACGGCGGCGCGTCCTTCCCGCTGCATTTTCAAGATGAGTTCATTGGCGAGCGCGTCGAAAGAGTTGCCGGATGAGGTGCCGGCCGTGAGCTTCTCGATTTTCTTTTCGAGTCCCGGATCGCGCCCCTTTGCCAGGGCTGCCCGCGCGGCGGCGCGCTTTTCTCTCGCTTCGGCCAGCGTCACTTCGGGATAGGCGCCAAGAGAAACGGTTTTCTGTTTCCCGCCGAAGCGGTAGCTCCAGCGCCAGAATTTGCCGCCCGCCCTGGTGACGAAAAGGAACATGCCTTCGCCATCCGTCAGCTTGTAGTCCTTGTCTTTCGGTTTCGCGTTTCGAACGGCCATCTGCGAAAGCGGCATCACATCACCTCATGTTCGATTCCGCTTCGCGGACTCGCGCGAGCGGGCGATACCAACAGTCGACAAAACCCAGCATTTGCGTGGGACGGGACTCGAACCCCTTCGCCGAAATGAGGACTGGCGCCAACCGCTGTGCCCAAACACGGACTCGAACCTCCCGGTCTGTTGGTATAATCGGGACTCACACAGAAAATGCCCCCAATTATGCCAACAACTCGTTGGTATAGTGCGGGAAATCGGTGAACTGGCCCGGACGGACAGCCCCCGTAATTCCATGTTTTTAGGTTATTTTTAGACGTCCTCGGATGCAAGAGGACTCGGGAATGGTGCCCAGAAGAGGACCCCCATAAATTAGGCACTTCAAAGGGTTGCCTGTCAGTGGGACAGTTTTTTTCGACGGGGTTTATTGGGTTTTTTTGAGTTTGTGTCCCACCTGCTTTTGGAGGAACGGCCCAGTACAGCGGCGACAAGCGCGCGAATGTTGAGCCGACGAGGCGGGCCAAGTTCCTTCGCTTCGATCATTCGGGGACGTCGAAAGGCTTGCCAAAGCCGCAAACTTGATGTTAATGAACGTCGGAACATACACGTAAGTACCGACATTTTGTAACATGACAACTACCGCTCCCAGCCAGCGCGACCTTGCGCTGGGGCTCCTCGCCCGACACGGCATCCTGCGCATGTCGGACCTCAAATCTCAAGGCGTCCACCCGCCAACCCTGTCGCGACTGGTGGAAGAGGGCGTGCTGCGCCAACCGTCCCGCGGGCTTTACGAAATCGCCGGCGCCGAGGTGGATTTCCACCATTCCTTCGCAGAAGTCGCCAAGCGCGCCCCGAGAGCGGTGATCTGCCTCGTCTCCGCGCTGCAATTTCATGAGATCACTTTGCAGCTCCCGCGCGGCGTCTGGATCGCGATCGGATCGAAGGATCGCAAACCGGCGATCGAATACCCGCCAATTCGCGTCGTGCGGTTCGGCGCCGCCGGGCTCTCGCTCGGCGTCCGGACGCACACGATCGATGGCGTCGCCGTCAAAGTCTTCGATCCGTCGAAATCGATCGTCGACTGCTTCCGGTTCCGCAACAAGGTCGGTCTCGACGTCGCGCTCAAAGCCCTGCGTCAGGGGTGGCGATCGCGCAAGGCGAACCCAGACACGATCGCGGCTTACGCCCGGAAACTCCGCATCTGGACGGTCATCCGTCCCTATCTCGAAAGCGGCGTCGCCGATGAGGGCTAGGGGCGTGAACCGCGCCGCCTCCCTGTTCGCGCGACTCCGCGCCCTCGCGCGCGACCGGAATGTCGACATGCAATTCGTGCTCCGACGCTATGCGATCGAGCGCCTGCTTGCCCGCCTTGAAGCCTCGCCGCATCGCGAACGATTCATCCTCAAGGGGGCGATGCTCTTCACCGTCTGGCTCGATGACCCTTTCCGACCGACGCAGGACCTCGATCTCCTGGGGCAGGGCGATCCGGCTATCGATGCAGTCAAACCTGCGTTCGCGGACGTTTGCCGAATTCCGATCGAGATGGATGGGCTGACCTTCAATGCCGGCGCCTTGCGCGCCGAGGCGATCCGGGAGGATCAGGCCTATGGCGGCGTGCGCGTCAGGACGGCCGCGATGCTTGGCCGGACCCGCATTCCCGTGCAGATCGATGTCGGCTTTGGCGATGTAGTGACGCTAATTTAGAAGCTATGTTGGAACAAGGTCGAGACCTTTCGGACCGATGAGCAAACCTGTCGCCTTTCCACTTGAAGCCGAAGACGTTCCCTTTTCCCCAACTGACGTCCTCAAAGGAGTCCATCCAGACTGGCGATACTCAAATCAACCGGGGCGCTTGACAGTTGAGTGCCAAGGCGACGCAGAAATTCTTCGCTTCTATGGATCAAGGAGGAGCGACAGCAAACCGCCGATAATCTACCTGTCAGGCGATGTGGTTGAGCGATGCGATTTAGGTTTTCGCGTTCGGCCTGGCTACGAGAACGCCTCGCCTGCCACGCTCCAATTTGAGGCCGCCTCACTGAGTTCATCAAAGGAGCGTACATTCGTGTTTCTCGCGAGGCCGGGCATATACGGCTCTTCTGGAAACCACATGCACAGGCGCCGCCTGCGTGAAATCTGCCTGGTTGATCGCGCAATCAGCCGTCTTTCGGACGCATTTGGCTGGGCGCAAATTGATCTCGCCGGCTTGTCAGGCGGCGGCCATTTGGCGGCGTGTTTGCTGGCAAGAAGAAAGGACGTGCGCCACACCGTAATCGCTTCCGGCAATATTGCGGTCGGTGAACGTCTGCGCCTGCTTGGATTGCAGCGAGATGTGACGGGATTCGAGGACTTCGTGGATCCGATCACCCAGGTGAATCAGATCGCCGCGAATAAAGTCGGAAAATTGGTCTTGCTAACGGATCCGGAGGATCAGGTCGTTCCGGCATCGGTCCAAATGGCTTTTGCGGCGTCCCTCAGGGAGGCTGGCGCTGACTTTGATCATCATTTCGTAAGCGCGCCGCAGAGCGGAAACCATATTCTGTATGATGATATGTTGTCCGCGATATTCGCCTTGGGCGAAACGCAAGGAAAGTGAAGGATTGAGCGCCAGTTTCCGTGACGGGTTTTACGGGTTGAGAGAGAGTCTCGCGGCCGCCCGTCGCGGAGAATTCCCATGTCCCTTCAGGTTCTGGATGCCCGTGCCGATGCGTCGGGCGGTTACAAGGTTGATGTCTCGCGCGGCTCGCGTATCGGCCGTGTTTCTTCCGAATGGTTCTCGCGTCCCGATGACGAGCGCTTCCTATCGCTTACCGATCTTCATGCGTCGGTGAACGCGCGCGCGGCGAGGAGCCGGACCCGGGTTGTCGAAAGCGCGGCGATCCGGGTCGAAGCCTCGCGCGACGATGCCGAACGGCTCGAACTCCTTCTGCCGGACGGCGACGCGCCGGCTGCGCCGACGCATTGGAGCTTCGGCCAGCTGAGTTCGCTGGTCGGCGCGCCGGCGTCCTATCTGCGCCAGCTCCCGGCGCCGCTCGCCGCGATCAATCTTCAATACGGGCTGACGACGCATCGCGCCGAGCAGGTGAAGACGCTGGAGACGGAAGATGGACGTATGGAGCTTCGCGCCGTCACCGGCCCCGACTACGGCCGTATCTATGATCACGAGCTCGTCTCGGCGGTCATGAAGATCGCCGGCGACGGCGTCGGCGACACGCGCTGGAAAATCCCCGGCGTCCTCGACTGGTCGACCGGCGTCTACAACCCGAACGCCGAAGTCAGCCGCGACTCGACGACGCTCTACGCCTCCGACCGCGACGTCTTCCTGTTCCTGGTCGATGATTTGAACCCCATCGAAGCGGGCAAGCTCCCCGACGGCTCTCCCGATCTCTTCTTCCGCGGCTTTTACTGCTGGAACTCGGAAGTTGGCGCGAAGACGCTCGGCTTGGCGTCATTTTATCTCCGCGCCGTCTGCCAGAACCGCAATCTCTGGGGCGTTGAGGACTTTCAGGAGATCGTCATCCGCCACTCGAAATATGCATCGGACCGCTTCGCACGCGAAGCCGCGCCAGCGCTGACGCGCTTCGCCGAGTCATCGCCGATGCCCTTCATCAACAGCATCAGGGCGGCGCGCGAGACAATCGTCGCCCGCAACGACGAAGACCGCAGCGATTACTTAAGGAAGCGCGGCTTCTCGAAAGCCGAGACCGCGACCATCATCGAGACCGTCCTCGCTGAGGAAGGCCGCCCGCCCGTCAGCGTCTTTGACTTCGTGCAGGGCATTACCGCCGTCGCCCGCGGCAAGGCGCATCAGGACGCGCGGCTGGAGATGGAAAGTCACGCCAGACGAGTCTTGCAGGGATGCATGGCGAATTGACGTTTGTCGTTCAATAACCCCTCCGCTTTGTCGAGCTAAGCTCAAGAAGGATATTGACACCTTAGCGCCGTTCGCTTGACAAAAAAGATATTGCGGAGGGGCCAACATGGAAATGGAAATTCTGGGGCGACTGATCAAGTTTGCGCTCCTAGCAGTTCTTGTAGCAATTTTAGTATTTGGCGCTTGGCAGCTCTTAGCCTTTCGTGCTGTGCGCGGAAAGCTCCAAGAAATTCGTCAAAAACTACACGATGACGGTGTCCTTACCCTCAGAAAAGACGGCCAGCCTCGACGCGTAAAGCGGCCAAACAAGAATGCCCTACAAGGTGAAGAATGGGCGCAAGCAATAGAAAGTTATCGCCAGAGATTGGCGCAGGCGGTAGCGGCTTACGCAGACGCTGAGGTGCTGGTTTCCAAACGAATCCTCCACGGGTTCATAGCTTTCTTTTGCATCACACTCATAGCCTCCACCTCACTGCTTTTCGCCGCTGAGTTACTCTTTGCGCCAGCGCTAGAGCTGGCTCGATCCTCTTCCGTCGTAGTTTCGAGTTTCCTCAGTCAATTACCCAAGCAGCTCGACGTGGTTCAAGCGTCTCCGCAAACGCATGCAGGCTTTGTTGGCCAAGTCGCGCTTCTCATACATTCGAAAATCGTTGCCGTGCTCTTGGCATCAATTCCGATATTCGGCTGGCAACGTATCACTGCGCCAAAACTTTTCGATGATTCAATTGCTGAAGCGCGCGCTGAATTGGCAACGATAGAAAAAGATCCTGGCGCCGCACGCGACGCGCTTCTCCGAAGCGGTTATATTGGCAATCCGATTTTTGCTGCGTTTCGCAAATTGGCGCATTCCTTTTCCCGTCAATCAGTCCCAAATAATAAAATCTGAATTACGCCGACTGAGGCATAAGAAAGCGAGAGAGTGCCGTGACTTTCCGTGACGGAGTTGGAGGCTGAAAGAGAGTCTTTCGGCCGGCCCGTCGCGGAGACTTACCCATGGCCAAACCGAAACTGAAGACGAAACCCGCCGCGACCCTTTGCTTAAGCGCTTCGCGGGATATCCATCTCAGCAAGCTTGTTCTCTCCCAGTCGAATGTCCGCCAGGTGAAGGCGGGCGTCTCGATCGAGGAGCTTGCCGAGGACATCGCGCTGCGAACGCTCCTTCAGGGCCTCACCGTGCGCGCTGTCCTCGATGAGAGTGGCGCCGAGACCGGCATGTATGAAGTCCCGGCCGGCGGCCGCCGCTTCCGCGCGCTTCAATTGCTGGTGCAGCAGAAGCGACTTGCGCCCGATGCGCCAATCCCCTGCGTCATCCGCACCGATGGTCTCGCCGAGGAAGACAGCCTCGCCGAGAACATCCAGCGTGCGCCCTTGCATCCGCTCGACCAGTTCCGCGCCTTTCAGACGCTGCGCGAGAAAGGCAAAAGCGAGGAAGAAATCGCCGCCGCCTTTTTCGTGACGCCGGCGGTCGTCAAGCAGCGGCTGAAGCTCGCCGCCGTCGCGTCGGCGCTTCTCGATCTCTATGCGGACGATACGATGACCCTCGAACAGCTGATGGCGTTCACGGTGAACGGCGACCATCAGCGCCAATGCCAAATCTGGGAGGCGCTGAAGAACGGCTATAATCGCGAGCCCTATCACATCCGCCGCATGCTGACCGAAGGCGCCGTCCGCGCCGGCGACAAGCGCGCGCGCTTCGTCGGCATTGAAGCTTACGAGGAAGCTGGCGGCGTGACCCTTCGCGATCTCTTCTCTGATGCTGACGACGGGTGGCTGCAGGATGCGGGGCTCCTTAATCGCCTCGTCGCCGAAAAACTTGAATCCTGCGCCGCCGAAATCCGCGGCGAGGGCTGGAAGTGGGTCGAGGTCGCCGTCGACTTTCCCTATGGACACACTTTCGGCCTGCGTCGCCTCACAGGCGAGCAATCTGCTCTGACGGAAGCGGAGCAGTCGATCTATGACTCCCTCAAGGCTGAGTACGACGCGCTGCAAGAGGGGCACGAAGGAACCGAAGAGCTGTCCGACGAAGTCGACCGCCGGCTCGGCGAACTCGAAGCCGGGATCGAAGCGTTCGAGCAACGTCCCTGGCGTTTTCCTGCTGAGGAAGTCGCTCGCGCGGGCGCCTACGTCAGTCTCGACCCATCGGGCGCGTTGCGTGTCGAACGCGGCTTCGTGAAGCCCGAAGATGAAGCGCCAGCGGAAGAAGTAGGTGCTTCAAAAGACGACGCCGCCGCCCACGCCGATGACGACAGTTCGCATGGTGCCGCATCGCCATCCGCAGAAGTGGAGCTAGATGATGCCAGTGAGGAACCCGACCGCCCCCTTCCGGACCGGCTGCTCATCGAGCTGACCGAGTGGCGGACGCTCGCTCTTCGCGACGCGTTGGCGAAACGCCCGGACATCGCCTTCGTCGCCGCGCTACACGCGCTTTGTCTCGATCTTTTCTATAGGCGCGGGCAGCACAGTTGCATCGACATCGCTGCGCGCCAGAGCCTCCTCAGGAGCGGCGCCGCCGGGCTTTCCGATAGCGCAGCGGCGGCATCGATTGACGCGCGTCATCAGGCGTTTGCGGACGTCCTGCCGGCGGACCCGTCCAATCTCTGGGAGCATCTCGCGGCGATGGAGGAGGGCGTTCGTAGGGCGCTGTTCGCGCATTGCGTCGCGCTCAGCGTGGACGCCGTCTTCCGGCCCTACGATCGCCGATCGGGTGCAGCCACCAACGCCGATCACCTCGCAGGCGCCATCGATCTCGACTTGCAAGCCGCCGGTTGGCGCCCTTCTGCGGAAGCTTATTTCGGGCGGATCACCAAGGCGCAAATCCTGGAAGCGGTTCGAGAAGCCAAAGGCGAAGAGGCTGCCGACCGCATCGCCAGCCTCAGGAGGCCCGAGATGGCGAAAGCCGCCGAGGACCTCCTTCAGGATTGCGACTGGCTTCCGGCCGTACTGCGAACTCCGATAGCCGACGCACTCGCTACCATCGTCGTCGATGACCCGGCCGCTCCCGCGATTGCGGCGGAATAGCGGCCTGCCGATCATCATCATCGAAGCGCGCCCGCAAGGGCGCGCTTCTTTCATCGGGAGAACGCGCCATGCCGGAGCGAACCGCGGAGATCGTGCGCCGCCTCGCCGAGCGCGCGGAAGACGTTTGCCGCAATTACTTGTCGAACGGCCGAAAGATCGGCGGCTACTGGATCGTCGGCGACCGGCGCAACGCGAAGGGACGCAGCCTTTACCTGCGTCTCCAGGGTCCAATCGGCGGCAAAGGCGCGCGCGGCAAATGGACGGACGGCGCGACCGGCGAGCATGGCGATCTGCTCGATATCATTGCGAGCGCTGTTGGTGCTGACCGGCACCTCGATGCGCTGATCGAAGCCGAGCGGTTTCTGAGCGTGTGTCGCCCGCTTCCTGCATCGAACAATCAACAGCGCGACGCGGCGGCTACTCGGCTCTTTGCAGCCGCTGAGCCGATCTCCGGCACGCCTGCCGAAACCTATATCCACTCGCGTGGTATCGAATGCCCCGTCACTCCTGATGCCCTGCGCTATCATCCCAAGTGCTACTATCGATGCGATGACACGTATCGACAGCTGGCGGCGCCGGCCATGCTCGCCGCAGTCACTGACAACACCGGTCGCATCAGGGGCCTGATGCGCACCTATCTTAGCGCCGACGGATCGCAGAAGGCGCCGATTGACTCACCACGCCGTGCCATGGGCGCGCTCGCGGGCAATGGCGTGCGCTTCGGTCCGCATGCAGAAGTGATGGCAGTAGGGGAAGGCATTGAAACAATGCTGTCCTTGCGCATTGCGATGCCGACCCTGTCGATGATCGCCGCTTTATCGGCTGCGCATCTCGCGGCGCTTATCCCGCCGGCGCAAGTACGACGGATCTACATTGCCGCCGACAGCGACGCCGCCGGACGAAATGCGGCCGCCCGCCTTGCCCAAAGGCTGAGCACCCTTTCCATTGAGGCCATTCTGCTGACGCCGCGGCGCAAGGACTTCAACGACGATCTCATCGCCGATGGCGCCGGTATGCTCGCGGCGCATCTGGCCGACCAGCTCACCGCCGACGATCGACAGCGATTCATCAGCGCACGCAGCCAGTAACATCGTCCGACCGTCGTCACGCCATCGTCGAAGATGGCCTCAGCGGTCCAATGCGCGCGAGCGCGGGGCTCCAGTTTCGGGCGAGAGTGCCGGATGCGCCGCGCGTCCCGCAACGCCGGCTCGAGGATTTCTTCCCCTGGCGGAGATGTATTCCAAGACGCGCTTCACGCGGGCGCCTTTGGCGGGCCGCCATTCCTCGCGAGACAAGAAATCCCCGTTCCGGCGTCCTCCGCTGCGCTCCGGCCCGAAAGGGTGCGGGTCGCGCGCCGGATCCGGCTGGTGGTCGCTTCACAAGAGCCCCGCGCGCTCCCGCGCAGGGACAATGAGGAGGCTATCATGAACGACGACTTCGCCCGCGACGACATCGAACACGCTGAATCGGCGACCGCGCAGGTGCTCCACGAATTGCAGCTCTATGGCTGGCGGCAAGGAAGCGACGAGCCTGATCCGCGCCCCTTGCCGGAAGCAGGTCCTTTGCAAGGCGCCGTCGCCGACATGGTCGACGCGCTGGTCGCGACGCTTGCCGACACGCGCCTTGAAGGCGACCTCTCGCCGCTGCTCTGGTCGCTGACCAACGTGTTTCACTTGAGCCTCCAACGCACGGAACGCGCCCTCGATCACAATGAAAGCGAGCAGCGGCGCAGTCAGCGCGACCAGGACGGCTCAGAGATTCGCTCCGTCGAACTGGAACGCCTGGTCGCCGAAGGCCTATCGCTCATCGAACGGCGCAACGCCCACGAACTCATGCGCGACGCCGCGGTCACGCTGTTCGAGCGTCATCTCGGCGAAGCCTGGCGGCCGCGCAACGGATCGCGCACGAGCCATCGCGCCTTGACCGCCGCCGTGATCGACAGCCGCGACTTCATCGCCGCCAAGCGCCGCGCCGAAATCGAACCGCTGACGCCCGCCGGAACCAAAATCGCCTTCGCCGGCGGGCCCGACTGCAACGATGTCGCCGCGATCTGGGCCGCGCTCGACCGCGTCCGCGCCAAACATCCCGACATGGTCCTCCTCCATGGCGGCACGCCGCGCGGCGCCGAGAAGATCGCCGCCTCCTGGGCCGACAATCGCAAGGTCGCGCAGATCGTCTTCAAGCCGGACTGGACGCGTCACGCCAAGGCCGCGCCCTTCAAACGCAACGACGCGCTGCTCGAAGCGCTGCCCATCGGCCTCGTCGTCTTCCCCGGCGCCGGCGTCACCGACAATCTCGCCGACAAGGCAAAGCGTCTCGGAATTCCCCTCATGGATCATCGGCGATGAGGGCGGCAACGGCGAATTGACGATCTATCTCACA
>CALAZI010000159.1 GCA_937895955.1 uncultured Alphaproteobacteria bacterium | reverse complement strand
CGACGACGACAAGCGCAGCGCCGCGGTTCTTCGCCGCAAGAATGGCGTTCGACAAAGCGATCTCGCCTTCAGAATCAAGGTTCGAATTGGGCTCATCGAGAACGATGAGCGTCGGATCGCGAAACAACGCGCGCGCAAGGCCGATACGCTGGCGCTGGCCGACGGAAAGGCGGCAGCCGCGGTCGCCGACCTCGGTTTCGAACCCGTCCGGCAGATTGAGGATCAACTCGAACGCGCCGGCGGCCTGCGCGGCGGCGACGATCTCGTCGTCCGTCGCGCCGGCGTCAAAACGCGCTATGTTCTGCGCAACGGTTCCCGCGAAGAGTTCCGTCTCTTGCGGCAAGTAGCCGATGAACCGGCCGACATCGTCGCGCGGCCAGGTGAGAAGATCGGCGCCGTCGAGCCTTACCTCGCCGGCGACGACGCGCTCAACGCCGACCATCGCGCGAGCGAGGGTCGATTTTCCGGCGCCTGACGGGCCGATAATGCCGAGCGCTTCCCCGGGCTTCAATTCAAGCGTGATGCCTTTGACGATCGGCTTTTTGGCGAGCGAGGGCTGCACATAGACGCGCGTCAGTTTCAGTTCGCCCTTCGGGGCCGGCAAGGCGATCTTTTCCGCCTGTTTCGGCGCAGCTGCGAGAAACCGCTCGAGCCGTTTCCAGGCCGCGAAGGCCGCGCCGATGACGCGCCACTGCCCGATCGCCATTTCAATCGGCGCAAGCGCGCGGCCGGTGATGATCGACGCTGCGATCATGACGCCCGGCGTCGTCTGGTGCGCGATGACAAGCAGCGCGCCGACGCCGAGTATGAGCGACTGGAGAAACATCCGGCTCGCCTTTGTCGCAGCGCCGAAAGTGTTGATGAAGTCGGCGGCTTCGGCGTTTGATGCGATTGATTTCGAGGAATGGGCGAGCCACATGCTGCGCACTGCGCCGCGCATGCCCATCGCATCCGTCGCCGAAGCGTTGCGGAGGATGGCGGCCATGGCGGCGTCGCCCGCCGCGCCTGATTCAAGCGCGTCGGCGATGGATTTGCGAGACGCGCGCTCGTTGATGATCGCCATCGCAATCAGCGCAGCGGCGCCGAAAAATGCGGTAAGGCCAAGCGCCCAGTGCAGCATGAATACGATCAGGAGATAGAGCGGCGCGAACGGCGCGTCGAAAAACGTCGTGATCGCCGATGATCCGACGGCCTGGCGAATGGTCCGCAAATCTTTCAGCGGCGCTTCGCCAGCCTGGCCGCCTGAATAGCGCGCGCCTTCGACCGCTGCGTTGAACGCTGAATCGGCGAGCCTGGCGTCGAAGCGCGCGGCCGCGCGCGAGACGAGCGCCGTGCGAACGAAATCAAGGAGGCCCATGCCCGCGTAAAGACCGATGATCAAAAGCGTCAGCACGGCGAGCGTCGGCAGACTGCGGCTCGACAGGACCCGATCGTAAAGTTGAAGCATGTAGATCGGGCCGGTCAGCATGAGCAGGTTGACCCCCGCCGAAAAGACGGCGGCGCGGACGACGAGCGGGCGCGCCGCAGCGACGCCGGCGCGCATCTCCTCCGAGAGTTTTTCCTGCTTGAAAGCCAAGCCCTTGATCCTGCTTCGTTCGTCAGCCCTGTCGGGGAATTCGATTTACAAAAACTATACTAATAGTCTCTGAGCAAGACGTGATCTCGCGCACAGGGCCTGCGCAATGCCGCCGCCTGCGCCGCCGCGCGGACGCGGCCTCAGAAGGATTCCCGGATTTGATGTCCAATCCATTGAAATTTCTATACTTTTTATGAATCAACTGACGACCGCCCGATCCGTCACGCGGCGCCAGACAGAGCCGTCGGAAAAGGCGAGTACCGACCCGCCCGCCTCATCCGCAACATGGGCGATCGCGCCGGCGCCGACCGCGGAGGCCGCCGGAAGCGCCGCTTTCGCGTAGCTTTTGACCCGCACGGCGCCGTCGACATCGAGCTTCGCCGTCGGTGCGGTCTTGCCGATTGCGACATTGCCGGAGGACGCGATGCGCATGCGCTCAGTATCCCCCGACGCGCCGGCGTAGAAGGCGAGATCGACCGGCACGCTCGACCCGCTCGGCGCGCCGTTGACGATCGCCTGCATGCGCGCGCGCGTGACGAAGGCGCCGGACGGCGCGTAAACGCCGATCGAGACGCCGCCGACCCAGTCGCCGTCGGCGACGGCGGACGGGCTCGCGATTGTGCCCCTCGCGCGGCGCATCTGAAAGTAAGGCGCATAATAAATCGACGTGCCGCTATAGACGTCGAAATTCTGAAATCCCGCGTAATCTTCCTTTTCAAGAACAAGGTCGGCGCCGGCGAAACCGGGCTCGCCGACAATGGTCAGCCGCGCCGACGAGGGCGCGCCGCCGACGCCGACATTCGCCTCGTCAGCGTCGATGACGATCGCGGATTTCCATGTCGCGCCGTCCGCGCTCACTTTCAGCGAAAAATCATCGGTACCGGCGAGGCCGAATTCGGCGCGTCCGGAAAAACCGTTCTGGAAAACAACGCTTGCGGTGTTCGCGCCCGACGCTTTGTTGATGATCTGTCGCGCGTCGCCCGATCCCGGCGTCACGTCGTCATGCGACAAGAGCGCAGCGTCCGATTTGACGCTGAGCCTGTTGGTCGCATCAGCGGTCGCGTTGACGCCGAACGTCGCCGCGCCGGACGCCGCGCCGCCGACTTCTTCATGCCACGCCGCGCCGTCATAGACGTAAGACGCAGCGGCGTCCTCGACATAGGCGCGCCAGCCCGCACGCGGCGCGAGTTCCAGCCATTCCCCGTCCTGAAATGCGGCGACGGCCCCTTCCGCCATCGAAGACCATGAAACGCCTGCCGGCGCGGCGGGCAGAATGTAGCTGTCTCCCGCCGTCGGCGCGCCCGGCTCAACAGCGATGCTCGCCGATTTGACGCCAAGCTGCGCAATCGCATCGAGACGGCGAAAGGATTCGTTGGCGGCGATGTGTTTCTGCGCCTGTTGCGGCAGAATGTAGGAAAGACCAAGACGCGGCGACTGAGACATGGGGCGCTCCCTTATGCATTGAACAAGCGCCAAGCCGCAGCTTAACGCGAGAACAGCGTAAGGCCCCGCAGCGGGTGTTGGATAAGTTAGCAAAAGGATAGATCGCGCCGCATTTTCAACGTGTTAGGCGCGCTTAATCAAATAGGCGAAAAGACGCGCGCTTTTTCGCCTGAAAAGAGAAGCGCGTTATTCCGCCAGCCTCATCCGAAGATGAAATCATTTGCGTCAAGCTGCGCCTTGGCGACGCCGGCAAGGGTGATCGTATTGCCGTTGATGTCGATGACGGCGTTGCCGCCGATATCCGTCGTCGCCGCGAGGATTTCCGCGAAGCTGTCGAAGGCAGGACCGAAGCCGTTGATCTCGATGACGTCGCGGATGAAAGCGCCGGCGTTCATGTCCTGAATGACGTCATGGCCGAAAGCGCCGGAGAAGACG
This sequence comes from uncultured Alphaproteobacteria bacterium, assembly GCA_937895955.1. Taxonomy (GTDB): domain Bacteria; phylum Pseudomonadota; class Alphaproteobacteria; order Caulobacterales; family Parvularculaceae; genus Amphiplicatus. Next base: position 2,745 of record CALAZI010000159.1, on the reverse strand, counting down.
AACCGGTCATTGTGGCTGCCGCCGGTCAGCGTGTCGTTCCCGGCGCCGCCGATCAGCGTGTCATTGCCGGAATAGCCGTAAAGCTTGTCGTCCGCTCCGGCGCCGTCAAGGAGGTCGCTGCCGCCGCGCCCGCGAAGGTCGTCATTGTACCGTGATCCCGTCAGCGTGTCGTTGTGATTGGAGCCTGAGACGATTTCGATGCTGATGAAACGATCGCCAGCGGCATCGCCCGCCCATCCGCCTGACTGCAAATTAAGCGCGACGCCCGTCGGAGCCGCCGTGTAGTCCGCCTTGTCGATGCCCGTTCCGCCGTTGAGGATGTCCGGGCCCGCGCCGCCGATCAGCGTGTCGGAATTAAACCCGCCAAGCAGCGTATCGCGACCGGCCCCGCCGCCAACCGTGTCGCTTCCCGCCTGACCATGCAGGAAATCGTCGCCGATGCTGCCGCGAAGATTATTGCGCGCGTCATTTCCAGTGATTTTATCGTCGCCCTTCCCGCCGACGGCGTGTTCGATCACAGCGCCGTACGCGATCGATAAATTGTCGGTCGGATTGAAAGAACCAAAACCGCCCAGCGTGGAAAAGCCGCCTTCGCGAAGGTCGATTTTCTGATCAGACGATTGGTCCCTGAAATCGATCGTGTCCTCGCCCCCCGCGTCCCAGAGAACCTGTCGCCATCCGTCAAAACTCGCCGCTGTGTAAATGTCGTCGCCGGCGTTCCAGCTCATATTCGAACCGAAACGTTGCTGGAGGGCGTAAACGTCAAAAAGCTGGAGATGGCGGGTGAATCGCTCACCCGGATCAATCACCTCCGAATGAGTTACGTCGTAAAACATAATCGAATATTTCGAATCGAGAAACTGCGCCGGCAAAAACGGCGTTTCGGAATCGGTCTGAATCGGCCCGACATGTTTTAACGTAAGGACATGCCCCAATTCATGGACGAACATATACGGATCGTTGCGCGAACCGATGGCGGCGAATCCGACGATGTTTTCGAGGGTGTAGGCGCCGCCAGCCGACCAGCTGACGTCAAAGTCATTGCGGGCGAATCCGTTCACGCCGAACCGCTCGTCATGTAAGTACATGATGTCGGCCCCGCCGCTGACTTCTGTGAAAACAAGATTCGCATATTGTGAGTATTCGGCGAGCGCCGCGCGGGCGTTTGCGATTTCAGCCGCAGACAAAGCCCGGGGCGCGGTCAGCTGTCCGGTCAGGTCAGGCGCTCCGTTTGACAGGAAATAGTTGCGCGCCTCAATTATCGTCGCGTCGAACGAAACCGTGAAATTGACGGCGGCGGACGGCGCCCCAGCATAGGTGAAAAACTGATTATAATCGAAACCGGGAGTTGAGCGCGGCGTATATGTCAACACTGCGTAGGGCACGCCGGTCGGCGTCATCAGGGAAGAGACCGATACTGTGTGGTCGAAAGCGTTGAAGGCGACAGCGTCAATTGGAAACGGATGATTGCCGGATAGCAGTACGGACATATTGGAGACAGCCTCTTTTCAGGTTGGCGCGCGGAGTGCGATTCAAGTCGAAAAATACGCATGCGCCATCTGTAGCCGTAAGACCCGCTCGCCCCTCGGGTCCGCAATCCGTCCCAAACAGCCGGCGATTCAAGCATTTAGATGTGAAAGCCGGCGCCGCTCGGCCGTCGGCCGCACTAAGACGGCTCAGTCGGCAACAGATACTTCCGAGAATTTTTCCAACAGGAAATCGCGGCGGCTTCTGCTCGCCGCAAGTTTGACGCCGTCGATCATTTCGACTTCGAGCCCTCCTTCGCCATCGGGCCGCACGTGGCGCACGCGCCTGCGGCTTACAATGTGCGAACGGTGGATGCGAATATGGTCGCTGCGGGCTTCAGCGAGGAGACCCTCAAGGCGCGCCAGCGTCATACGGGCAAGAAAGACCTTCCCATTAACCAGGGTCAATTCGGCGTAATTGCCGGCGGCGCGAGCATAGGCGATTTCAGACGTTTGGGCTTGCAGCGTCTCGCCGCCGGATTTAAAAGAAAGCAATCCTTCATTTCGCGCTTTATCTGCCGCCGCTCTTGCTTCCAAGCGCCGAATTTCGATCTCCCGCATGACATAAAATCCGAACGCTAGAAGGACGTAACTGAAAATATCCTTGCGCGCTTCATAAAGAAAATTCCGAGGCGATAGAACATCCAGATCGTAAGAATAGCCGATCAGCGTGGGAAAGAGGACGGTTCTAGCGCTGAACATGATTGAAACGTGAATTAAAGTGAATGCAAGAAATCCGCTGATATGAACGCCGATCGCAATCGGAAAGCTTGCGCCGACAAAAAGCGGCGCCCGATTGATCACGGATGGAATAATCGCGGCGGCGAGCAAGAGCGCCGCATGCGACGTGCCTTCATTGAGCCAGGCGTGCCGCCAGTCGATATCCTGACTGATGCGTCGCAAATCGGCGTGAGCGGTTAAAGACGAAAGAATGAACGATGCGCAGATCATGACGACAATAATGACCGCAGCGTTTCGGTCGCCGCGCTTTAGGGCGACGATCTCGTCATGTCCTCCAGATATTCCCACCGCCTGTCGTCCGTGTGGAATTTCCATATTGGCGGACGACCTGTAGCCGCGATGTAGGCGGCGTGCAAGATTCCCCGCACGACAGCGCCAGTCAGAACTCCGCCGCCGCCGCGCGATCTTGCGCCTTATCGACTCTCACCCGAAGGTGAAGTCATTCGGGTCGAGGTTGTTTTTGTCGACGCCGATGAGG
>CALAZI010000158.1 GCA_937895955.1 uncultured Alphaproteobacteria bacterium | reverse complement strand
GAAGAAAATGGAGCGGGCGAGGCGATTCGAACGCCCGACCCTCACCTTGGCAAGGCATTGAATGTCAAGGGAAAACAATGATCGAGGCACCCATTCGCGATCATTCGTGCGCACGGAAGCAAAGGAGAAATCTCATGCAACGTGCGAGTAACGTGCGAACCCAACCTCGAAAGCCAGCCCCAAAAAGAAACCCCCCGGCAAGGGCCGAGGGGTCTCGAAAGCAAAGTGTTGCCGTTGCGTGCGAGCAACACGGATTCTCTTCACCGTTTCGATCCGTTTTGCAAGCGCGCGATCTCATTGATGCGCTTCGTCGCCTTGACGCGCGGATCGCCGAGGGTGAGCGGGTCGAGGAAAGGGGAACAGAGGGCATCAGACGGTTCTACGCCGCCTGCTGGCGCATTTATGCGGCTTGCAGCGATGAACGGGATCGAATGGCTTTCGAGACGCTTACGGGTGAGTCTTGGGCCCGGTTCGAAGGAATGCTCGATTGCCTCGCCTTCCGACTTTTGCCGCGTCACCGGAGCCGAGAAAATCCGGCCGCTCCGGGACGAGTAATTTCGCCAGAGGAGCTTGGCCATGCGTGACGGTTCAGAATCGCCGTTTGCATATGTTCGGGCGCCGGAGGCCGAGGCGTTGAAACAGCTCTCTCCGAACGCATCAAAGCTCTGGATCGCGATTCGCTTCGGGAGATCGGAGGCCGACCCCTTCGAAGTCGGCATTCGAGACTTCGAAGATTGGAACATCGGCCGGACGACGGCGTCTAAGGCGCTCGACGAAATCATCGGGGCCGGGTTGCTCAAAGTGGTTCGGGAGGCGTCGTTCGGCGCCAAGAAATTGCGCCGCCGTTTCGAATTCGCGTTCAAGCGTGGCGATGAAATACAGACCGCCCACGCGGTCACGCCGGCGGGCTATAGACCGCCTACGCGGTCACGGGGGGCCGCTACAGACCGCGAGGGCGGTCACGGGGCTGCAATACAGACCGCGAGGGCGGTCACTTCTAAGAATGCTCCTCGGCCTTCGGCCTCGGAGCCGAAAGGACGAGGAGCATTTGAGAAAACGCCGCCTCCGGCGCCGCCGGCGCCGCCGCGCGCCGTCGCCGACGCAGCCGATCCGATCGGCGATGAAATTGAGAGAGCCGCGGAACGGGTCGCTCCAAACCGCGAACGACTTCGCAGGATCGGCGACGCGGCGAAGGCTTTGAGCATCGGCAGTCGAGAATTCATTTGGGCGGCTGGCGGTCCCGAACCTGCCGATTTCATCGCTCGGCGCTTCGCGGCAGGGCTTTCCGTTGATCAACTCCGGACGGCGCTCGGGGAGGCGCAGAGGGGCTTGGGAAGGGTAGCGCGCGGCGATCCGCAATTCCCGCCAACCGCCGAAGCGCGCTCCGTTATCGCATCCACAGGGTCAGAGGAAATTCGCTTGATCGGGACGCCTGCGGTTCCGGGGCAATCGCTCTGGGTTGTGCGCAAAGAATTCGAGGACCTACCGGTACCAAGACGGATCGCGCGTTAGCCATGGAAGCGCCTAATCAGCAACTGGCGGCGTCCCTCGACCGTATTGATTGCCTGGTGCCGGCGCTTCGCACCAAACGCACGGCGCTTTGCCGAGCCGTCGGGTCGCTCGCCGTCGCAGACCGGATCGCATCGCATTGGATCGATGGCGCAATCACACTCGGCGAGGCGAGGGAAGCGTTCGGCGATGCCGATCTGCGGGTCCCTCCCAAATGGGTTTCGCGCGGGCAAATCGGCCCGTAACGGTTATCTAGTTGCACGATTTTTTAAATAGTTGACAGTTGACCACTTCGGTTGACGTCATTCTTCGCAGTTTAGGCGTAAAGACCTAGCCATGCAATTCGACTGCAAAAGATATTGAAGTAGGACTTTTTATTGGACAGATATCAAATGAAATCTCCGAACGCCGTTCAGTTTGAGGTTAGAATGCCGCGCAAGCGAATAGAACTAAAGGACTTCAGTCCTTCAAAAATGATGAGAGCGAGGAGACCGGAGCTCTATTCAGATTCCCAAACTATCGGATCGTACAAACTCTCAAGGTCTGCGTTCGCGCACCATCTTGCTACGTTGACTGAGAGAAATGAACATAAACCATTCGAAGATTTTTGCCGTGCGCTTGCGCAGCGGGAGATTTGTAGAAATTTAAGACCGCAAACAGGACCGGAGGGGGGAGGCGACGGGAAAGTCGATACGGAAACTTACCCTGTTTCCGAAGAGATTTCCGATCGATGGTTTGAAGGAATTAGTAATCGCGATGGCGAGCGCTGGGCATTTGCATTTAGCGCCAAAAAAACATGGGCGACGAAAGTACGAAGCGACGTTACGAATATCGCCGGAACCGGAAGGCCATATAAACACATTCATTTCTTCACGAATCAGAATCCAAAATCGAAAAAGCGTCTCGAAGTCGAAGACGAGTTATTCAAACAATACGGGATTCCAGTCACGATATATGATCGAAACTGGATAGAGGAAAAGGTTATCAAAAATAGACATGCCGATTTAGCGCATGATATCCTTGGAGTTGGTGATTTCGATCCGAGCTTTCAAAAAAAACGTGGGGCAAAAGATACATATAGAGAAAATGAATTAGATGAAATCGAAGCCGCATTTGCCGATCCTACAAAGTCGCGCCTTTCGGACATAGAATCCGTTTCGGAAGCTTTAAACGCCGCTAAGCTCTCGCGCGGCCTTGAGCGACCAAAAATTGAAACGGACGGGAGATTCGAGCGCGCGATAACGCTGGCGGAAAAATTCGGGACTAGACGACATCAATTTACCGCGCGTTATGAAAAAGCTTGGACAGCAATATTCTGGTTTGACGATTTTGATACCGCCAATTCGATTTACGATGAATTGGAAAATCGAGCGGCGCAAGACGGAGATTGTAACGAGTTGGAGCGGCTCGGCAATCTTTTGAATGTATTCATCGGCCACGAACGCGCCGAAAGCAAAGCAGATTACCGAATTACAGAGCGCGCGACTAAATTGAGAGCGCGATTAGCATTGCACGCGGCAGACAACCAAAGGCCGAACCACGCGCTTTATGCGGATACGCTTTTGGCATTTCACGATCTGATGATTTTGATGCGTGATTGGCGTTCAAATGAGTTTGACGGAATTTGGATTCGACTAATCGCAATTATTGAACGTGCAAAAGGACTAGGGGAGTTTCCGGCTGAGCTTGTCGCAAAAATGACAAGAGTATTTAGCGAATTAACACCCGATAGCGAAAAATTCGACGAACTCGTAATTAAAATCGCCGATTTCATGGGTGAAAGAGCGAGGGAAGGGGAGCAAGGCGAATTGCTCATGCGGCACGGCGTCCATAAGCTCGAAAATGATAAGCCCATTGACGCGATCGTTTGGCTGTCAAAAGCGGCTATCGCTTTCAATAAGGACGAATATCGAGAAAAACGAGTTGAAGCACAATATTATTCGGCGGTCGCATATAGATCTGCCGGTCTTTATTGGGCAGCGCGCGCAAGCGCTTTGTCATGCTTGGTGTCAATATCAATAATTGCCGATTCGGAAGGCTATATCCCCGATCAATATATTCCGGCAACAAAACTCTATTGCTTAATATGCATGCATCTCGGCCGCCTGCCCGATGTGCTACAGTCTCTGTTTTTGCTGCGGCTATTGCAAAACAACATAAGCCTGTCAGACGAGGCGCGAAAACATCTTGAAGACAATTTTGTTGAATTGGATCGATTTTTAGCTTGTTGCTTTGCAAAGTTTGATGCCTCCGAGCTGGGTAGCATGTCGAATGTGCCGGACTTACTCGATGGCATTGATTTAGCTGTCGCGCGTCTGACGCTTCTTTACCGCATTGGCCACCTTGAGGCCTTACGGAAAGAAGGGACTGTACCACCCGAATTATCTGACGATGATATTGCAGAGACAATAAACTTGCTCGCCGGGCAGCCAGCGGCACGAGAATTCCCAACAAAAGCGCTATTAAATGAAGGCGGCGCAGTTACGTATAAAACAAAAGTACTTGGCGTCAAATTATCATTGCATTCAAATTTGACTGAACACGAAATAGCAGCCTGCGAATTGCTAATGGCTTCTATCGAAGCGTTTGTTGCCACCATGCTCAATCGTGGTGTGTTTCCACAAACGCCGGAAGTGATAGTCATTGTGAAGTTCGTGGACGATTCGGAAGAAATTGCAATCAATGTCGATATAAAGTCTATGCAATTCGAAATACTATGGCCGAAAACATTAGATCCAATCGATATGCAGAAAGTTGAAAAAGTCCAACGGGGGATAATAGAAGTAATTGGAAAGCTAACAGGTTTGATATTCATTTTCGAAGACGTGAGGAAACTATTAGAGAGCCTTTTCAAGGATGAGTCAGTTTTTGCGCGCAGCATGTTATTCAGCAACACGGCCATTTCTCACCAAAGAGTATTTGGAAGTACCGTTGCGCAAATCTCGGATATCCCAATCCCCATAGTTAAATCATTTCGAATGCTTCCCAGCGCGCCCGTAATTGTGCCCATTATTGTTAAAGGTGAACCGGAAGAATCCGAACCGCGCGCGCCCGAAATGAAATCGCACGCAAATATTTCAGTAGAAACAATTATCAATACTCACCTATGGAATGAAGCAAAGTGGCGCGCTACTTTGTATGTAACTTTTGAAGGTCCGCACCCGCCGATAATCGGGTTGCTTTTTGAAAATTCGAAAGCTGCAGAAGACATATTCTCGCAGCTAATAGATAAAATTGGCGATCGCGACGAAGATGAATTGATACGTGTTGGTATTGTAAAGGGTGTCGATTCAAAAAACCCGTATCACTATGTTGTCCACATTGCTCAGAGCCGTGACTCTCTTCGTGATGCCATCGAGCCAGGCTCGATATTTGTTGGCCTATCGCGAATAAATATAATGACAGCGGCCTCGCATAAAAACCTCGATCGATTTTTGAAGGACTATGCGAGGTACAAGGCCTTTTACCTCATGCCCGCCGAAAATACGGCCAAAGGCCCGGCCCCAATTTCCAATCTGCGAATCCGGAAGACGAAACTAATTGTGGTCGACGCGTGGGAAGTGGACGACCAGCACGAAGACGCGATTGCAATCAGGCATCCCGAAGAAGCTATCGTTCCAAGTGGAATAGAAAACCCACCAATTAAAAAGTTAATTGAAATGCGGAAAAAGCACGAGTTCGACGATTAAAGCGAAACCTCTATTGGTGCCTAGATATTGCGCTGATCGTAAAAGTCAAAATTTCTGTAGAACACAGCGCAATTTATTGCATTGAAAGCAGTCTATCAATGAACCCATATGGGCAAAAAATACCAGAATGCGATAGTGGCAACGGCCTGAATGCGCGGTCAATTGGGTCCTTCCTACCAAGTGCGCATATGGGTAATTCGCTCCCTGCGATCTTTCTAGGCGCAGAATTTTTTTTGTCGGTTTACGGTTAACTTAACCGGTTGACCGTCAACCAGCCGACGGCGGGAATAGGTCGGCTTCCTGCTCAATTTGGAGGCATCGCCGCGAGGAGCTATCGCTTCCCTCGCTCGGCCAAATCGGCCTAGAGTCGAGTCGTTATGGGGCCGCAGCACAAAAAACCGATGGCTGATCTCGTCGTTGTGGGGGAGGGAATTCTCTCCCGCGTTCGGATTAGAGCTAAGCGCGAGGCGATCTTGCCCGCAGTGCGCGGTTTTTTCGAAGAACGCCGAACGCGATTGAATGAGAATGGCGGCGACGAATTTCGGGCATTTATGCAGGATCGGCTCGAATTGGCGCGAACTATCGTGGACTCAAATGGTGAGAATGCGCCGATCAACAGCGAAGCCGAATTCGCAAATAGAGTTTTAATAGCCTTTGATCATGCAGAAAAATGCCGCGCGCGAGGTGACTTGGCCGGTGCTATGTATCACGCCGCCCGCGCGGCAGACTTTGGTCGAGCTCTATCCGATTCGATCGATTGGAACACAGATGCGATCCAAGGTCGAAAAATCAGAATTCCGCGTGAAGAAGGCCAGCGGCGCCATGCGGCCGAATCTAAGAAAGCCACCAAGCAAAAGTACGAACCTTTGCAGAAAGAGGCCGATCGGCTGATGCACGAAAAGCCTCACCTCTCAAATAAGCGAATTGTCGAATTGGCCGCCGCTAACTTGAAAATTAATGCAAAGATAGACACGCTTCAGCGGAATATTGATTGGCCGCTTGAACGGCGCAGAACGCGAAAAAGTACGGAAGGCCAACTACGCCGTCCGTAACGATAGGCGTCAGTGTCCCCGAGTGTTGAAACGGGGCGCTTAAATGACCTCTTCGAAAATCCAAGAACGCGATTCCGCCCGCCCCGGCGCGATCGCCAGCGGCCGGCCGCAGCGGGAATTTGACACTCTCTCGCCCTCAAATGCGGCCGGCCGCGCTTTTTTCCGGGGCGAAAATGACGAAACAAAAACTGCCTGAGCCGGGTGTTAGCCCGGTTAATCCGCTTGAATCCTTTTCCAATGCAGAGCCGCTCGATCGCGTCCTGACGGCAATCATCGCCTGGCTCGCAAGCGGAGATTTCCGCGAGCGGCTCGCAATGGTCGCGGACGCAAACGGCCCAATCGAAATCGCCAAAATCGCTGAAACGCTCGGCCTTCCCCCCATGGCTTTGCAGATTTGGGTCGGCCGCGACTTGGCGGCCGAAACCGGCAAGCCGGTCGAAGCGAAACTCGGCGATGAAGGGAGCGGCGCAATTGTCGTCTTTCGTCCGAAAGCGCGGGTGCTGCAATGATGTACGTGACGATCGGCATCAGCCCGCAAATGCGCAACGCCGACGTAGTGAGGGCGCAGACAATCGTCGCAAGCGTCGTTCAACGAGCCGCGAAAACCCTTTCAGACGATCAGCTCGAAGAAGTCCACGCGCGGATTCTCGACAGCTATCAGGCTGTGGAGCCTGAGAAACGTCGGCGGGAAGCGTTGAAAGCGCAGCGGATCGAAACGGAACGCTGCGCTGCCGAGGCAACTGCAAAACGTAAAGGCGGCGCAAAGTGAATAGTCGGCGGGGATTCCCTTTCTTGTTGACCGCCGATCTGGCGCCGGCCGATTTTCGCCCGGCCGGCGCCATCCCCTCTCAAAAATTGGAGACTGAGAAAAATGGCTGACGGCAGCAATTTGTTGATTCCGACGCAAAGGCGTGAAGCGTTCTTTCGCGCCGCCAGCGTAGACGAGAAATCCCGCACGGTCGAAATTGTATGGACTACTGGCGCAATGGTGCTCCGCCGGCGGTTCTCCAGCGACGACTTTGATGAAGAGCTAGTCGTTACGCAGGAAGCCGTTCGGCTAGATAGGCTCAATAACGGTGCGCCATTCCTGAATGCGCATTGCGCAATTGATCTCGACGATGTGATCGGCGTCGTCGTCGAAGGATCAGCGAAAATCAAAGGCGGCGAGGGCGTAGCGACGATCAGGTTTTCGGAACGCGCCGATGTTGAGCCGATATTCAAAGATATTCGCGGCGGCATTATCCGCAATGTGAGCGTCGGCTACCGAGTCCACAAATACGAAATCGAGAAACGCGACGGCGAGCGCGACATTTGGCGAGCCGTCGATTGGGAACCCTACGAAATTTCTGCGGTCCCTATCGGGGCCGATCCGGGCGCGCAGTTCCGCAATGCGGACCGCGAGGAAAAATATCCGGTTGCGATCGTCCGGCGCGACCTTAACGCCGCATCGCCGGCGAACGTGAAAGGCAATGAAATGGCTGACGGCCAAAATATGCCGGCGCAAACGCCGGATGAAATTCGAGCATCGGAAAGGGCGCGCGTCAAAAGCGCTTTTGAAATAGCGCGATCTGCCGGGCTTGGCGACGCCTGGGCGCACAGGATGGTTGAGCAAGGCGCCGCTGAAGATCTGATGCGCCGGCGCGCATTGGAAGCGATCGCAGAACGAACGAATGACGGCGCTTGCGCGACGGTCGCTGATTCCTTCAGCGGCCTGCGGGGAAGCGGGTCAGATTTCGAGACGTCGCCGATCGAAGAATATTTCGAAGCGAGGATTTCAAGCCGATCGGTTCCCGCCGTCGTCGCAAACGAGATTGACGGGCGGCGGTTCGTGGACGCGGCGCGATACTACCTTCGCCGCAACGGCGAAAATGTCGGTATGATGAATGATGCGAGGATCATCGGCCTCGCGCTCGGGCGGCGTTCGTTCGCCGCTCAAGGCACCGGCGACTTTTCTATCTTGCTCGAAAACGCCATGCACAAAACGCTTTTGAAGCGATTGGAACGCGAGCCGAGCGGCATCAAGCGTGTAGCATTCAAAGGGACTGCAGGCGATTTCCGCCCGCAAAATCGGTATCGCGGCGGGACTTTTCCGAAGCTGCAAAAATACAATGAGCACGGCGAGATCAAAACCGGCGTTCTTCCTGACGGCGCGCGCGAAAGCATCACGCTCCAAAGTCAGGGATCAATTGTGCGACTCACCCGCCAAGCATTGGTGAATGATGATTTGAGCGCACTTTCAGATTTCACCGTGCTTGCGGCGGAAGGAATTGAGGCGACGATAGCAGCGCAGCTTGCGGCGATCGTCGAAGCGCCGCCGAATCTCTCAGACGGCAATCCAGTCTTTCACGCCAGCCGAGCAAATATAGGCGACGATAGCGCGCTTAGCGAAACTTCGCTCGGCGCCGGCAAATTGGCGATGAGAAAATTCGTCGATATCAACGGCGAGATCGCTGGCATTACACCGAAATATCTCGTCGTTCCGCCTGAACTTGAGGTTGCGGCGCAAAAGCTTCTTTCGGCTGTACAAGCGGCGAAAACGAGTGACGTGAATCCGTTCGCTGGAACTCTGGAACTCGTCGTAGAGGCGAGGCTTACGGACTCGGCGAAGTTCTACCTCGTCGCCGATCAGGAACAGGTTCGCGGTCTCGAATATTGTTTCCTCGACGGCAGCGAAGGCGGGATCGTCGAAACCAAGTCAGGATGGGAAACCGACGGGATTGAAATTCGATCGATCCTTGACCTCGGCGTCGCTTTCATCGACCCGCGTGGTTGGTGGATTAGCGGCTAAACGAAAGTGCACCCCGCGCGCCGGTAACTGGCGCGCGGGAATAACTCAAAAGAACCGCCACGGCTCCAAATGCAGTTCGCTGAAGAAACGAATATTATTGGTTTGCCGCCTCTTTTTGACGAGAAGCATGTGGCCGACCGACTCGGCGTATCGATCCCGTCACTCCGCCGCAAAGTCGCTCGCGGCGAGATTGGTTGTTATAATTACGGCCGCAAGCGGCGGTTCTCTTCCCGCCACGTGCGCGATTATTTGGAGAGCGTCGAATGTCCGCCGAAAAAAGCCGATGGTCGTACGGAGGATTCTACCTCTCGCAGCGACACAACTCGCCCAATTGGCATCGATGCTGGTTCGACCCAGTCTCAAAGCAGACGCGCGCCGCCACCCTCAACACTAGCGAATTCGAGGAGGCGCAAAGACGCCTAATCGCGTTCGTCCACGAACACGGAAAGATAGACACAAATAGCGCGCAAGAGTTGCGACTTTGGGAAGTGATGCAGCGTTACGAATTTCAATGGGCGCGGCATTTGACAAAGCGGAGCTCCGAAACGCAGCGACACAACATTGAAGTGATGAGAAAATACGCTGGCGATATTCTCGTTTCAGAATTCAAAAAATCGAAGCAACAGGAAATCGTTCGCATAATGACCGACGAAGAACTTTCGCCTGGCTATATCAAGAGAATTTTCGGAACCGCTTATGCAGCGCTAAAGTGGGCATTCGACGCTGAGGAGATCGACACCATTCCCGCCAAGCTCAAATTGCCCGGCGGAGCGACGCGCGAATATGTGGCGACGCCGGCTGAACTTGCGGCGCTATGGGATGCGTTCCAAGCGGATCATCAAAGAATGTTTTTCGTGCTAGCCCTTTCGACTGCAGCTCGAAAAAGCGCCATCCTCGAACTGACGCGCTTCCAATGTGACCTTGATCGGGGACTAATCGATCTCAATCCGCCGGGCAGAGCGCAAAACCGCAAGCGCAGGGCGATCGTTCCGATTGGGAAAGTTGCGCGCGCCTGGATCGCCGGCGCACATGACGGGCGGCTCGTGACATGGAAGGGCCGGCCGGTGGCTGACATCAAGATCGGATGGCGGGCTGCGCAGGCGCGGGCCGGCGTTCCGAAGGCTCTTACGCCTCACGCTCTTCGCCATACGGTCGCGAGCTGGCTTCGGATGCAGGGTGTCGATAGCTGGACAGTTGCGGCGATCGGAGGCTGGCGTGAACCGGGCGCAATGACGGTCGATAGATACGCGAAATTCGAGCCGGCCTATTTCGGCGCCGCAGTTCAGGCAATCGATCGATTGTTCGAGGCCATTGCAGAACGGGCCGAATGCAGCCTTAATCCGCATCAGCGTGCGAGCGACGTGCGAATGTCCTCGAAAAATGGAGCGGGCGAGGCGATTCGAACGCCCGACCCTCACCTTGGCAAGGTGAT
>CALAZI010000157.1 GCA_937895955.1 uncultured Alphaproteobacteria bacterium | reverse complement strand
ACCACCGACACGCGGATTTTCAGTCCGCTGCTCTACCAACTGAGCTACCTGGGCGCCGCAGGCGCTGCCGCCCGCCGGAGCCGCGGCTTATAGGCAAGCCGGCTGGGCTTGTCCATCATCGGGAAGCCGCAAAAGCTGCGCCTTTTTCGCCCCTTAGGATGCGTTCGCCGCATCGCGCCTGCGCGCCGCTTTACGCCGCCCGAGAGCGCCGATAGGACGGATCCGCCTGAACGAAAGGACCGCCCGCAATGGCGACGACCGACCCCAAAAAGCGCGCGACGAGCCGGTCGGCGCGCGCGCTGACCGCCGCGAAAGGCGGGGCCAAGCCGTCCCTGCGGCAGCTCGGCCGGTCGACCGACATTCCGGAGGCGCCCGACAAGGCCGTTCTGGAGACCGTCGCCAATCCGCAGGCCGGCGTTCCCTATCTCGCGCGCTTCACGGCGCCTGAATTCACCTCGCTCTGTCCGGTGACGGGCCAGCCCGATTTCGCCCATCTCGTCATCGACTATGCGCCGGCCAAGCGACTGGTCGAATCGAAATCGCTGAAGCTTTTCCTCGCATCGTTCCGCAATCACGGCGCCTTTCATGAAGACTGCACGATCATGATTGCAAAGCGGATCGTCGCGGCGGCGCGGCCCAAATGGCTGCGCATCGCGGGATACTGGTATCCGCGCGGCGGCATTCCGATCGACGTGTTCTTCCAGACGGGCGAGCCGCCGCAGGGCATGTGGATTCCGGAGCCCGGCGTCGCGCCTTATCGGGGGAGGGGATGATGAAACTCCTTTTCGCATTAAGCGCCGCGGCGCTGCATATCGCAGCCGCAAGCGCGGAAGAGGGCGAAACGCCGAGAAAGTCGGGCGCTGAGATTCTCGCCGAAACGACGGCCGGAGACTGGCGCGCCATTCCGGCCGACGAAACTCTTGTCATTGAACTGGAAAGCGGAACGGCGACGATCGCGCTGTCGCCCGCGCTTGCGCCGAACCATGTCGCGCAGATCAGGAAGCTCGCCAAAGCGGGCTTTTACGACGGCCTTTCCTTTTATCGCGTCATTGACGGCTTCGTCGCGCAGGGCGGCGATCCGTTCGGCGAAAAGGATGTAGGCAAGGCGAAAAAGGAACTGAAAGCCGAGTTCGAAGCGGCGGGCGACGACATCGCCTTCGCCGCGCTGAAAGATGTCGACGGCTTCGCGTCCGCCGTCGGCTTCATCGACAGCTTGCCGGCGGGCCATGACGAAAAGACCGGAAGCTTTTGGCTTCTCCATTGCGCCGGCGCTTTCGCCTTCGGCCGGCAGGACGGCGCCGACACCGCCTCGACGGAGTTCTATATCGCGCTGCAGCCGCAACGCTATCTCGATAGGAACCTCACGGTCTTCGGCCGCGTGATCGACGGCATGGAGCATGTCCAGGCGCTGCGCCGCGTCGCGCCGCCTGAAACGAAGGACGACGATGTCGGCGAAAAGATCATCCGTATACGGATGGCGTCCGACCTTCCCGAAGGCGCGCACGCCGCATGGGAGATTCTCGACAGCGCGCGGCCCGTCTTCGCCGCCTATATGGAGGCGCGGCGCAACCGGCCGGAAAGCTTCTTTCACTACAGCGCCGATCATCTCGACGTCTGCCAGGTTCCGGTTCCCGTGCGCAAAAGGAACGCCGGGTGAGCAAAGGTCCGCCGAAAAAGATCGGCCCGTGGACGGTCTGCGCGGAAACCGAAATCTACGACAATCCGTGGATAAGCGTGACGGACTGCAAGGTCGTGCGTCCCGACGGAAAACCCGGGCAATACGGCGTCGTTCATTTCAAGAACCTCGCCGTCGGCGTTTTGCCGCTGTTCGATGACGGAACCGTGCCGCTTGTCGGCCAGCATCGCTTTCCGCATGATTCCTATAGCTGGGAAGTCCCGGAGGGCGGCGGCAAACTTGGGCTTGATCCGCTCGACGCCGCGAGGCGCGAGCTTGCGGAGGAAACCGGGCTTCGCGCGCGAAACTGGCTCCAGATCTCGGCTTTCGACATTTCGAATTCCGTGACCGACGAAAAAGCGGTCTGCTTTATCGCCTGGGGGCTTGAAGAGGGCGAGGCCTCGCCGGACGGGGACGAGGTTCTGGCTCATAAGCGGGTTAACTTTTCTGATCTTCACGAAATGGTGCTGAACGGCGACATTTCCGACAGCCTCACTATAATTATGGTCTTAAAGGCGAGAGCGCTCGCCGAGGCGGGCCGCCTGCCGGAAGGGCCGGCGCGCCTCATCCTGAGGAGAGAGGAATGAGCGTCAGCAAAGTGGTGAAGCTTTCGCGCGACCAGACATGGCCGCGGATGCGCGTTGAGGCGGCGTCGGCCGCTGCGCGCGAACCGGCGCTGGCGAGCTTTCTCCACGCCAATATTTTGAACCACGAATCTTTTGAGGACGCGCTTTCCTATCGCCTTGCGCAGAAGGTTTCCGACGGCGACATGAACCCGATGATCTGGCGCGACGTCTGCCTTGAGGCTTACGCCGACGAGCCGCAGATCGTCGAGGCGGGGCTCGCCGACATTCTCGCGGTTTATGAGCGCGATCCGGCCTGCAACGAATATGTGCAGCCGTTCCTCTTCTTCAAAGGCTATTTGTCGCTTCAGGCGCAGCGCGTCGCCAACTGGCTCTGGCGCCATGACCGCCGCCCGCTCGCGCTTTATCTGCAAAGCCGCATGTCGGAACTTTTCCAGGTCGACATTCACCCGGCGACGAAAATAGGCAAGGGCGTTTTCATCGATCACGCGACCGGCGTCGTCATCGGCGAGACGGCGGTGATCGAAGACGACGTGTCGATCCTGCAAAATGTGACGCTCGGCGGCACCGGTAAGGAAATGGGCGATCGCCATCCGAAAATCCGCAAGGGCGCGCTGATCAGCGTCGGCGCGAAAGTGCTCGGCAATATCGAGGTCGGCGAAAACGCGAAGGTCGCGGCTGGCAGCGTCGTCCTGCATGACGTCAAGCCCGGCTGCACCGTCGCCGGCGTGCCGGCGAAACCCGTCGGCGATTGCGCCAAGACGCCGGCCAAGACGATGGATCAGGCGTTCGATTGACGCGCCGTTTCGCGCGTCGCGCGAAACATTTTCCGTAATTTGCGGATAATCCCCGCTCCGGCGATGGGCTTGCATTGAGCCCTCATGCGGGTTGTCGCGGTTTTGTGCGGATAATCCGTAAAATGAAAATGCGCGCGAAAGGCGA
>CALAZI010000156.1 GCA_937895955.1 uncultured Alphaproteobacteria bacterium | reverse complement strand
GCCGCATGCGATGGCGAATTCATCCGCAGCGCGCGATGACGTTGACTATGCGGCGATTGATAGAGCCATTGAAACGGCTTTCGCAGACGATGTCGCCGCGACGCGCGCGATCCTAATCGTCAAGGACGGCGCGATCATAGCGGAACGCTATGCGGATGGGTTTGACGCGGAAACGCGGTTCCTTTCCTGGTCGATGGCGAAGAGCGTCACCGCGTCAATGGTCGGCGCAGCCGTATTACGCGGATTCATCGACATAAACGCGCCGGCTCCGGTCCCGGAATGGCGAAACGATGAGGCCCGGAAAACGATCACATGGAACGATCTGCTGCGAATGCAGAGCGGTCTCGCCTTTGATGAAGCATATGGCGATCCGCGCTCTGACGTTTCGGAAATGCTGTTCCGCTCGCGCGACGCCGGCGGGGTCGCTGCAAATCAAGCGCTCGCTCACTCGCCCGGAACATTCTGGTCTTATTCAAGCGGCACGACGAACCTCCTACAGCGCACGCTGCGCGAAACGCTTGAAGCGAATGACGTCAACTATCACGCATTCGCGCATGAAGCCCTGCTTGACCCGATCGGCGCCTCAAGTTTCGTGCTTGAGCCGGACTCTTCAGGCGTTTTCATCGGTTCATCTTTCATCTATGCGACGGCGCGCGATTGGGCGAAGTTCGGCCTATTGCATTTGAACGGCGGCGTTTACGGCGGGATGCGCCTGCTTCCTGAAGGTTGGAGCGACTATGTCGCCGAGCCGGCGCCGGCGTCGGATGACTTTTACGGCGCGCAGTTCTGGCTTAACCGGCCGGGCGAAAACGGACGGCCCAAATATATTCCCGGCGCGCCTGACGAGGCTTATTTGATGGCGGGACATGAGGGACAATATGTGCTGATCGCGCCAGACAAGAATCTCATCATCGTTCGCGCCGGCATGACGCGCGGCGCAGAACCGATGCCGATTGTCGCTCCGACATTCGCGGCGATCTATGCGGCGATCGAATGACGGTCGAGTGGGCCGACAAGAAAGCGCCGGATTTGGACGCCTTCAATCAGCTCGCTTATGCGGCGTTTGAAAGCCTGCCCCGGGAATTTCGATCGCAATGCGACGGCGTCATCATTCGCGTCGCGGAATTCGCCGATGACGAAATTCTCGATCAGATGGGGATTAACGACGCTTTTGAACTGACCGGACTTTACGAAGGCGTCGACCTCACTCAAAAATCAATCGACGACATTCCGGCCGGACCGGATCAGATCCATCTTTATCGGCAACCGATCCTCGCCGAGTGGATTGACAACGGCGTCGTCACTCTAGGCGAATTGATCCGCCACGTTTTGACGCATGAGATCGGGCATCATTTCGGCTTGTCGGATGACGATATGGATCGAATTGAGAAGTCGCCTTAATCTGCTTCATCGGCGCGCTTGAATTTTTTGTACAGATGTTCGCGCCCCGCTTCCGGCCCGTAATCCATCTGCGCCAACAACCGCTCACGGTCCCTCTTCCTGAATTGTTCGATGAAATCGTCGATTATCTCGTCAGAAAATTCAAGTTTCGCCAATGTTTTCCGCGCCAACAACAGGCTCGATTCGAGTGTTTCGCGAACAATCTCATCAGGACCTAATTTTTGCAGAATGATTTCATGCAACCGGTCATGCGCAACGACGAGGATGAAGGCGTTCGGAATGCGCTGGCGCAGCGCCGCAACGGCATGGTTGACGGCTTCGCGATCGTCCATCGTGAATATGACGGCGCGCGCGTCATGCGCGCCCGCCGTCAGGAGCACATCGAGCCGCGATGCGTCGCCGTAATAGACCTTGAACCCGAAACGTTCGGCATTCTTGATGTGCAACGGGTCCTTATCGATGGCAATGACGTCTATATCAGCGGCGCTAACGACCTGCGATATGATCTGCCCCACCCGACCAAAGCCCGCGATCACGACGTGGCCTTGTCCGGGGGGCGGCGTTTCAAGCCCTTCCGGTGATTGCGCATCGGCGCGGCGCGCCTGTCTTGCGGCAACCATCAAGAAGGGCGTCATCACCATCGAAACGGTGACGATCGCCGTCAATATCGTCGCCTGTTCCGCCGTAAACAGCGCAGCGTCGGCGCCGACGCTGAATACGACAAACCCGAATTCCCCGCCCTGACTGAGCACGACGCCCGTCAGCAACGCATCCTCATGACGCGAACCGAGAGCCCGCGACAGGCCGTAAAGCAATCCGGCTTTCACCAGAACAAGACCGAGCGCGCCGCCAAGGATGATCATCCATTGTTCAACGATGACATCGAGATTCAGCCGCGCGCCGATAAGAATGAAAAAGAGGCCGAGCAGCAGGCCGCGAAACGGCTCGATATCCGTTTCAATCTGATGACGATAGGAAGATTCAGCCAGGAGAACGCCGGCGAGAAAGGCGCCCAGTCCCATCGGCATCCCGACCCAAGAAACGGCGATCGAAGAGACGACGACTAGAAGCAGCGCCGTCGCCGCGAAGGCTTCGCGAGAGCCTGAACCTGCGACATGGCGCAAGAGCGGGTTCACGGCGAAACGCCCGCCATAGATTATAGCGGCGATGACGAAAACCGTGCGGCCGACAGCGGCCCAGCTTTTGTCCGCATCAAATCCTTCCGCAATAGATGCAGTCGCGCCGGCGGCGAACGGGATGGCGGCAAGCAGCGGAACGACCATCAAATCCTGCATCAGCAGGATCGGAAAAGCGCGCGATCCGTAGGCGGTGTTCAACTCTCCCCGGTCTTTCAAATATTGAAGGGCGAAGGCCGTCGACGAAAAAGCCAGGGAAAGGCCGCCGATCGCCGCCGCGCCGATCGGCATAACGCGCGCGGCGATAAAGATGGCGGCAAGAACGGCGCCTGTGGCTGCGATCTGCGCCGCGCCAAGGCCGAAAATATCGCGGCGCAATGCCCAGAGTCTCGCCAAAGAGAGTTCCAGACCGATGACAAACAGGAACAGGACGACGCCGAATTCGGCGATGTGAAAAACGCCCTCTTCCTGATGCAACAAGTTGAGCGCATAGGGGCCGGCGATGACCCCGGCCGCCAGATAGCCGAGAATCGATCCGAGCTTGAATCGGTTGAAAACAGGGACGGCGATCGCGGCGGCGGCGAGATAGGTCGCCGATTGAACCAGAAAGTCGCTGTTTTCGCTCGCCATCTTTCGTTTATGATCGAGCGGCGCAGACGCTGCAAGATGCGCTAATCAAACAGACCGGCATATTCATCGAGGCCGAGCGCGATGTTGAGATTCTGGATCGCCTGGACCGCCGCGCCCTTTAAAAGATTGTCTTCCGCCGCAACGATAACCGCGCTGCCGCCATCGACGGCGACATCAAGGCCGCCGACCAAAACGCCGAGCCTGCCCGCGCCGTCGCGAAGCTCCGGCGGCTCTTCCTGCAATTCAATCAACCGCTCGGAATC
This sequence comes from uncultured Alphaproteobacteria bacterium, assembly GCA_937895955.1. Taxonomy (GTDB): domain Bacteria; phylum Pseudomonadota; class Alphaproteobacteria; order Caulobacterales; family Parvularculaceae; genus Amphiplicatus. The sequence continues at coordinate 40,517 of CALAZI010000156.1, read as the reverse complement.
ATAATACTCATGATAGAGTCGCCGCAGTCCCGCCCGATCGAGCGGCGCCGCGAGCGGGGCATGCGTCGTCACGAGCAGCCCCCGGAATGCGGGGTGAACATGCGGGAAAAAACGCACCGGCGCTCCGAGGTGGCGCGAAGCCTCCTTTTCGTGATTGTGGCCGACAAGTTTGTAAGGCATCAGATTGTCGCGAAGGCGGTCCGCATTATTGCGCGGCGAAGGCGTTGTGCCCGCTCCAGAAAACCCCGATACGCCGAATATCGCGGGAACCCCGCCAAGCAGCGGCAACAAGGGCGCAAGGGAGATTTGCAGCGCGGTCGCATAACAGCCGGGATTGGCGATCCGGCTTTTGCCGCGAATCTTGTCGCGATAGAGCTCGGGCAATCCGTAAGCCCACGCATCATCAAAACGCCGGTCCGCTGAAAGATCGATGATGATCTTGTCCGGCGCACGCCTTTCAAACGCCTCGACATAGGCGGCGCCCGCCCCGTCCGGCAGGGCGAGAATGACGGCGTCCGCGCGCCGGCGCGAGGCTTCTTCAGGCTCAAGCGCCTCGAATATGCATTCATCTTTGTCCTCAGGCGCGATTTCAGAAACCTTGCGGCCGGCGAATTCGCGGCTGACGGCGTAGGCGAGCATCAGTTCCGGGTGGCCTGAGATCAGGCGTATCAGCTCGCGGCCCGTATGCCCGCGCGCGCCGACAAGGCCGATCAGAAACGGCTCGCTCATTTCGATTCCTCAAAAGACGCCGGCAAGGAGGCGATGCGTTCAATTGCGCCGGCGGCCTTCGCCAGATCGACATCGCCGACCCAAAAAACGGTCCAATATCCTTTTTTCACCGAGCCGGTCGCCATTTCATTGTAGAAGGCGTTGAAATTATTGGCTGTGCGCGACCGCCACCAGAACACGGGGTTTTGCTTCGACATTTGACGCCAGATCGTGCGCGAAAGACCCTCGCCCCGCGCCTCTTCCGTCACGGCGAATTTGTCGAGATATATGAAGTCGTCAACCTTCGTCAGGATCGCGCCGGCGCGGTAACGCTCCGACATGAACACTTGATGGATATCGAGGCTGTCCCACCATTCCGGTTTGAGTTTGCGCGAGAAAGCCGCTTCGACAAGCGCTTCCGTTTTCGCGCGATCGAGGCGCGTTTTCGACGTGAACGTCTTGATCGGTTCGCCTTGCCGGACGAGCGTTCCGGAACCGCCATGCGTGAAAAGCTCTCGCACAAGCCCCTGCGGCGTTGTGATCGACACTGATGATGAAAGCGGAAGCGCGTCGAGAAGGCGCTTGATCTCCTGAAGCTTCAATCGCATGCCGCCCTGAAGCCAGTCGGCTTTCATCAGCTTTTCATAGTCGGAAGCAAGGTTGATGGAATGCATCGGTCGCTTGTGCTTGTCGAGCAGGCCGCCGGTTCCGGTGAGGAATATGACTTTTAACGGTTGCAGCGCTTCAACGACGGCGCGCGTCGCGGAGTCGCCGTTAATGTTCAGCAGCTGCCCGCCGGGCGCGATGCCGAGGCAGGTGATGATCGGAATGGCGCCCGACCTGACGATTGAGGACAAAATGCCGAGGCGGACATTGGTCGGTTCGCCGACAAAGCCGTATTTTTCCTTGTCGAGATAGTCAGCTTCAATAACGCCGACGATGACGCCTTCGGCTTCAACGCCTTCGGCGCGCACCGCCTCGACGAGCTTGATGTTCTCGCCGATGAAAACGTCGCGCGCAGCATCCATCGTCGCCGCATCAGTGACGCGCAGCCCGTCGACCTTCGGCGTTTCAACGCCGCGTTCCTTTAGAACGGCGTCAAGCTGCGGCCCGCCGCCGTGTATGACGATCGGCGTCAGGCCGACGGTGTGAAGGAAGGCGAGCGCATCGGCGGTTTCCTTCAGTTGATCCTGAAGGATGGCGCCGCCGATCTTGATGACGGCGAAGCGCGTTTGTTCGATCGACGAAAAGCGCTGAAGATAGGAACGGATCTCCTTCCCGTCTTGCATGTTGGACAGGAGCTGGACGATCGTCTGGCGCGTATTGAGCGTGGGAGCGGTCATCTCTCTAGCCAACGAGCGCCTTCATGATCGCCTTTTGCACATGCAGGCGGTTTTCCGCCTCATCATAGGCGATGCAGCCGGGCGAATCGAAAACGGCGTCGGTCATCTTGACGTTTCGGCGCATCGGCAGGCAGTGCGAGACGAGCGCGTCATTCGTCAGCGCCATTTTTATCTCATCGACGATAAAATGCTTGTGCGCGTCGCGGATCGGTTTTTCCGGCGCCCAGTTTCCGAAATAGGGAAGCGCGCCCCAGCTTTTGCAATAGACGACATCAGCCCCGTTATAAGCCCTCTCGATATCGTGCGTAACGGTCAAGGTTCGGCCGTTGGCGCGACAGTCCTTTTCCGCCTGCGTCATGTAACGCTCGTCGAGAACGTAATCGGGCGTCGGACACAAAAGCGTGACGTCAAAGCCGAATTTCGCGGCGATCATCAGCGAGGAATTGGCGACGGCGGTGTTCAGGGGCTTCGGGTGGTAAGTCCAGGTAAGGACGTATTTCTTGCCGTCCGTGCCGGGGCGGTTCTCGGCGGCGAACTGGTCTTCAACCGCCATCATATGAGCAAGCTCCTGACAGGGGTGGGTGATCGTCTCCATATTGATCACCGGAACGTCGGCGTGCCGCGCGAAGGCGTTGAGGATCTTGTCCTTGCGGTCCTCGCTCCAGTCGACGAATTTCGGAAAGGCGCGCACGCCTATCATGTCGCAATAGCGCGACAGGACCTTCGCGGCTTCCTTCACATGCTCCTCCGCCTCGCCGTCCATCACGGCGCCCTCCTCAAACTCAAGCGGCCACATGCCGCCCGAGGGGGAAAGGACGACGGCATGCCCGCCGAGCTGCCTCACCCCGACATCGAAGGAGGTGCGCGTCCTGAGGGAATTGTTCAGGAACAAAAGCGCAACCGTCTTGCCGGCGAGCGCGTCGCCGAAGGGCGCGCGGCGCAATGCGCGGGCGTCATCCAGCATCGCCGCGATTTCACCGCGAGAATAATCGGCTGTGTTGAGAAAGTGTTTCATGAGGCTCCGGCTCCGTTGCGCGGTCTTTACCAGCGGTTCCGGGCCATTCCAAGAAGCCCGCGGGGACAGAAGCGCGATTGCCCGCTATTGCGACGCGCAGCCGCATCGTTTCTATTCGCGCTGAATTCAGGCCGGCGACGCCCGGTCGCAACCGTCTCGTCGGCGCGAAAGCGCCTCAACGCTCCACAAGGATCAGGAATGTCGACGAAGTCCGACGCATCGCCGAAGCCGGTTTTTCGGAAAGACTACGAGCCGCCGCCTTATCTGGTTGACGCAGTCGATCTTTCCTTCTCGCTCAGTCCGAAGCGCACGATCGTCAAGTCGCGCCTTGCCGTGCGCCGCCAAAAGGATACGGCGCCAGACGCGCCCTTCATCCTCGACGGCGAGCAATTGGAGCTGATCACTATCGCGCTCGACGGGGATGCGCTCGATCCGTCCGCCTACGCGCGCTCGGAAAAATCGCTGACGATCTTCAACCCGCCCCAAAGTTTCACGCTTGATATTGAGAACGCCTGCGCACCGGAGGCGAACACGGCGCTTTCGGGGCTATATCTTTCAAACGGCATGTTTTGCACCCAATGCGAAGCGGAAGGCTTCCGCCGCATCACCTATTTCGTCGATCGCCCCGACTGCCTGTCGCGCTATACGGTCAGGATCGAAGCGGACAAGGCCGCCTATCCGGTTCTTCTGTCGAACGGCAACTTGCGGGCCGGGGGCGATTTGCCGGGCGGGCGGCATTTCGCGCAATGGGCGGATCCGCACCCCAAACCCTCCTACCTCTTCGCGCTTGTCGGCGGCGATCTCGTCGCGGCGGAGGACATGTTCGTCACCCGCTCAGGAAACAAGGTTGCGCTCAAGGTCTATGTTCAGGCGAAAAATATCGACAAATGCGCATATACGCTCGACTCCCTGAAGCGCGCGATGAAATGGGATGAGGATGTTTTCGGGCGCGAATATGATCTCGACATTTTCATGATCGTCGCTGTCGATCATTTCAATTTCGGCGCGATGGAGAACAAGGGTCTCAATATCTTCAATTCCGCCTATGTGCTCGCGTCGCCCGAGACAGCGACCGATGCTGACTACGAAGCGATAGAATCGATCGTAGCGCATGAATATTTTCACAATTGGTCCGGCAATCGCGTGACCTGTCGCGACTGGTTCCAGCTTTGCCTGAAGGAAGGCTTCACTGTCTTTCGCGATCAGGAATTTTCCGCCGACATGCGATCGCGACCCGTCCAGCGCATCAAGGACGTGCGACGCCTATGGGCCCAGCAGTTTCCGGAAGACGCCGGCCCCCTCGCCCACCCGGTCCGGCCTGAAAGTTACATCACGATCGACAATTTCTACACGGCGACCGTCTATGAAAAAGGCGCCGAGCTGTGCCGGATGATCAAGACGATTCTCGGACCGGAAAAGTTTCGCAAGGGCTCGGATCTCTATTTTTCGCGCCATGACGGGTCAGCCGCAACGGTCGAGGATTTCATCAAGGCGATGGAGGATGGAGGCGGCGAGGATCTGTCGCAGTTCCGCCGCTGGTATTCCGACGCCGGCACGCCGACGGTCACGATCATCGACAAGTTCGAAAGCGCCGGGGCCTATCAACTGACGCTCGCCCAGTCGACAAAGCCGACGCCAGGCCAGATCGAGAAACCGCCGCGCGACATTCCTGTCGCTTTTGCGCTTATCGGATCGCGGACCGGCGCCGTTCTTGAAGACGGCGTCATCCGTCTTGCAAGCGCTGAAAGCGCGAAACGGTTCGGGCCTTTCCGCGAACGACCGATCGCGTCGGTCTTGCGCGGCTTTTCGGCGCCCGCAACCATCGCCCAATCCTTAAGTCTTGATGACCGTCTGTTGCTGGCGAAATCCGAGCCCGACCTCTTTGCGCGCTGGTCGGCGACCGAAGCGCTTTGGCGAGATATCTGCCTCGCCTTCGCAGCGGATCACGAGATGGCCGACAAGGATGCGGCGCTGAGGCGTTTCGCAGATGCCCTAGCGGCAAGCCTTGGGAGCGCCCGGCATGATCCGGCCTTTGCGGCGGAATTGCTGAAAGCGCCGACCGCCGCCGAGCTGGCTCAGCGCGCATCGGTCATAGATCCCTCCCGGATCGAGGCCGGACGAAAGCGCGTTCGTGAGACGGTCGCCCAGTCGCTGAAGGATCAGCTTCACGCGATCTATCGGGAATTGTCGACGAACGAGGCCTATGATCCGGGGCCCGAGCAGGCGGGCAAACGCTCTCTGAGAAACGCCGCGCTGTCGCTTCTCGTCGCCGGCGGCGAGTATGCGCTTGCCGAAGAGCAGGCCGAGACCGCGCAGAACATGACGGATGAAGCTGCCGCGACCGCGGCGATCGCCATGTCCGAAGCGCCGTCGCGCGAGCGCCTTTTGCAACGCTTCTACATGAAATGGCGCAGCGACACGCTTGTCGCCAACAAATGGCTCGCCTGGCGCGCCATGGCCCCGGCCGATCGGGCGCTCGATGAAGTCCGCGCGCTGCTCGCCCATGAAGCCTTTGACATAAAAACCCCGAACAAGGTGCGGGCGCTGATCGGCGTCTTCGCCAATCAAAACCTTTCGGGTTTCCACAGGGCGGACGGGTACGGCTATGACTTCCTGGCCGAGCAGATGCTTGCGATCGACAAGCTCAATCCCCAGCTTGCGGCGCGATTGACGACGGCGCTTGAAAGCTGGCGCAAGCTGGAGCCGGCGCGGCGACGCGGCGCTGAGGCGGCTCTGAGGAAAATCGCCGAGAGATCAGACCTTTCCGCCAATCTTTTCGAAATGGCCTCAAGGCTGCTCGCCGACGATAATCCGGCCTGATTCGCTGATGACAGCGGCCGGCGAATAGGAATAGTTTCCAAATCGTAAACATCGGGCGCTGACGCGGCGCCTTTTCCGGATTTAATTGATCGACTAACGCATTGGGCGGTAAGGGCGTTTGATGGGGGCGGAAGAAAAGGGAGCAGGCGCCATGACCGCCAAGGCGGAAGCGCTGTCGCCGCGTCGCCTGATGCTCCTGACGGGGTTGCTCGTCAGCGCGATCGCCGTGCTGTTTTTCGGAAAAATCCAGGAAGAAGCCGACGCGCGCCGCACCGAGACGGCGCTGCGGGTTGAACGCGCGGTGAATGACTGCGCCGGCGCATCCAATATCGCCCTGATGACCGGCGATCCCGTTCGGAAATCCCTGACCGCCTGCGCGCCGGGCGGAGAAGGCGCCGTCTTTTACCTTTCCGCCTCCGGCGACATTCTCGCATCGGCCGGCGCGGTTAAATCCGTCGACCTCGAACCGGCGGACGCGCGCACGCTCGATCTGACCACGCGGGGGCTAGCGACCCTCGCCTTGCGGACAGGCAAGGCGGTCATCGCCTGGCGACCGCTTGATAATGGCGAGGCGATTATTGTCGCCGCGCCGAAGGACGATCTTTTCGGCCGGACGCCCGTTTCCTTGTTCTACCTGTTCGTCCTGGCGGCGGTCTCCGTCGCCATCGCCTCCTTGATGGCGGCGTTCATCCGTCAAAGTCGGGCCGCCGCCATCGCATCCGAAGCCGTTGACGCGCTCAAGACCCAGAATGCGGCGCTCATCGCCGGCCGTTCAGGCGTGTGGACCTATGATCCGAAAGAACGATCCGTGACGATGACGCGGAGCTTTCTGGAATCGGTCGGCCTTGGCGGGCGCGACCGGACTTTCAGCATGCGCGAGATCTCGGCGATCGTTCATGCGGAAGATCTCCGCAACACGCTCGCCGTCATCACCGGCGACACGAGCGGCGTCACCGAAACGACGGCGCGCCTTCGCCAGCCGGCCGGCGGCTGGACCCGCGTCTACTTTCGCACCTCGCCGTCCGCGACCCGCTTTCAGCGCGCCGGCGTCGCTTTCGACCTCACCGGATCGAAATCGCAGGCGCCGACGGCCGCCATCGCCGAAGCGCGTTTGAAAGACGCGATCGAGAGCATCCCGGAAGCGTTTGTCCTGTGGGACGGCCATGGAAAGCTCGCAGCCTGGAACCGCCGATTTGCAACGATCTTCCGGCTTGAATCGAAGGGCGTCGAGCCTGGCATGACAGCGTCGGAACTCGCCGCGCTGACGCCGGCCGGCGGCGACGTCATCGAGAAATATTTCGCGCCCGACGCCCTGATCGACGAGCAAAGCGTCGAGGTTGAACTGCCGAAAGATCGCTGGCTTCACATCGCGCGACGCAGGACCGGCGAAGGCGGCCTTGTCTGCATCGCGTCGAACGCAACCGACATGAAGCGGCGCGCGCGCGCCCAAAAGAAAAAAGAGCGCGAGCTGGAAGCGACCGTAAGCGACCTCGAAACCTCGCGCCGCGAGCTTTCGGAAACCATGCGGAATTACGAGCTTGAAAAGCGGCGCGCCGAGGACGCAAGCCGGTCGAAGAGCGAGTTTCTCGCCAATATGAGCCACGAGCTCAGAACGCCGCTCAACGCCATCAACGGCTTTTCAGAGATAATGAAGGCTGAGCTTTTCGGCCCCCTCGGCGATGAGAAGTATCGAGAATATATCGATGACATCCTGTCGAGCGGTCAGCATCTCCTGGAGCTGATTGACGACATTCTCGACATGTCGCGCATCGAGGCCGGCAAATTGCAGCTTGAGCCGAAGCGCGTTGAACTTGAGCGTCTGCTTGAAGAATGCACGCGGCTGGTCTCCAAGCGCGCGATGGACGCCGGCGTCAAGCTGACCTCCTCAATCGCGCATGCGCCTGCCGCGTTCGCCGATCCGAGAGCCGTCAAGCAAGTCGCGCTCAATCTTCTCTCAAACGCCATCAAGTTCACGCCGGAAGGCGGCGCGGTGACGCTCACCGTCGAGGCCGACCTTGACGCAGTCACCATCATCGTCGCCGACAACGGATGCGGCATTTCAAAGGACAACATCGCACGGCTCGGCGCGCCGTTCGAGCTGATCGAGGATCATTTTTCAAAGACCCGCCGCGGATCGGGTCTCGGCCTCGCCTTGACGAAATCGCTGATGGAAATTCAGGGCGGCATCCTCGCGATCGCCAGCCAGGAAGGCCGCGGCACCGTCGCCTGCGCCACCTTCCCGCGCCGACGCGATGCGCGGGTGCGCCTGCCGCAATTCGTACGGACCGAAGCGCATGTGCTGACGGCGCCCGTGCATACGGTCTCGACGCATATCGAAGCCGCCGAATAAGGCGCGGCGATATCACTCGCCGGGCGGCGGCGGCTCGCGATGGCGTTTCATCGAGCGCTCCGCACGCGCTTCAAGATGGCGCGCAAGCGCCTTACGGTCTTCAAGCGGCAATCCGTCGGCGGCCTCGACGATAAGGCGCGCCATATCCGAGCGCGAACGCAAATCCAGCGCCTTGAATTGCTCAATGATGGCGTCGGCCGTCGCGCGATCATATGTTTCAGCGCTGAGCGTTTCGACCAAGCGGCGATGAAGCGCAAGCGCCTCGTTTTGCGCCGCTTCATGACCTTGCCTGTGCTCAACGAAAGCGCGTCTTAAACTTTCGCGCGCGGCAGGCGTGAGGTCTTCAAGCGAGCGCTTGTGCTTGCCCTTCCAGTCATGGGCATGATGCGAACCGTCACGACCCGGCCAATCCATGATACGCCCCGAAAACATTCCGGCGAGAAAAACATTCGCGGCCAGCGAAAGGGCCAACGCAACGATAACGCCCCGGTTCATGGAACAGCCTCCTCAGAAAAATCATACGCCTCGTCAAACGCGGCTGAAAGCTCGGCGTAAACGGCGTTCTCGCTCTCCGGCGCCATCACGCCTGTAACGACGCCCGCAAGACCGACAGTGAGCAAAAGCCCCGCCGCCGCGAGCGGACGGGACAGCGCGCGCCATCCGAACGCTTCCGCAAAGATTTCGAGCGAAAGCCGGCTTCGCTTCGACCGCATATGATCATCATACGCGGCAAGCGCGCGCATTCCGAATTGCGGATCGGCATGCGCATCCGCCGCCTTGAGCGCTGCGAACGCCTTATGCAGCGCGTCATCCGCCGCGCTTCGGTCGGCGGCGAACGACTTATTCTCGTCAGTCATCATCATGCGCCCTCCATCAATTCCTCTCGGCGTTCGAGCAGCGACGCCCGCAGGCTTCTGCGCGCGCGCGCCAGTAAGGATTCCAGCGCGTCAATGCTGACTTTCAACGCTGCGGCCGCTTCCGCGTTCGTCAATTCCTGATAGTGGCAGAGCACCACCGCCATGCGCTGGCGATCCGGCAGCGCCGCCAACGCCGCCTCGACCGCCGCCCGCCGGTCATCAGCGCTCAAGCTTTCAAAGGCGCCTGGCGCTTCGTCGACCGGATCGCCTGCAGCCTCCGCCGGCGCCTCGCGAGCGCTGACGCGGAGCCGATCGACGCAGGCGTTCGCCGCAACGCGCGTCAGCCAAGAGCCAAGCAGGGCGCCGTGCGCGCGCCATTTCGGCGCAAAGCGCCAAAGCTTCAGGAACGTCTCTTGCGCCGCATCTTCCGCAAGCGCGCCATCCCTCAGCATGCGCCGGCACAGGCCAAGCACGACCGGCGTATGACGCGCGATGAGGAGAGAGGCGGCGGCGCGATCGCCGCGCCCCGCGCGCGCAACAAGCGCGTCGTCGCTTTCCTCATCGCTTTCCAAACGGATGAAGTCTCCGTTCCTTAATCAGGGCGCGCCGGTCAGCGATGACCATGCCCGCGTCGCGCGGACATCTCTTCCTCGCTGATCCGCCCGTCGCCGTCCGCATCCATCTCGTTGAAGCGCGTTTTCGCAGCGTCTTCAAATTCGCGCCGGCTGACATAACCGTCGCCATTCGCATCAGGAAAGCGCTTGGCCTTATGCGCGGCGCGGCGCTCTTCATGAAAGGCGTCCATCTCCTCTTTGGTGATGAACCCGTCGCCGTCCGTATCCGCCTTGGCGATAAAATCCTTGTGACGCGCATCAAGTTCCGACACGGCGACCTTGCCGTCGCCATCCGCATCGAGACGGGACATATCGCCTTTGGGGCCCTTGGCGAGCGCCGCGCCGGCAAACGCCATCGATCCGATAATCGCAGCTGAAATCAAGGCTCTCATATTCTTCCTTCCTCAAGGCTCTGCCGCCCTCTTGAGGATTAAACGCGCGAGCCGGCGAAATCCGTCGCTGACTTCAGATTTTCTCTAAACGCGGCCGCCAGCCGGCTTTCGTAAGTTTCCCAGAGCCGGCCGGGCACCCGGCCTCCGTCCGGCGCGGCGACAGCTTCGATATCCAACAAGGCCGCGTTCGGATCAACATCGGCAAAGCAAAGAACGCGCTTCAGTTTGGGCGAAAATGCGGCCGAGGTGACCGCCCCGACAGCGCCGGCGCGCGTGCGGATCGCAGCCCCTGCCGGCGCGACGTCGCAATCGACCGAAAGAAGAACCAGCCGACGGCGCGCGCGGCCGGCGTTTTTCATCGCGCGCCGGCCGTTGAACCAGGCGCGGTTCGGCGGCGCGAGATGCGGCAACCCTATTTCATCCGGCGTTCTCGCCTCCAGGGGAGAGCGCGCTTCATCAGCATTGACGAAATCAACGCCGGTCCTCGGAACGCCGCCTTCGATGCGCAAGATTTCCAGCGCGTCGAGCCCTATCGCCGGCAATTTCCGTTTGCGGCGAATGCGTTCCCAGATCACCAGCGCATCCTCGGCGGGAAAGATGACTTCAATGCCGGCCAGCGCGCCGATGCTGACGGGCCGAACCGCAAGCTCAACGCCGCGCACGCGCCCTTGCGCTGTCGCCTCCGCCGCCAGAATGTCGACGCCCGCCGCCGCAGCGGCGTCGCGCGCCTTCGGTCCGAACAGGCCGAGCGCGCCGACCATGCCGGCGATATTGGCGATTTCGATATCGAAGCCGCGGGCGGCGATTTGCAGTCGCCGATCGATCGGCGCGCTGGTCGTCAAGAGAAAAAGATCATTGGACAGGCGCGTCGCATCCGCGCGGTCAATGACAAAGCCGTCGGCATCCAGAACGAGCCCGCGCGCGCTTTCAGCAACCGCGATTTCCGCCGTCGGACAGGAGGTGAGCCGCGCGATGAACGCCGCCGCTTCCTTGCCGCGCACCGTGTACCGGCATAGCGGACCCAAATCGACAAGCGCGACGTCTTTCGACGCCGCTTCATATTCTTCGACGGTATCCGTATAGGAGCGCGCGACAGCCCATCCGTTGACGCTGGTCCAGGCGTTTGTCGCGCAAAGGCTGGCGGCGGCCGCGTAAAGCGGCGTTGCGCGGGGCTCTGCGCCGTCATCGGCGGCGGCGAAAATCATCCGTCCGGCCCTCCAGACCTGAAATAGCGAAGCGCGCGTTCGGCGGCGCGGCGGCCTGCGCTCAAGCTGATCCCCGCGCCGATCAAGGCTTCCGGACCGCAAAAGAAATATCCCTCAAGCCCGGACGCATCCGTTATCAGACGACGGCGTTCGATCGCTTCCGCCGTAGGCGGCGAAGCGACTATCGGCGGTTCGATATCGGCGCCGATGATCTCCGCGCTCATGGTCGGCGCGATTGCGCGAAGCGCGCCATGCGCAAGACTTTCGATTTCCGCGCGGCGCGACTCATCATCGATCGACATGACCGGAACCGGATGCAGCAACATGGTTGCGACATGACAGCCATGGGGGGCGAGCGCGCTGTCAAACGAGGATGAGAAAACAAGCTCGGCCGTCCCCTGCTTCAGCTCGCCGCGATGCGCGGCGAGGTAAGCGCATTCCAGATCGTGCGCCGAAGGCGCCAGCAGGAAGCGTCGCAAGAGATTTTCAGCGACAAGCGCGTCGCCGATGGGGCCGTTCAAAGCGAGATGCGCGCGAATGGAGGCGACATTCGGCGGCGCGAAATCGAGCATGCGCGCAAATTCGATGTCGAGCCGGCCGCGACCGACGAGATCGATAAATGTCTCCCGGGCTCCGAGCGCTGAAACGATGATCGGCGCGCGCAATTGTCCGCCGTCGTCGAATGAAACGCCGGCGACCTTGTCCCATTCGACAATCACCGATTTGACGCGGTCGGTCTGCCTTATTGAAACGCCGGCCGTCTGCGCCGCGCGGCGCAGCGCATTTGCAAGACCGCGACCGCCGCCGGCGACGACAGCCACGCCGCCCTGAAGGCCCGCGATCTCGCCGGCAAGACGGCGCAGCAGCGCAAGATAGGTGTAGGGCTCGGATGCGCGCGCCGCTGCGCCGAGCGAGGCTTCAGCGCGCAGATAGTCTTCAAGACGGCGATCCGAAAATCTTCCCGACAGCGCGCCGTCAAGCGATGCGGCGCATGTCTCGTCGGGACGATTCTCGGGCGGCGCGCCGCCTGAAAACCAATCGGCGAGCGACTGTGCTAATTTTCGTTCCTGCGTGAAAAAGGCGGAAAACCGCCCGGCGTCGGCTTCCGAAAACGCCGTGATCGACTCTACAACAAGATCCGGGTCTCCGGGCGTCGTCATCGCCGCGCCGTCGCCGAAGCGCACGAACGTCTCGAGCCGTCGCGCCGCAAAGGAAAGGCCGCAGCGATAGAGATCAAGCGCGTCAATGACGGCCTGATCGAGCGAAAACGCAACCGGATCGCCGGGGATCGCAAAATAGCCGGGCGAAAACTCTTTCTTATCCTGAGGACGATCGCCGGTTTCGATGAGCACCACGTGAAGGCCGCCGCGGGCCAACATGGCGGCGGCCGCAAAGGCGTCAGCGCTCGCGCCAATAACGACGGCGTCAATGCCGCCTTCGATCTTCGCTCCCTTCAAAGGCGCGGTTTCACTCACGCTCAGTCAGCTCCCAGGCTAGCGCTGCGGCTGCGTTGATCGGATCGAGAGACGGCGGCGGCGCCGGTATCGCCGGCGTTAAAAAGTCACGCCGCGCAAGGCCGCCCTCAACATCCGGTCCGATCAGAACTTCGCTCACCTCGACAGGAACCGCCAGGCGTTTTTCAAGAACGCCGGCGACACAGCGGCCGAGCACTTGCCGGTCCTGTCCCGTCCATTCGCGCGCCTCGCCGTTTTCGACAAGGCGCGACGGACAAAAATGCATGCGCGCAATGATGTCTTTTCCGTTGACTTCAAACGACAGGGGCGGCGCTTCAGGAAGCGCGCCTTCAATCATCTTGTCTCGCGCGACGCGCAGCGATGCGCGATCGTCAGCGATATGAAACACAGCCCCGTTCCAATCAGCGAGCGCTTGCGGTTTTTTTTCGTATTTAAGGCGGATCGTCGCGCCGACGCCCTTGCGGCGCGCCAGCGGCGAACCGGATGTCGTTACGCAAAGGCCGAACGCTTCGGCGGCGAACGCGCTCGACGCCATCGCCGTTCTGGCGCGGATATCCCGGCCGCCCTCGAAATTGACGCGCCAGCTTTTTCCTTCCCCGCGCGCGATGGAATGAAGGCGATCCTCCACGATCTCGACGCCCGCCGCCTCCGCCGCCTGGGTCAACGCGCGCATGAGCGCGACACCGGATACGAACCGCTGACGTCGGCCGCCGAGCGGAAAGAGCGCCTCAGCCGATCCCGCCTCATCGCCCGACAAGCCGAACGGCGCGACATAGGCGGCGACGAGATGAGCTTTCAGCGCTTCGTCGTCGAAATAATCGTCAAGCAGCGCATTGGCGGACAGAAATCGCTCAAGCCCGTCGCGGCGTTTGTCGCCGCCGCGCGCCATCTCCTTGGCGTATGCGGGCCAGAGCTGCTCAAGCTCAGGATTTCTCGCCGCGAGACTTCGGCCGACGCGCGCGGGATCATCCCCCGTCGCCAGCGCTCCTTCCTCAAGCAAGGATACGTGCTGCGGCGGCGGTTCGAACACCAATTCATACTGGTGTAATTCAAGAAGCCGCCAGAGGCTGGTCGAAGGTTCGGCGACGCGCCCTTCAACCGGCGCTTCATGGCCGGTCAGGGCAAGCGCTGCTTCCGCACCGCGCCGCGCCGCGCAGCAAGCGGCCGCCAGGCCGGGCAAGCCGCCGCCGATGACGATGAAATCAAATTTCGACCGCGCGCTCATGAGACTGCGGCCCCTGACATCGCGCCGCGCACGACCTCCTCGTAAACGGCGCGCGTGTCCGCTTCGATCGCCGCGAGTTTTGTTTCCGCTTCCTGCAATTCATCCGTTTCAAGCAGCCGCGTCATCATGCGTGCCATCGCCTCGCCGGCCGCGCCCGGCGCAAAGACGCCGCCGGTCGTCGCGCGCGCGATTTGCTGGACGGTCTCAAACAGCCTGTTCGCCGCGCCAAGATGCGCCGCTTGCGCGGCGCTCAGCGCGCCGGCGGCCGCCAGCGAGGGGATCAACGCTTTCATGTCCGTCCGAGCCGCACCCTTTGCCAGGTCAGAATGGGTCAGCAACAGATACTGAAGCGTGAAATCGATCTCGACAAAACCGCCGATCGCGTATTTCAGATCCCAGGGGCTCATCGCAGGTTTCGATTCGGCAAGCCTGAAGCGCATGTCCTCAACGTCGCGCGCGACGCGCGCCCGCTCGCGCGGGCGCGACAGGATGGTTTCAATCTCGTCTTCAACCCGGCGCTTCAGTTCTTCCCCGCCCGCGATCACGCGCGCCTTTGTCAGCGCCATCGCCTCCCACGTCCAGGCTTCTTCCCGGTAATAATGGATGAAGGAGGAAAGACTGACCGCCGCCGGCCCCTTCGCGCCGGATGGTCGCAATTGCATGTCGACTTCGTAAAGAGCGCCCTCTTCCGTCGGCGTCGTCACTGCGGTCAGGAACCGCCGGACCAGACGCGCGAAATAGGTGACGGCGTCAATTTTCCGTTCGCCGGTCGCGGCGGCGCCGTCAGCCGCGTCATAGATGAACATGAGATCGACATCCGATGCCGCCGTCATCGTCCGCGCGCCGAGGCGGCCGAGCGCGATGACGACGATCGATCCTGCGATCGGCCCGTATTGCCGTTCGGTTTCCTGTTCAGCCGTTTTCAGCATCGCGGCGAGAGCGACCTCTGCGATCAATGTGAACCGTTCGGCCGCCTCTTCCGCAGGGATCAATTCGACAAGCAGCTGCGCCGCCGCTGAAAAAGCTTCTTCCGATTTCCACCGCCGCGCCGCATTGATCGTCGTTTCGAAATTATCGGCGGCGCCGAGCCGGCGATCGAGCCGATGCGCCAAATCCTCAAACGTCGGCGTCGGATCCGGCCAGCTCGATTCGATGAGCGCCTCGGCGAGATAGGCGCGCTTTGCGACTTCGCGCGCGAGATAGGGGGAGACCGTCATGATCCTGATCAGCCGTTCAAAGACTTCCGGCCGATTGAGGAAAAGCGAAAAAATCTGAACGCCGGCGGGAAGTCCGCGCAGAAAGCCGTCAAAGGCGGCGAAGGCTTCGTCCGGGGCGCGCGCATTGGCGAAGCCCTCGATCAGCGTCGGCGTGATTTTCGCCAACAAGGCGCGGGCGCGCGGACTGCGCGTCGCGCGCGTGTCGCCCGCCTGCCAGCGTCGAACGGCGTCGGCGACTTGCGCCGGACGTTCGAAGCCGAGCGCGGCGAGCGCCTTGAGCGTTTCAGGATCATTGTCGACGCCGGAGAAGGAAAAGCGCAGCTTCGCGCTTTTCTTTTCCTCTGGCTGGAAAAGCGGCGCCGTCAGGCGGTGAACATCGCCGAAGGTTCCCATCAGCCGCGAGCGAAACGCTGCGAGCGACGTCTCGCCTAGAAAGACCGCGAGCCTTGTCGCGTCGGCCTCGCCGGCCGGGATGCGATGCGTCTGCTCGTCATTGATCATATGCAGGCGATGTTCGACCTTGCGCAAATATCGATATTCGCGCGCCATCGCGTCAGCGGTTTCGGTTTCGACAACGCCGGTCTTTTCTATCGCGGCGAGCGCATCAAGCGTTGCGCGGCGGCGCAAGTCGGCGTTCTTGCCGCCGCCGATCAATTGCTGGGCCTGCACGAAAAATTCAATCTCGCGTATGCCGCCAAGGCCGCGTTTCAAGTCATGCCCGAAAAAATCCGCCTCGCCCGCATCCTTTGAGGCGTGCACCTGGCGCATCACGGCGTGGATTTCCTCAATGGCTGAGAAGTCGAGAAATTTTCGCCAGATGAACGGGCGCAGCCGACCAACGAATTCCTCCCCCAAGGCGATGTCGCCGGCGGCGGCGCGCGCCTTGATGAAAGCGGCGCGCTCCCAATTCTGGCCGTAGGATTCGTAATAGGTTTCCGCCGCGTTGATGGACACGGCGGCGGCCGAGACGCCGGGATCCGGCCGCAATCGCAGGTCCGTTCGGAAAACATACCCGTCAGCCGTCTGGTCGTTCAATCGCGACACCATTGCGCGCGTCGCAGCGACGGCGATGCGCTTGGATTCGAGCGCGCCGCCGAGCCGGTCGCTGGCGCTGTCGAAGAGGACCACAAGATCGATATCGCTCGAATAATTGAGTTCAAAGGCGCCGAGCTTTCCCATGGCGAGAACGGCGATCCCGCAACCGGCTTCCGGCCTGTCAGGATCAAGCGGCGCAAAGCCGAGGCGCGCGCTTTGGCGCAACGCCATCCTGAGCGATGCGCCGATCGCGGCGCCGGCGAATTTGGAAAGCCCCGCCGCCGCATCCATCGTCGAGAGCGCGCCGGAGATTTCGGCGAAGGCGAACGATAGCGCCGCATCGTCCTTTGCGAGACGAAGCGCCTTCATCTGCGCGGCGGGATCATCCTCGTCCGCAGCGCGCCACGCCGCTTTCATTGCGCGGTCCAGACTGGCCTCGGGCGAAGCGGCAAGCGCGTTTCTCGTCAATTCGGGATGGCGCGCGATAAGCCGACCCAGATAGGGCGAACAGCCGGCGACGCCCTCAAGGAAGTCGCGCGACGGGTAATTCGCCTCGAATGCTTCAATCGCCTGTTCGCCGGCGCGCCGGTCGAAAGGATCGGGCGCAAAGCGAATGAGCGATTCGAGCGGCGCGTTTTCGGTCATCAAGCTACTCATAGGCGCATCCGCCGCGGGCTGACAAACGCTGTTCGCGCCGCCTCAAGCCTTGTCGAACGCGGGAAAGGCGATCGTCACCTTAAGGCCCGGCCGCTCGGCGTTCGCCTGCGAATCGCCAAGCGCGATCGCGCCGCGATGCGCGCGCGCGATCGCCGAAACCAGAGAGAGGCCGAGACCGGATCCCGGCGTCGACCGGCTTTGCTCAAGGCGGACGAAACGCTTCAGGACGCTGTCGCGTTCGGCGGCGGGAACGCCCGGCCCGTCGTCAAGGACGGACAACAGAACCCGCCCATCCGAACCCTTGCGCACGTCGATCCGGATCGTCGTTCCGCCGACGGCGTATTTCAGCGCATTGTCGAGCAGGTTCGCGAGCGCCTGGCTGATCAGCGATCTTGAACCGCGCACCGGCGGCGCCGGCGCGGTTTTCAGCTGCAGAACAAAACCCGCATCCTGCGCGGCCGGCTCATAAAGCTCGACCATTTCCTGCGCGATGGCGACAAGGTCGACCGCCTCCATCGACCCTGCGCCCTCGCCCGATTCGATCCGCGCGATGGAGAGCAGCGCGTTGAAGGTCATGATCATGTTTTCAGCGTCGGCGAGCGTCGCCCGAAGCGCCTCGTCGCGTTCATCGACGCCGCCCTTGAGCGCTTCCGTCAAACGGCCGCGGATGCGGTTCAGCGGCGAGCGCAGATCATGCGCGATGTTGTCGGATACTTCGCGCATGCCGCTCATCAAGCGCTCGATCTGGTCGAGCATCGCATTCAAATTGAGCGCAAGACTTTCAAGCTCGTCGCCTGCGCCGGTGAGCGCAATCCGCTTCGACATGTCGCCGTCGCGAATGGCGCGCGCCGTCCGGTTGACCGAATCGACGCGGCGCAGCAGCGCGCGGCTGAATACGAGACCCATGAGAATGCCGAGCCCGATCGTCGCGGCGCCGATGCGCGTCATCAACGCCTGACTGCGTTCGCGCAGCGCTTCGCGAGTTGAGATATCGCGCGCGACGAAAACCAGAAAAGAGGTTTCAGCGTCCGGCGTCGGCTTGAAGCGGCGGATCTTGCCGCGCGCCTCGCGCGTTTCGATCCCGACCTCGCGACCGGCCGCATTGAGCCGCGGGCGTTCAAATGTGAAATTGAAAAAGCCCTCGCCCGCAGACAAAGCCTCCGGCGGAAGCGCTGACAGATTGCCCGACAGCACGGCGCCCGACGGCGCGCCGATCAGCATGTAAAGGCCGTCGTCGCGCCAGGCGGCGCGTTCCCGAATGACGCGCCTCAATACGCCGGCGCCCTCGGTTGAAAAAACCTCCGACAGGACGACCATCTCCTGATCGATGATCGCATCCGTTTGCTTCGACATCACGCCGAAGGTGTTCTGGTAAAAGAGAAGCCCTAAAAGCGCGACGGCGATCGCAAACACGAACACGTAAATGATCGTGAAGCTGAATGTCGTCGTGCGCAGGAGCCGCAGCATCAATCACGCTCGCGCCGGCGGCGAACGCCGCGCCTCAAATTCCGGGACCGTCCGCTTATGAAGCCAATGACGGCTTCCGGCAAGCCCCGCCCTTTCAGTCCGCGTCGTCGATCGTATAGCCGGCGCCGCGGATCGTTTTCAGCAGCGGCTTGTCGAAGTCCTTGTCGATCTTGGAACGCAGGCGCGAGATATGAACGTCAATAACATTCGTCTGCGGATCGAAATGATACTCCCAGACGTTTTCAAGCAGCATGGTGCGCGTCACCACCTGCGCGGCGTGGCGCATCAGATATTCCAGCAGGCGGAATTCGCGCGGCTGCAAGTCGATCTTGCGGCCGGCGCGCCTGACGGTGCGCGTGATGACGTCGATTTCAAGATCGCCGACGGCGTAGCGCGTCGTCACATTGGCTGGCGCGACGCGGCGCCGCCCCAGCGCCTCAACGCGCGCGAGGAGTTCCGGAAAGGCGTAGGGTTTGACGAGATAATCATCGCCGCCCGCCTTGAACCCCTTGACGCGATCGTCGACCTCGCCGAGCGCGGATAAAAAGAGCGCCGGCGTTTCATCGCCGTCGGCGCGGCGGCGCGAGAGCATGGAGACGCCGTCAAGCTTGGGCAGCATGCGGTCGATGACATAGGCGTCATAGTCGCCGACATCCGCCATGTTGAGACCGACCTCGCCGTCCATCGCGTGATCGACGACATGCCCCGCCTCGCGCAGGCCTTTCGAGACATGCGCGGCGGCTTCGCTGTCGTCTTCGATAACCAGAATTCTCATCGCGGGCCTTTCGGATTAATCTAGTTGCTTCGGCCGGCGCGCGCGATTGCGCGCCGGCCGCAAGGGCGTCAGCCCTTTTCGCCTTCGATTTTCAATGCGCTGAACTGTTTCGCCGACCCAAGCTGAAGGCGAAGCAGAACCGCTTCCTTGCCGGCTTTTTGCGCGTCGGCGATTTTCGTTTTCAGCGACGAGGTCGTTGTCACTGCCGCGCCGTCGATCTGAAGAATGACGACGCCGGGACGCAATCCTGCGTCTTCCGCGGCGCTGCCAGGACGCACCGCCGTCACAAGAACGCCGTTGACGCCGTCGGGAATGCGGAATTGCTGGCGCATCGAATCGGTAAGCTCCGCGACGCGAAGGCCGACATTTTTCGAAAGCGAGTCTTCCGACCGCGACGGCTCATCGTCATTCGCGGCGAGCTGTTCCTGATCGCGCTGGCCGAGCGTGACGGTCAACTGCTTTTCCGCGCCGTTGCGCAGGACGCTGACTTTCGCCTTCTCTCCCGGCGACAAGGCCGAGACTGAGCGCGTCAGATCGCGCGGGCTCGCAATGCCGCGCCCGTTGAGCTTCAGCACGAGATCGCCGTTTTCAAAACCGGCCTTTTGCGCCGGCGAACCGTCGAGCACTTCGGCGATCAGCGCGCCGTTGGTGTCCTTGCGGCCGAGCGCGGCGGCGATTTCCGTCGTCATCGGCTGGATCGAAACGCCGAGCCAGCCGCGCGTCACCGAACCGCTGCCGATGAGCTGCGCCACCGTCTCCTTGGCGACCGCCGCCGGAATGGCGAAGCCGATGCCGACGCTGCCGCCGTTCGGCGAATAGATCGCGGTGTTGACGCCGACGACGCGGCCCTTGAGGTCAAAGGTCGGACCGCCGGAATTGCCGCGATTGATCGGCGCGTCGATCTGAATGAAGTCGAGAAACTGCCCTTCGCGGTTCTCGCCGCCGATCGCCGAGACGATGCCGCTCGTCACCGAACCGCCAAGACCGAAGGGATTGCCGACGGCGATGACCCAGTCGCCGACGCGCAGATTCACGTCTTCCGCAAACTGAACGAAGGCCTGGCCTTTCGGCGGTTCGACTTTCAAAACCGCAAGGTCGGTCAGGGGATCGGCGCCAACAAGCGTCGCCTGAACCTCTTTGCCGTCCGCAAGACGGATGCGAATGGAGTCGGCGTCTTCAACGACGTGATTGTTGGTGACGACATGGCCCGCGGCATCAATGAAGAAGCCTGAGCCTTGCGCCTCGGCGCGCTGAACGCCGCCGTCGAAATCATCGCCGCCGCCCTGACCGTTCGGACCCTGATCGGGCGCGCCGAAGCGGAAGCCGAAGAAATCCTGAAGCGCCTCGGGCACGCGCGGGCGCTCGATTTCACGCTCGACAAGCACGCTGACGACGGCCGGCGACACGCGCTCGACAAGATCGGCGAAGGAAAGCGATCCGTCCGCCGCGGCCGGCGGCGGCGCGACAAGACGCGGCGCCTGGGCGCTCGCGCCCGGCGCAAGCAGCGCGCCGGCGCCGGCGAAAAGCCCCGCCGCGACGACGCCCGTCAACAATCCGTTCCTGAAACCCTTAGTCTTCAACTGGCTCATTTCGTTCCCTTACGCTGTCGTTTCACGCCGCGCTTCGGCGATCATCGCATGCGCCCTCTTGCCGTGGAACATAGGCGCGGCATGGCGGCGGAATCGCGTCTGCGCGAATTAAAATTTGTCAATGATTTAGGGCCTTTATGTGGCGTTTCAATCCTCCGTCCCCGAGAGCCGGGAGCGAATTGACGCGCCTTCGGACAAGATTTTGTGAACCGGGCAACGGTCGGCGATCTCTAAAAGCCGGGCGCGCTGTTCGCCATTGAGGGCGCCTTCGACCGAAACGGTTTTTTCAAAGGCGCGCGTCGCATGGGCGTCGGCGCCGGCGGCGCGCCTGACCTCGATCGCGGCGCTTTCCAGCGGCCAGCCCTTGCGCGTCGCATACATGCGCATCGTCATGACGCCGCAGGCCGCAAGCGATCCTTCAAGCGTTCGCGTCGGATTGGGACCGAGCCCGTCGCCGCCTTCCGCCGGATCGGCGTCGATAAGGAAGGGATGACCGTCGATCGACAGCGCGACGGCGAGCGGTTTGCCGGGAATGGTTTCGGCGCGCGCGCCGCCGTCAACGCGCGCGACGGCTTTCGGAAGATCCATCGCCGGCGCGCCGACATAGCGCGCGGCCCAGGCGGCGATGACGCCCGCGGCGTAATGCGCATCGTCGGGATTGGAGAGAAGATGATCGGCGTCATCAAGGCTGACGAAACTCTTCGGATGCTTCGCCGCCTTGAAAAGCGCGCCGGCGTTTTCGATCCCGACCGTGCGGTCAAGCGGCGCATGCAGGATCAGCAGCGATTTTTTAAGGCGGGCGGCGGCGCCCAGAACGTCGGCGCGTTCGATGTCGTCGAGGAACTGCTTCTTGATCGTGAAGGGACGCCCCGCTAGCGGGACTTGCGCTTCTCCCGCACGCGCAATCTCTTCGCGCTTGTCGCCGAATTGTCTGGCGACATGCGTCGCCTCGGCCGGCGCGCCGATGACGGCGACGCCTTTCACCTCGGCGATTTTCGTCGCCGCAACGATCGCCGCCGCGCCGCCGAGCGAATGACCGATGAGGATGCGCGGCGCCTTGAATTCGCGGCGCAGAAAAACCGCCGCCGAAACGAGATCTTCGACATTCGACGAAAAATTCGTGTCGCCGAATTCGCCGGTCGAGGCGCCGAGACCGGTGAAATCAAAACGCAGGACCGCAAAGCCCTGCGCGCGCAGGGCGCGGGCGATCTCGCGCGCGGCGCGAATGTCTTTCGAGCAGGAAAAGCAATGCGCGAAGAGCGCATAGGCGCGCGGCGCGCCCTGCGGCAGTTCCAGCGCGCCGGCGAGATCGACGCCCTCGCGCGCCCTGAATGTCGTCTTGCGCGTTTCTTCGGCCATCAAGCGATTCCTCTTTTCGTTCACGCAGATGAATTAGCGGATTGCGCGTTCAACTGCGTTCACAAGGGCGCGCGCGATCCGACATCAGGCGGAGATGAGGGCCGCGTTCGTCTTTTCCCGGAGCAGCGCGATTTCATCGGCGGCGAGAAGCGCCTCGCCGGCGCGCAGCGTCGCTTCCATGCGCCGCGCCGCGGCGGCGCGCGGCGCGCCCTCGGCGGCGCGGATTTCGGCGACGAGATCGCCGGCGTAGCGGCGCGTTTCGGCGCGCGCATCCTCGATGAACCGCGCGGCGTCATCGCGACCAAGCGCCGCGCCGAGCCGCGCGGCTTCAACCAGAAACGCCGCGCCTTCGCGCGCCGCTTTTTCATCGCGCGGATCGACGCCCCGCTCGATATCGGGACGCAGCGCCCTCAGCCGCGACGAGCCGCCCGCATGGCGCGTCGGCAGGAAGCGGCGAACAGCGGCGAGCGCGCATTCGCAAAAACGCGCCAAGGCGCCGGCGGCGATATCGCGACCGGCTTCGATCCGGTTGGCGAAGGCGGCGTCCTTTTCCTTCGCCGCCGCAGCCGCGACGCCGGCCGCGAGCGCGGCGAAACGCTCGAAAAGCGCGACGGCGGCGGCGAAATCCGGCTCTTCATCGGCGGCGCGTTCAAGCGCGCGCGCAAGGCTTTCAAGATCATCGAACGCCGCCTCGGCGATGAACGCCGCATCCGGGCCGGCGTCAGGCAAGGCTTCGTCCTCAATGCGCGTGAAATGATAATAAAGCGGCAGCGCCTGTTCGATCGAGGCCATGCGCGCAGCGATCGCGAGCGGGGCGTAGGGCGCGGCCTGCGGCGCATCCCTGACGCAGGCGGCGTAGATGCGCCGCGCTTCGTAAAGATCTTCTTCGGTGAGACGCGCCGCGCCGCGCGCGAACGCCGCCTGAACCGACTTCAAATGCGCGACGGCGGGCAGGAGGAAGTTGATTTCCGCAAGATCGTGCAGCGCGGCGGCGCCCGTCTTGTCGGCGCATTGATCGGCGCGCGCGCCGAGCCGCGCGGAAAGATCGGCGCGATAGGCGGCGTCGCTTTCCGCATGTTCGACAAGACGCGAAAACCCTTCGGACGCGGCGGCGAAAAGCCGTTCCTCATAAGGCCCGAGCGCGCCCTCGCCGCGCGCGATCGCGGCGTCGAGATCGTCCGCGGCCCTGGCGGCTTCCGCGCAGGCGGGATCTTCCTCGATCAGCGCCCAGATGCGCGCGAGCGAGGCGCGGTCGATGCGCGCGCGGCGCTTGCGGCCGCGGCGGCCTGAAATGAAAAAGTCCTCAAACGGCGCGAAAAAGAGACGGCGCGCGCTAAGCCGGCGCGCGGGAAACCGCGCATCGGCGCTAATAAGACGTGTACGGAGCAATTGGAGAACCGGCGCGGCGGGAAGGCCGGCCGCGCCGCCGCCGCTTTCGACGGCGGCGAAAAGCTTCGCCGCGGCGGCGGGCGGCAATTCGCTCAAGAAACTTTCAAGCCGCGCCCATTTGCGCGGAGAAACGCCGCCGGGCGGAGAAGAGGATGTTTCGTCGAACTCGTTCATCAGCGATGAGAGGGTACGAAACGCCCGCCCTAAACGCCAGCGAAATGCTTGCGCGGCGCGGAAACGCCGCCGCTCCAGTTCCTGACGAATTCCTCAAGCTCTTCATCGCCGCCTTCGGGAAGGACGATCTTGAGCTTCACATATTGATCGCCGGGCTTTTTGCCCTCGCGTTGAACGCCGCGCCCCTTAAGGCGCAGAACGGCGCCCGAGCTTGAATTTTTCGGCACGCTGATCGCGACCTCGCCGGCGATCGTCGGCGCGGTGATCTTGCCGCCGAGAACGGCTTCCTTGAGCGAGATCGGCGCCTCGATGTGAATGTCGTCGCCCTCGCGTTCGAAAAGCGCATGCGGCTTCACCGAGATCTCGACATAAACGTCGCCCGTCGGCCCGCCGGAAACGCCGGGCTCGCCCTGCCCTTTAAGGCGCAGGGTCTGGCCGCTTTCAACGCCGGCGGGAATGGCGATATCGAGGACGCGCCCGTCCGGCATGGTGACGCGCTTTTTCACGCCGCGGACGGCGTCGAGGAAGTCGACCTCAAGTCGGTATTTAAGATCGCGCCCGCGCATTGCGCCCGCCTGTTCAAAGCCCTGCGCGCCGCCGCGCCCGCGCCCGAACAGATCGGCGAAGATGTCGCCCAGATCGTCGAAATCGCCCTTGTTGGCGAAGCCGCCGGAATAGTTGGCGCCGGAAAACGGACCGCCGGGCCCATAACCGCCGGCGCCTTGCGCGCCGTATCCCTGACCGCCCGGACCCGTCCATTGGCGATAGGCGGCGTGGGCGCGCTCGCGCCCCTGCTCGTCGATCTCGCCGCGGTCGTATTTCTTGCGCCGGTCGGCGTCGCCGATGATGTCGAAGGCGGCGGAGATTTCCTTGAACTTCTCCTCGGCCTTCTTGTCGTCCTTGTTGCGGTCCGGATGGTATTGTTTGGCGAGCTTCCTGAACGCGGCGCGGATATCCGCATCCGACGCCGACGGGACGACCCCCAAAACGCTATACGGGTTCCTCGCCAAGGTTCAAAAGGCTCCTTTCGGCCGCAAAACATTACCCATAAGGGATCGCTCCCCATAGGTAGATAGGCGATCCTGCCACAAATTGAAGAGAACGCGGTTAATTTTGGCGGGCGTTAGGCTCAGGATCTCTTCATTGTTGGATCCATGGCGCGCCGTTAAACTCAGCGCCTTAGGGGAATCTTCCATGAAAAACCATCCGCCGAACGAGCGTGGGAAAACCCACCCCGCCAGCCTTGCTTCCATCGCGATCGGCGCGGTCATTTTCATCGGCTTCGCCATTCGCGATCCCGTCTTCGACAACCTTCTTCTCGACATTCCCTTGTATCTCGCCATCGGTCTTGCGGCGGTCGCGTTGCTTCTTGCGACATTCTGGGCGACGGCGACTGTCATCGGCCGCGACAGGCTCGCGCGCGATCAACGCATGACGCGATTGGGATGGATCGCCGGCGCCGTCTCTTTCGTCATCGCGGTCGGCGCTGCATGGTTCGTCATGACGGCTTTGCAGAATGCTTAACTACCTTTTGCCTTACGAATGAAGATTGGCGCCTGACCCCGCATCCGCTGCGATCGTAAGCGTCAAGCGCGTCCAGCAGCTCATCACCGAGTCGTTCATCGCTTTTGCTCGCTCCAATAGATTTGAATGTTCATCGTCCTGCTTGATTGTGAATTGCCGCCGTCACCCCACCGCCACTTCCGCCCACCGCCCCGGCCCAACCTTATCGGAAAGCTGCGCGATGCGGATGGTGAGCGGCGGTCTGCCGGATGGAAAATCCGCGGCGATCATCGCCGCCGCATAGGTGAAAGCGGGCGATGAGGTTTCCGCCGTGCGCGCCAATGTCGCGCCGTCGTAAATCTCGACGCGATAGCGTTCATAGGCTTCGTTTAAGGGAACGTCCTCGCCTTCCCAGGAATCGCCGCCCTTGCGCGTGCGGCGGACCCAGGTGACATCGATATCGCCCGACGGCGCCGCGACCGCGACGAGATGAACGGGCGACAGGGGCTTCAACCCGCGCGCCGCGCCGGCGAATGTCTTTACACGGAACGTATCCGCCGTCGGGTGATCGTCCGCCGGACCCGCCGACCAGTTAAAAGAAATGCCGCGCAGATCGATCGGCAGCGGCGGCTGACTGATTGCGGCGTTCAACAGAACGAACCGCGCGCCCGCGGCGGCGCCCGCCGCCGCCTCTTCCTCCGTACCGTATTGCCCGCGCAACAGGCCGGCGAGCGTCCACACGCCGTCGGGCCCGAGCGCCGCGTCGCGGAACTGCAAAATCTCCCAGCCGGCCGATGTTTCGACCGCGGCGGCGTTGGCGCCGGCGAACACTTCTTCAGGCGAGCGCGAGACGAGCGCGCCATAGGAAAGTCTGACGCGCAGGCCCTTTTCGAACCAGCGCCCCGAGACGCCGGCGGGAAGCGCGCCATCCAATCGGCCCATCACCGCGCGCGCCGTCGATGTCGCGCTTAACGTCGCGCCGCGATAAAGCGCGATCGCGCCCGGCCAGGGATCGGCGAAGGCGGCGAAATAGGGCGCGGCCTCGTCATCATCATCGGCGAGCAAGGGAAGGTTCATCAGTTCGAAGACCGGCTTGCCGAATTGCGCCGACGGGATCGAAATCCTGAAACCGCTGGTCGCGAGCGGCGCCTCGTAAATCGCCGGCGCGACGCGCACCGCTTCGACCTTGCGCGCCGCCGCGTCATTGACGGAAAGAATGCGCCAGTCGCGCGTCAGGCCGCCGATCGAAACGGAAATCGCGTCGCCCGGTTCAAGCCCTGCAAGCGAGGGCGGCAAGGCGAATGTCGCCGTCTCGCGCATGATGCGCGCATCGGCGAGGAGGGACCGCGCGCGGGCGACGGCCGACGCCTCATCCATCACGGCGGGAAGTTCAAGCCCGATCTCGCGCGTCTCGCCCGCCTGCGGCAGGCGCGCTTCGGCGATGGCGGCGAGGTAATCGCCCGTCTCGTCGATGAAGCCCAAACGAACGGCGGTCGGCAAATCGGATTTTTGCCCGATCGTCATCGAGAACGCAGCCTTGCCGTCATCGACGAGCGATGATTTGTCGAGCGCGGCGACATTCGGCGCGCCCCGCGATTGAAAGCGCAGCCCCAATTGCGTTTCGACCATGTCGAACTGAAAAACGTCAGCCAAGGGGTCGATCATCTGACGCGGGCTCAGGGGCCGGTCGACGACGAAACCGGCGAGCGATCCTTTCAACCCGCTCGCGTCGACATCGTCGACGCCGCCTTCCGCGCACAAGGCTTCGACAAGCGCATCCAAGGGCGCGCGCGTCAATCGACCGTTCAGCCAATGGCCCTTTTCCCAATTGGCGCCGTCGCCCCAGAGATCGGCGCGCGCCGGAAAATAAGGGTAAGGCCGCGCGTCATAGCAATAGACATAGAAGCGATCCGTTTCGATCAGATCGACGCCGGCCGCCGTTTCATTATGCGTCCGCCAATAGTCATGCACGGCTTCAAGCGTGCGGCGTTGCATCAGATCGTCGCGCGCGCCGGAGGAATAATGCGGAACGGCCGACTCCGATGATTTCGGATCGACGAAGACGTTAGGCTGGTTCGCGCCCTTGTCGACGGCGGGACAGCCGAGCTCCGTCAACCGGATCGGCTTTGATTTCGGGACCCACGCCGTCGCGTTTGCATTGCGAATGAAATTCGGCCGGTCGTGATGCGCTTTCTTCCACCAATTGCGGATGTCTTTCGCGCGCCAGACCCAGGGTTCGTTATAGGTCGTATCGGCAATCGGCGTTCTGATCTGCGCGTCGCGATCGGCCGCGCTCGCATAATACCAGGTGAAATTTTCGCCCGCCTCGATATTCGCCGCGATGTATGAGCGCTCATAGCGGCTCTTATGGCCGGCGTTGAGATCGGCGTGATCGAACCCGTCGCGCCAGTCCGACAAAGGCGGGTAATAGTCGATGCCGACAAAAGCGATATTCGGATCAGACCAGAGCGGATCGAGATGAAAAAAGCGCCCGTCCGATTTGGTGACGCCCGACCATTCCGACCAGTCCGCGCCGTAGGAAATTTTCGCGCTCGGCAGGATCGATTTTACGTCCGCCGCGAGGCTTTTCAGCATTGCGACCGCCGGAAAGCCGCCCGCATGATCGCGCGCCGTCGTTAGCGCGACAAGTTCCGAACCGAGCAGGAAGGCTTCAACCCCGCCCGCCGCCGCGCAGAGATGCGCGTAATGAAGAATCATGCGGCGAAACGACCATTCAACGGGTCCTGAATAAGAGACAGCGCCGTTGGCGACGGAAAAATCATTCGGCGCCGCGGTTCCGAAAAAGGAAAGAATGTCGGCTGTCGCGCCCGCAGTTCCCTCATTCGCGCCGACGGTGATCCGCCCGCGCCACGGGTAAGCGCCTTGTTCCGCGCCGCCATAAGGATCGGGCAGACCATTGCCGGCCGGAACATCCATGAGAATGAAGGGATGAAACTGAACGGCAAGGCCTTTCGCCTTCATCGCGTTGATCGCTTCGATGACGCCCTTGTCGTCCGGCGTGCCGCCATAGGCGGGCCGCCCGTCAATCATCGAGACCAATCGCGCCTCGCCGCGCGCAACGCCGCCGCCGCGCCAGTCGCGCGGCGAGGTTTCCTTATCATAGGTTTCAACGCCGGGGCGAAGCGTGCAGTTTCCCGCCCGCAGGTCGTCACCGAACCAGGAAACGACGAGCGAAGCGGCTTTCACGTTCTTCGCCGCCGCTTGCAGCGCGTCGAGCGAGGAGGAAAAATCCGCAACGCCGTCATTATTGTTGATGTTCTCGGCCTGCGTCGCGCCGTCGCCGATCTCGCGCGTCACTTTCGACGTTCCGTAAATGAACTCGCCGGAGCCCGGAATGACCGTCACCGCCTCCAGCGCGTTTTCAAGCGCGGCGGGATCGTCAGCGCTGAGCGATTTTTCAATCTCGAACGACAATTGCGGAATGCGGTTGCCGAATTCCTTCAGCGGCAGATCCTCGAACACGATATAGGCGAGACCGCGAAAGGCGGGCGCTGATCCTTCTATCGAATTGATCAAATCGTCCGGCGTTTGCGTCTGCGTCCCGCGATAAAGGCGCGCGTTGATTTTCGAAAGATCGAACGGCTTGCCGTCCGCCCAGACGCGCGCGACGCGGTCGATCTCGCCTTCGCACAGCCCGACCGCGAAAGAGATCGAATAGAGATATTCCTTCACCGTCGTTTTCGACGCGGCGAGGCGCCCGCCCTTGCCGCCGGATGTTTCCGTCGTTTCGGATACGGTCTCCTTGAAATTCGCCGCCCAGATCAATTGCCCGCCGACGCGCGCCCGGCCGAAAACCCGCGCGATCCCCGCGCCTTCCGTCGACGACTGGAGATGAAAATTATCAAGCCGCGGCCCTTCGACCGTTCGCTTGCGCGGGCCGAAGATCAATCGCTCGGCGACGCCGGCGGCGTAGGCGGCGGCGGTCGACGCGACGGTGCGCGCCAATATCTGTCCGATTCCGGCGCGCCCGACCGCGGAGGCTGCGGATAAAACTAACTGGGCCATTATTCCGCTCCCGGAAAGTCGAAAACGCCGGCGACGCGCTCGGTCCACCAGCGCGACAGCCAGCTTTCAATGACGCATCGCCCGGCATAGGCGTGAATGAAGGTGTCGTCAGACGCGACCAGCCCGCAATGTTTGGCGGGGCCGGTCGGAACGACGCGGAAGATGAGCACCTGGCCGGGGAGGAACGCCTGCGTCATCCCGGATGCTGCGCGGCATGAAATGACGCGCTGCTGATCCGGGATCTCGTGAAGCGAAAGATCCCGTATCTGCAAAGCGTCGCTGCGCGCCGCATTGCGCACGGGATGACGGTTAACGTCGCCAACCTCAACCAAATGCCGCCGCGCCGCGTTCAACAGCGGCTCCTCGCAGGGGCGGCGTTCGTTCCAGTCCGGCGTGTAGGGCGGCGGCGCCTCCGGCGCGCGGCCCAATAATTCCGTATAAAGACCGATGATGAGGCCGAGACAATCGCAGCCCGCGCCCTTCGCCGACGCCTGATGGACGTAGGGCGTGCCGAGCCATGACCGCGCGGCGATTACGATATCGGTGCGATTGAGCGCGGATTTCGTTTCGAGCCAGCACGTCGTCCCGGATGCGCTGCGGCGTGAAACGCCGCGGCGCTGCTCCGGGATCTCGTGCCGATAGAGATCGCGCACCTGCTGCGCATCGCTGCGCGCTGCGCCGCGCGCCGGATGACGCCAAATAACCGCCCTCATCTTTTCCCCCCATCATTGCGGCCGGATTTGACGGGATAGGAAACCGCGAAATCATCGCCCGGCATCAGATGAAAGCCGCGGAAATTGACGAGGTTTGAAAACTTCGCCTTGCAGGTCTCATGGCGCTTGTCGCAGCCCGCCGTTGCGGCGAAAGCGTCGCCGACCGCAATCGGTTTGCCGGTCGGGACCCAGAGCGATATGGCGTCGCCCGACGGGTTCTTGTCATGCGCCTTGACGTGAGCCGGGGCGTTCGCATTGGCGCCGGACGTCCATAACAAAGCGCCATGCGCGAACCAGCCCGCGACGAAAGCCGAAAGCCCGCTTGCGAGAAAACGTTGATCGTCGAGGATCGCGGTGACGACGCCGCCGCCCTTATAGGCGGATGCGTTCAAATTGACGCCGCAACGCTGATCGCCCAAGACCGCGTCGCAGCCGCGCTGATAGACGCGCCCGACCGTGCGATCGAGCGCGTGGCTTGTTCCGCGGATTTCGGCGCGAAACTTTTCGCCCTCGCGCGCGACCTCGCCGATGACGCCGCGCTTCAAGAGCATGCGCTGCGCGACGTCTTCCCAGTTGACGCGCCAGATCTCGACCGTCGCGTCGTCATAAAGACCGGCGGCGAGATCTTCCGCCGACAAGGCGTCGGACGAAAGCGCGCCCTCAATCTCGGAATTGTCGACGGCGAGATCGGCGGATGATTCGATCGCCGCGCCGTCGGCGCCCGCATCCGGCTCATAGGCGACGCCGTCAAAGACGAGCGCGCGATCATGATCGGTGAAGCCGAGGACGACGCCGTCCTTGCGCGCGATTTTCCAGCAGGTCGCGAGCGTCGTCGCCCCGCCCGACAAATGCGCCTGCAATTGCGGATTGATCGCGCGCATCAGACAAGCACCTCGATCAACGGGATCGACGGAATGTCGCCGGCGCGAAAGGCGGCGAGATTGATCCTGAGCGCATCGCTGTCGAAGCGCGCCGGACAATCGAACAAAAACCCTGCGGTGATCACGGCGCCGGCCGGCGGCGCCACCGCAAACGTGACGATCCCCGTCGTTTCGTCCTCGGTGAAGGCGGCCGTTTCAACGCCGTCCACCGCGACGCGCGCCGTTCCGGCGACGGGCTTGGCGATCCGCCGCGCATAGGACGCGCCGCCGTTTTCATAAAGTTTCGTCAAGGCGAAGGAGAGCGTCGCGCCGTCGCCCGTCGCGATCAGTTGATCGTCCGCCGTCACCGCCTTGCCGTAGGGCGCGGATTGATGATCGAACGGATCGCGAAAACGAAACCCGTAAAGCCGGCCGCGGCGCGCTTCGAAAAAAGCCGTCACCTTTTCAATATCGGCCATCGACTTGACGCCATAGCCGGCGTTCCAGCTGCGGCGCGAACTCGCCCATTGCGCGTTGCGCTCCTCATGGCCTGAAACGAGCGTCACGATTTCCGTCTTGCGCGTCGGCCCGCCCTCGGCGTTCAGGGAAATGTCGAGCGGAAAAAGCGTTTCGTGGAAGTTTGTCATGCTGCGGCTCGTTTAAGCTGGATTGGAAACAGACGGCTTTCTTTCCTCCCCCGCTCGCGGGGGACGGCTGCGCGCGTCATCCCGGATGCGCTGCAGCGTGAAATGCTGCTGCGCTGGTCCGGGATCGCGTGCGGCTTGGAGCGATCCCGTGTCTGCAGCGCACCGCTTCGCGCTGCGCCGCGCACGGGATGACGGATGCAACCGATTTTCACTGGTTTCTCGCTCCTTTGGCGATGACGCGCGCGAGGCTCGCCGCGATCTGGGTTTCGGAGGCGCGGAACGATTCCGCATTCGTCACGCCCGGCAACGCGATCGAGACGTTGATCGACGGGGCGCCGGCGCCGCCGATGCGGCCGCCGACATGGGGCGTGAAAAATTCAGGGCCGCGTTCGCCGACGAGATAGGACTGACCGGCGGCGACGGGGCCGCCCGCCGCCCTTCCGCCGCCGAACGCGCCCGAAAGCGCCGAATAAAGAAGATTCTCGATCGGCTTTCTGATGAACGAGTCGATCGCGACGCGCTTCAAATCGCGGATGATCGATTGCGCGAGCGATTTCAGCGACAAGGAGCCGGAACGCGCGGCGCGCGCAAGGTCGCGTTCGATGACGCGCGCGGCCGAGGTGAAGGCGTCTTCGATGAGCGCGGCGGCCGGCGCGATTTCATCGCGCGCGACGCGGGAAATTTCCGCGCCGGCCTCTGAAAATTCCGAGGACAGGCCGGCGGTTGAAAGATGCAGGGATACGCTTTCGGTCATGTCTGTTGATCCGGATAAAGGGCGATGAGGTTGTTCAGTCCGGCGCGCGACAGCGCCGCCGTTTCGTCCGGCGCCAGCGCACGCCATTCATGGAGCGTCAGCGCCCAGAACGCCTCCGGCTGAAGGCCGAGCGTCAGAACCGCGAAAGCGAACCAGCGGCGCCAGGGGATCATGCGCCCCCCTCACTCAGCTTCGCTGACAGCTTCCCCGTAAACGGGGGAGCAGAGCGCTCTCCTCCTCCGCTTGCGGGGGAGGTGTCGCCGCAGGCGACGGAGGGGGCATGGCCCGAATTCAGGCTTTTGAACGCATCGGCGATGGCCCGCGCGGCGTCGGCGAGATCGATGTCGCTTGTTTTGAGCGCATCAAGAGAAACAAGCCGCCCGCCGCCCTGCAACAGCGCCTGCAAGATGAGAAGAAGGTCGGAAACGCGGGGCGCTTCGAGCTTTTTCTGAAGCGCGGCGAAGTCGCCCTGCCCGAGCGTTTCCTCAAGCGCGGCGAGCGCGCCGAGCGTCAAGCGAAGCGTCATCGGTTCGCCATTGATGACGATCGCCGCGTCGCCCTTGCGATGCTGGGTCATGAAACCTCCTTGCGCCTCGCGTCATCCTTCGAGGCTCGCTTCGCGAGCGCCTCAGGATGAAGATGGGGGAAGCCCTCACCCTGAGGCGCCCGCTGAAAGCGGGCCTCGAAGGGTCGGGGGCGGTTATCGAGGTCCGTCATGGCGCCGCCGTGAAAGCGACGGCGCCGGCCGAGGCGAGCGCGATCGACACCGTAGCCTCGCCGTCATGATCGCCGGCGTAATCGAGATTGGCGATGAGGAACGGGCCTTCGAATGTTCCCATGCCCGGAATGACAAGCTGGAAATTCCTGATGTCGCCGGCGAAAAACGTCGCGCGGATCGCGTCCGCCGCCGCATCGTTCAAAAAGACGCCGGCGCCGGAAACCGAACATTGCCGGACGCCAGCGGCGCCCAGGAGTTCGCGCCAGCCGTTCGATTCCGCATGCGTCGCGTCAACCTCGCGCGCGTTCAGCGAAATCGTTTTCGTGCGAAGGCCGGCGACGGTTGAAAAGCTTTCCGGACCGCCGCCGTCGCCGATCTTGACGAGCATGTCCTTGCCGCGTTGGGCGGTCATGAGGTTCTCCTTGGTGAATTTGAAAACGGGTCAAGCGTCATCCCGGATGCGCTGCAACGTGCGACGCTGCTGCGCTGATCCGGGACCGCACGAGGCGAGAAATCCGCCATTCGCATGCGAACGGCCTGCAAAGCGTCGCTTCGCGCCGCATTGCGCACGGGATGACGACAGGCATCGCACATCATCACGGCTTCTCCGTGACGGCGCGGAAGCGGATGACGCCCTGCCAGGCGTCCGGTTCGCGGCGATGGATGACGTCGGAAAATGTCGCGCGCAGCGAGATGAGCGCGTAACCGGGAACAATCAGCGGAACGTCGTCGATCGCCGACAGGATTGCGGTGACGATGTCTTTGACTTCCCGCCGGCCTTCATAGCGCGAATGGATGTTGATCCTGACGTCATGCTCGATAAGCTGATCCGCGCCGGGAATTTTCGTCTCGCGCGCATCGCCGAAAGCGACATGCGGGAAAACCGCTTTCGACGGCGCGAAATCATAGAGGCGCGGCGGATCGCCGATCAGCGCTTTCAGCGCCGCATCGCCCGAAAGCGCCGCATAGATCGCCTTTTGCAAGGCCCAGCCCGCTTCGCTCATGGCGCAACCTCCTCGCCGATGAGGAAGACGCGCCGGCCCTTGGCGTCGTCCGATTCAATCGAGACGGTTTCAAAGTCGGCGCCGTCGAACCGAAAGCGGACGCCGAGCGAAATATCGGCGCGATTGCGAATGAGCGCGCGAACGCGCCGCAAGCGCCTTGTGCGGTCGCCGGAAGCGCCGTTGATCGAGGGGAGAAGATCGACCGCCGACCAGATTTGAACGCCGGGCGCGTAAGAGACAGAAACGCCGCCGCCCGCATCCGGCGTTTCGCTGCGCGTCAACAATTCAATCTGGTAGCGAAGCGGACCGCTCATAACCGCACCTGTCTGTAGGGCGCGATCAATCCCGCGACATCATTGGCGCCGGTTTCGCCTTCGCGGTTTTCATAAAGATGCGCGGTCAAGATCCTGATCGCGTGCTTCAGGGGTTCGGGAATGTCGCCGATCGTCGGCCAGCCCGCCGTGAAGGAAATGACAAGCGATCCCGAGACGGATGTTTTGAGCCTCACCCGGCCGAGATCGCCCGCTTGCGCGTCATAGGCGCTCGCCGGCAAGGCTTCGGTGATCCCGTTTCGCAAAACGCCGACGGCGTCGACGGAAAGAACCGGCGAGATCGGCAGGATCACCGCGCATTCAGGCGCATGATCAAGCGTCAATCGCCAGGATTGCGACGCCATCGCGATGCGCCAGCGCGCTTCGATCGTCTGGCGCGCAGCCAGCCCGAGCCCCGCGATCAGCGCGTCTTCCGCCGCGTGTTCGATTCTCAAATGCTCTTTCAGTTCGGCGAGCGAGACCGGTTCCGCCAATGGCGGCGCTGTCAGCGTGAGGGACATGGTACGCAACTCGTCCTTGTTCTTACCGTTCAATTGAGGCTGCGCCCCCTCCGTCTCGCTGCGCTCGACACCTCCCCCGCGCGCGGGGGAGGAAAAGCGCCGCCGCTCGGCTCCCCCGTTTACGGGGGAGCTGTCGCGAAGCGACTGAGGGGGCTTCTCGTTTCATTACGCCGCCGCGAATTTCAGCAATTTGACGGCGTCGAAATTCTGGACGCCGCCGCCGACCCGCTTCGTCGTGTAGAAGAGGACGTAGGGTTTCGCCGAATAAGGATCGCGCAGGATTTTGACGCCCTGGCGATCGACGATGAGATAGAAGCGCGCGAAATCGCCGAACGCGATCGCGTGCGAATCCGCGGCGATGTCCGGCATTTCCTCGACTTCCGTCACCGGATAGCCGAACAGCGTCGACGGCGATCCCGCCGACAGCGACGGCTGCCAGAGATAATTGCCGTCGGCGTCTTTGAACTTCCTGACGACCGAAAGCGTTTTGCGGTTGAGCGCAAAACGCGCATTGGCGCGATAGGCCTGTTTCGGCGCGTAGATGAGGTCGAGAATGCGATCGGCGGGGTTCGCCGGATCGAAACCGCCGACCGCTCCGCTCGCGACATAGCCGATCTCGTTCGCGGCGCGGACGCTCTCTTCGGCGATCGTATAGGAAAGGAAACCCCTCGGCTGGTTGACGCCGTCGCCATTGACGAAGGCGTTCGTTTCCTGGCTGGCGAATTCGCCCTGCACCTCGTCGGCGAGCCATTGCTCGATGTCGACGACGGCGTCGTCGAGCAAGGTCTGCGAGGCCGCCGGCATCGCGTAAAGCTCCATCGTCGGGAAATCGATCGACGACAAGGTCGGCGTCGTCGTTTCAACGCGCCCGCCGGTCTCGCCGACCCAGCCCGCCGCGCCGCCGCCCAATGACACCGGCTTTTTGAACGTCGTCGTGCCGATTTCGCGCACCGTCGCGATCTGGCGGATCGGCGAGATGTCGCGCACCGCCGCGGCGATGATGCGTTCGGTCGGTTCGGGCGCGAGATAGCCGCCCTCGGCGTCGTTCGTCGCGTTCAGAGATTTCGTCTGCAAGGCGAGAACGGCCGAGGCGTCGCCGGTGCGCATATAACGCTGGATCGCGGCTTTTTTCTCGTCAGCCTCGCGCGTCTGCCCGAGCGGGGGACGCTTGGCGGCGAGCGCGATCTTGTCGATCGCCGATTTCTGGTCGGTCAACGCCTTGTCGATGCGCGCGACCTTTTCGGCGAGAAGCGGGTCTTCCTTTTTCCGCTCGATCGCCGACAGACGCTCGTCATTCGCGTCCTTGAAGCTCTCGAAGGCGGAAAGGAAGTCGCGCATGGCGCCCTTCAATTCATGATCCGCATTGATAGACTTGTCTTCCATGTCGTTACTGCTCCTTACGCTGACAGGATTTTTGCGGCTTCGCGGACTTGCGCCGCTAACGCCCGGATGGATTGTTCTTTCTGAAAGCCCGCGGCGATGCGTTCATCGCCGATGCGGGTGAGGCGCGCTTTCGGCGCCATCGGGAAGGTGACGATCGACACTTCCCAGAGCTCGGCTTCGGATATGCGCCGCGCGCCGTTCGATTTCGCGGCTTTCACCGTGCGAAAGCCGATCGACAGCCCGTCGATGATTTCAGCGCGCGCGAGTTCCGCGACCTCGCGCGCCATGCGCGTCGCGAGAAGGATCTCGCCATAGGCGTAAAGCCCGCGCGCGCGTTCTTCAAATCTGAGCCAGCGGCCGATCGGATGCTCCGCCGCGTGCTGGTAGAGAAATTTGACGGCGTAGGAACCCGTTTTCGCCAGCGACTTTCGAAACGCGCCCGGCGCAATGACGTCGCCGTTCAAATCGACCTCGTCATAGATCGCCGCCCAGCCTTCGATAGGGAGTGAGTCAGTCATGGCGCACATCTTCTCCCCTCTCCCGTTCACGGGAGAGGGGTCGGGGGTGAGGGGCTCTTTCATTGAAGCGCGCCGCCGAATACTGCAGCATGCGCTCATGCGAGAAGGCCAGAAAATTCGCGCCGCGCGGCGGCTGCGTCAAAACGCCAACTCTCCCGAAGCAATCGCATGGGAAACGCTGCGGCGCCTGCGCAAATTTGGCGTCGTCGTCAGGCGGCAGCATACTGTTGGGCGATTCATCGTCGATTTCGCGATTGTTAAATCTAATTTGATTGTGGAAATCGATGGCGGCGTGCATCGACTTGCGTCGGTTCACCAACGTGACGCCGAACGCCAGGAAGAAATTGAATCGCTTGGTTGGCGAATTCTCCGCATCGGGCCGGATATTGCGATGAGCAAGGATCAATTGACGGCGCTCATTCAGCGAGAACTTGGCTTGTGAGGATCGCATCCCCTCACCCGGCGCGGCTTCGCCTCGCCACCCTCTCACGCAAGCGGGAGAGGGTTTTAGTTCATAGTGCGCGATCATCGCTTCCCCTCCACGTCGAGTTTGGTTTCGATGCGTTCAAGCTGCTTGCGCATGGCGAGAATTTGTTCCTCAAGCCGCGCGGTGCGGACGACGAGTTCCGCCGTCGCGTCGCTTCTGCGCTCCAATTGCGCGAGCCGTTCGGCGGCCGAGCCCGACCAGACGAGCGCCAGCGCCGTTTGGATGAGCACAGCCGCGCCGACCGCGACGGAAATCCGGAGTTCGGAGAGTTTCAGCACGGCTTCACTCATCGCCGCGCTCCTCAAGCCCGAGCGCGCGGCGCTTTTCATCATCGCTCAGGAAACTCGCGGCGGAGATGCGCGCCCATTGGGCGTCGCGATCAGCCGAGAGCGCTTCAATCGCGCCGGCGTCGCAGTCGAGCCTTGCGCCGTCGAATTGGGATCCAAGCCATGTCGACAATGACGCCGCGGTTTTCTTCACCAGCGGCAGCACGGTTTGTTTCCAGAAAGCGAGATTGGCCTCCTTGTAATTCGAATAGGTGTTGTCGCCCGGAATGCCGAGCAGCATCGGCGGCACGCCGAAAGCGAGCGCGATCTCGCGCGCGGCGCCGTTTTTCGCCTCGACGAAGTCCATGTCGCTGGGGGTGAGCGACATGGACCTCCAGTCGAGGCCGCCATCGAGGACGAGGGGGCGTCCCGCGTTGGCGATTCCGGAATAGGCGTTTGAGAGTTCTTCTTTCAAACGCTCGAATTGTTCGGCGGTGAGGCTTTCAGCGCCTTCGGGACCCTTGTAGACGAGCGCGCCCGAAGGCCGCGCCGCGTTATCAAGCAACGCCTTGTTCCAGGCGAGCGCGGCGTTGTGAAAATCAACCGCGCCGGACGCGGCTTCGAGCGGCGAAAGCCCGTAATGATCGTTGGTCGGGTGAAAGAGCTTCAATTGCAGGATCGGCGCAAAGCCGTCGGCGTCGGCGCGGAAAACCGTTTTCTTTCCCGCTACGGAATATTCCCAGCCTTCCGCCCAGCCGGAAGCGCCAATGAGCGCCTTCATGCGGTCAGGGCGGAGCGCGTAAAGCTCCTTGACGGCGCCGTCGAGCGAAACCGCTTCGAGATAGGCGTTCCCCGCCGTCTGCAGATAGCCGTAAAGGCTTTCAAAAAGCGCCGCGCCCGATTGTTCGCCGTTCGGATGGGCGATGAGCGTCAATAGCGGGTGATCGCTAAGCGCCGCGCCGTTTTCGATGACGCGCAAGGGCGCGGAAGCCGCCGCTTCCGCGACAAGGCGGATGCAGCGATAGGCGATGACGTTCCGTTCAAAGCCGGCGCGGGCGAGCGCGGCGTAGTTTTTCGGCGTCCACACCGGCTGACCCGGCGTTGAAACGGCGACCAGCGCGCGCGCTTTCGATTGTTTGCGCTCGAAGAAATCGCGAAGATTCATTTGAATGTCTCCGCTTTAGCCCCACCCGAAAGTTCCTGCGGAACTTTCGACCTCCCCCCCAGAGGGAGGTGAGGTGAAGCAGGCATCGCGCGCTCCCGCCTCCCCCTCGCGGGGAGGCCGAAACCGCAAAGCGGTTTCGGTTGGGGGGCGAAGCATTTTGAGTTTACGCAATCGATCACGTTGTGCTCCTACAAAATCTTCTTGATCCGCGGCTCTGCGCGATGGCGCAAAAGCAAATCCGTCAGCGCCCAGACGAGCGCGTCCATCCGGTCGGGGCTCTTCCCCGTTTCACCCGCATAAGTCGTCATCTGGTCTTCAAGCGCCGGGAACGCCGCGACATGGCGGACGCGCCCCTGTTCGTAGAGCGCGGCGACGGGTTCGGCTCTGAGGCGTTTTCCGCGCGTCGCGCGGACTTCGCGCACCGGAACCGAGGGATCGACGCCCTTGACGATCTCACGAACCATGTCGCCGCCCTGGTTCGTTTCAACAACGATGCGGTCGGCGTCATATTCGTGATAGGCCGCGACCGCGCGCGCCGCCCACCCGCGCGGCGATAATCCGGCGACGGATCGATCGTCGAGAACGAAGGCGATGTCGCCGTCGTCGCCCGCCAGAACGCCGGCGACGATGATCCCGCATTCGTCGGCGTTTTCGCCCGCCGTCACTGGCGGGTCGACGGCGACGACGATGCGCGCGAGCGATGAAGAAAAGCCCTGCGGAACCGAGATGCGAGAGTGAGAGATCATCTCATGCGTCCACAGGGCGCCGGCGACGTCTTCGACGAGCTCGCCTAGGAGTTCCTGGCGGCCGAGGCTTGTCCCTTCATAGGCCGCCGCGATTTCGTCGAGGAACGCAGCCGAAAGATTGGCGGCGTTTTGATAGGTCGTCGCGCGATGCGTGACGGTTCCCTTCGCCGCGAGAAGACGCTTCAACAGAGCGGTCGGACGCGGCGTCGTCGTGACGACCTGACGCGGGCGCTCGCCGAGGCGCAGCGCCAATTGCAGATTGCTCCAGGTTTCTTCCGCGTGTTTCCACTTGCAAAGCTCGTCAGACCACGCGGCGTCAAACTGATGACCGCGAAGCCCGTCCGGGTCTTCCGATGAAAAAACATAGCCGACCGATCCCGACGGCCAGACAAGCCGCCGGCGCGAGGCTTCGTAATGCGGTCGGCGCTCTTCGGGGCCGATATGCGCAAGACCGGAATTGCCGTCGATCATGACTTCCCTCCCGTCGGCGTAGGTTTCGGAGACAAGCGCGATGCGCGCCGGGTTCGCGTTTTCATCGACGAAATTGCGCACCCATTCGGCGCCGGCGCGCGTTTTCCCGGCGCCGCGTCCGCCGAGCAAAAGCCAGACGGTCCAGTCGTCTTTTTGCGGCCATTGCTGATATTTGTGAGCATGATGTTCATACCACTCATGCTCCGTTCCGCCCGCGCGGCGCCGCTTGTGGCCCATTTCCCTCGAAACGGCGCGCAAGTCCGCCACGAGCCAGTCCGTCAATGTATTTGTCGAGACGTCGCTGGAGGACTTCAGCCTCTCGATCGAGTCGCGCGTCGTCGTCGGCGTTTTCGCCGCTTTGGTCATTCGCTTGTTGTTCCTTGCGTTTGCGGGCGGCGAGAGAGTCCGCGTCATCGGCGACGCGAATGAGCACCTGCGCCGTTCTGGCGACGCGGT
Source organism: uncultured Alphaproteobacteria bacterium (assembly GCA_937895955.1). Classification (GTDB taxonomy): domain Bacteria; phylum Pseudomonadota; class Alphaproteobacteria; order Caulobacterales; family Parvularculaceae; genus Amphiplicatus. The sequence goes on along the minus strand of CALAZI010000156.1, from coordinate 302 downwards.
CGAAGGCCATGTTGTCCTTCTTCTCTTTCGGGTCGACGTTTTCGAGACGCTCAAGCGTCAGGTCGAGCGCGAGATCGAGAATGCGCTCAATGCAATCGTCGCGTCGCTTTTGGCGTTCTTTCGCTTTTTCGTCCGACATCGGCTCCTCCGCCGGCTGAATTCAAAACCGGGTCGAAGCCTAAGGGCGCCCAAAGGGAGGGGGATAAGTTGGGGGATAAACAGGGGGATAAGGTGGGGGATAACTAGGGGGATAAGTAGGGGGATAAGTTTTTTTTATTGAGCGAATTCAAGCCGCTATATGG
>CALAZI010000155.1 GCA_937895955.1 uncultured Alphaproteobacteria bacterium | reverse complement strand
GCGTCAGATCGAGAATGCGGACGCCGGCGAGCGGTCCGCGCGGCTTGTCGGTCATATCGATGCTCCCTTTCCGTTTTCACGGCCGTCTAAAACTGCGGCGGCGCCGGAGGCGGTCAATCGGCGAACCACGCGCCGTGAAAGCCGAACGGCACGCGCTGCGGCAGCGCGATGACGGCGACGGGTCCTTTCGCGACGTCCTTCGCGTCCAGGACGATAAGGTCTGACGCATCGCGCGCAGCGTCGTAAACGATCGACAGGAGATATCCCTCGTCCTCGCCAGCGCCGGCTGAGGCGAACACCGCCTCGCTCGGAAAGCGTCCCTTGCCGAGTTCGAGGACTTTCGTCTCGCCGCGATCGAGATCGAATTTCACGATCTCGGAGCCGAGATTGAAGCCGGCCTCGTCATCGCCATGCGTCGTGATCGCGTAGCCGAAACGGTGTTTCAAGCCCGCCTTCTCGTCGCGCACGCGCGGGAATTCGATCGGGTGATCGTCGAGCGTTTCGCCGGTCGCGACGCCCGATGACAGATCGAGGCGGAAACGGTGAAGATTGGCCGGAACGTCGAAACCCTTCACCCACATTTTTTCATAGCGAGCGAGGTCAAGAATGACGGCGTCGCCCTCGTCATAGGCGTTCAGCGGATGGAAGACATAGCAGGACGGAATGTCGAACCATTTGACGTCCTTCGCCGTTCCCGTTCTCGGCATGACGCCGAGGCGCGCCTGATAATCTTCGTTCCATTTATAGGGCATGCCGCCCTGCATCGCGGTCGCCATGTCGAAAACGATCGGCAGGTCCATGAAGACGACTTTCGTCCGCGTCGTGCAGAAATCATGCATCATGACAGGACCGCCGATCGCAATCTCTTCCGACTGGACGAGGCGGCCTTGCGCGTCAAAGCGGTGATAGGTGAGGTATGGCGGCATGAAACTGTAGCCGAAGGCGAGCATCTCGCCCGTTTCAGGACAGATTTTCGGATGAGCGGTGAGCGCGGTTTTCAGCCTGCCGCCGAAATCCTCGCAGCCCTTCGTCTCAAGCTCGCCGGTGATTTCATAAGGAAAATGCGCTTCCTCGACGGCGAAGATGCGGCCCGCATGGCGCACGATATTGGTGTTGCCGGTCGAGGCGCGCTTGTCGCCGAAGACGGAAGGATCGCGCGTTGAAACGCCGCGCTCAATCAGCGGCGTTCTGACGTAGCGGTTTCGATACCAGCGCGCCTTTCCTTTTTCGAGGCGAACGCCGTGCACCATGCCGTCGCCGAGAAACCAGTGCGCCGTCGCCTCGCGCCAGGGATTGGGCCCGTTACGCATGAAGACGCCGGTCAGTTCGGACGGTAAGGCGCCGGTCACGGGAAGATTGAAGGCTTCGACTTCTTTCTCGACCGGCGCGAAATTGCCGCTCAGCCACCATGGGGTCCGTTGCGCGCCGTCCGCCATCTCGATCTCCTCTGTTGTCCCGAACCTACAGGAGCGAAAGCGGAAATCCTAACGGCGCGCGCAGCGGCGAGAGCATTTCGGGAGCAATAGGCGCCCGCGATTGGGAGAAGGATCGTTCGCGGCCTCGCAAGACCGAGCGCCATGACCGCCGAACCGTCGAGCGGCTTGCGGACGGCTTCAGCGAATTTCTCGTGATAGAGCGGATGCTCGGTGCCCATCAGCCGGTCCCACCAGGTGAAATAAAGTCCGTAGTTCCAGCCGGACTGGGCGTGGTGAAGATCATGATGGGTGACGCTCGTCAGAAAATCGAAAAGCGGCCGGCCGGACCTGCGGGCCGGAAAAAGCTCGTAGCCGGAATGACCGATGACGTTGCGGGCGATCATATGTGTCAGGAAAATTCCGATCGCCGGAAAGGAAATCGGCGCCAGCAAGGCGAACACGGGAACAAACGCGGCGTTGATCGCGGCCTCGCCGACATCGAAAGAATAGGCGGTGAAGGGCGTAGGATAGTTCGATTTGTGATGCGTCCGGTGAAAGCGGCGGAAAAGGCGCGGGTCGTGGATCAGCCGATGCGTCCAGTAGAACCAGGCGTCGTGCAGGACGATCATGGCGATGAGCGACACCCAGAAATAGGCCCAGCCCTTTTCCGATATGTCGCCATAGGCTTTGAGGAGGCCCGCCTCGCTTCCAAGGACAAGAATTGTTCCCGACAGAGCGAAGACCGCCGCCGTGCGCGTCGAGGCGGCGAACTCCCGCCGCATCTGATCGCCGCCTGGCGTTCTTGATCTGATCTTGCGGCCGCGGAGCCGGACGCCGAACAGCCTCCAAATGGCGAACCAGGCTCCAGCCGCCCAGACGACATAGCGTCCGTAGTCATGAGCGAAAATGACAAGGTAGGTTCCGGCTGTCTCCAGTGCGGCGGCGAGCGCATGTTCCATTGCTTTTTCCCGATCGTTGCGAACGCATCAGGAATGGCGAGCGCCGGCGGGAAATTCTCCGCAAAGCCTTAAATCGCTTTGCTTTTTCGAAATCGAACAGAGATTTTCAGAAAAGATCAGGATTCACCGAGCTTTTCCTTGCGGAATTCGGTCGGCGTCCTGCCGGTCGCTTCCTTGAAGGCGCGGTTGAAGGGCGCGATCGACCCAAAGCCGACATCGAGCGCGATCTGGAGAACCTGCCGCCGCGCCTGTTCAGGATCGGCGAGAAGGCGCTTCGCCTCCGTCAGACGGTAGGCGTTCAGAAACGCCGAAAAATTGCGGTGGCCGAGTTCGCCGTTGATCAGGGCGCGCAATTGATGTTCGGGCACGCCGACTTTGGCGGCGAGGCCGGCGACCGAAAGCCCCTCCTCGCGCCAGACGCCCTCTTCCATCAATTTCATCAGCCTGTCATAGGCCGGCCGGTCCGCCGCTTTCAGTCCAGACGCCGAGGGCGCATCTATGATCGGCGCGATCTTGCGACCATCGAGCACCTCGGCGCGGGCCCCGAGCAGCCAGACGCCGAAAACGAGCGTCATGATCAGGATCGCCGACGCTTGAAAGAGCAACAAACCTGCAGGAGCGCCGTCATCCAAGCCGAATGTTTCGGTGTAATTAATGATGAGGCCGGTCACGCCGACCGCCGCGGCGAAAAGAATGCGAAACCGCCGACGCCCTTCGATAAGGTCGTCATTAAGATAGCGGAGCGCCGTGTACATCGCATGTCCGAACGCGAAGATCATGACGACGCGCGCGACAACCAGCGACACGGTCCATGCCGGACCTTCGACGCCGGCGAAATGAAAAACAAGAAGCGGCGCAACAAGCAGATAGGGAAGCAACGTCAGCGGCCGCATCCTGAATCGATCGTCGAAGAGGGACAGCGAAAACTGCCAGAAGATAACTGGCGAAACGATAGAGAGGGTCTGGACCGGCGTTTTCAGCGCTCCGATCGAACCGATCACCGCCGGCGACGAATTCAGAATGTAGCAGGCGGCCGAAACAATGAAAGCTGCGCCGAGACCACGTCGCCATGTCGGCGGCCATGGAAGCAGGAGCGCAATGGCGATCAGCGCTTCGGCTCCGACCGTCATACCGCGCAGCAACGTGTCGATCGTCGAAAGCCCATCCGGCATGGCGCGCGAAATTCGGCGCCGCCGCGCCTCTTGTCAATCAGCGTGAAATCAAAGCTTGACGGCGCTAGCAAGATAGGTAACTATTAAGTTACTTATGAACCTCGCGACCGATGAACTCGACACCGTTTTCGCCGCCCTCGCCCATGAGACAAGACGGCGAATTCTGGATTTGTTGCGGGATCGGCCCGGCGCCGGCGTCGGCGAAGTCGCGGCGGAGTTCGACGTCAGCCGCATCGCCATCATGAAACATCTCCAGGTTCTGGAGGAAGCGCATCTCATCCATTCCGAAAAGGACGGGCGGGTTCGGCGCCTCTACTTCAACGCCGCGCCGATCCGCATGATTTATGATCGCTGGACGGACGATTACAGCGGCTATTGGGCTGGCGAAGTCACGCGGCTCAAATATCTCGCTGAATCGCGCGTCGCCGGCGCCGCGCAGAAAACGAAACAGGGAAAGAGAACGAAATGAGAGCAGAAGGCTATGCGCCGCGTCAGGTTTATAAGGTGTTCATCAAGGCGCCGATCGACACCGTCTGGTCGGAGCTGCTGAAGGAAAAGGCGCCGCGCCCGTTTCTGTGGGACGGCAGCTGGGACACGCCGAAAATGGCGCCGGGCTCGCCTTTTCGCATCATCACGCCGGACGGGAAGGGGGTCGGCGTTGTCGGCGAATTCATCGAAATGGATCCGCCGCGGCTGTTGTCGCACACTTTTCGCCTCACGTCGCTTGACGATCCGCCGTCGAAAGTCACCTACACGCTGAAAGAGGTCGAGGGCGGCACCGAGTTCTGCCTTATCACCGAAAACATCGTCGTCGGCTCGAAAAGCGCAAAGTCGATGGACGCCGGCGCGAAATTCATCGTCGAGAATTTCAAGGCTTATGTCGAAACCGGCAAGGCGACGTTTGGCGGGCGCATGACGAATCGCCTCTACGCGCTGATGGCGCCGATGATGCCCAAAAAACTGCGCGCCGAAAACTGGCCGCTTGAGAAATAGGAGACAGACATGACGACTTCCGCCGCCGCGCCGAAATGGTTTTACGCCCTCGCTGTCGTCGCGCTTCTTTGGAATCTGATGGGCGTCGCCGCCTATGTCGGACAAATGACGATGAGCGATGAGGCCATGGCGGCGCTTTCCGAGGCGGAACGCGCTCTATACGAAACGCAACCGGCCTGGGCCGTCGGGGCGTTCGCCCTCGCCGTTTTCGGCGGCGCGCTCGGTTCGCTGCTCTTGCTGCTGCGGCGGCGCCTCGCTGAGCCCGTGCTCATCGCTTCGCTCGTCGGGATTGTCGTCCAGTTCGTCTACAATTTCTTCATCGTGAAAACCATGGCGGTTTACGGACCGGGCGCCGTCATCATGCCGGTCATGGTGATCGCCATCGGCGTCGCGCTTGTCCTGCTGGCGCGACACGCGCGCGCCGCAGGGTGGCTGCGCTGAGTGCGACAAAAAAGCATGAAAAATATTCGCCGCGGCTTCAAAGTTAATTTTGCTTCCCGTTAGGAATCTGTCACGCTGCGCATTGCGCCGTCGTGCGCGTTCGACGGTGATCGAACTTGGGGACATGCCATGAAAAAGTTTGTCGCCGCGCTGTTTGCTGTCGCGGCCTCCGTCTCGGTTTCCGAGGCGGCGCTTATCGACTTTGTGGCGGAAGCCGCCGCCAATCCCGGCGGCGTCGCCAACGGCTACACCAAAAACTTCAACGGATTCAACGTGACGCTGAGCGCCAGCCGCGGCAATCCTTATCTTGACGATCTATTTCAGAAGCGGCCGGCCGGTCTAGGCGCCTGCATCCTGACCGGCGGGCCCGGCAGCGGCTGCAATTATTCAGTCCCGGCGAACGGCGATAATATCGGCGCCGGCGATTCGGTGACGCTTGATTTCGGCAAGCCGGTCGACCTGTCGAAATTCTCCTTCACCGACCGCCTGCATTTCGATCTGAATTCAAGCGGGGCGACGCTCCTCGTCAACGGCGTCGAGTGGACTTTCGCCAATCTTGTCGCGGCGAAGCTTGCCGGCGTGCAAACGCTGACGCTGGCGTTCGGCGGCTCAAACCCGACGCAGTTTTATCTCAACTCGCTTAATGCGGTGCCGATACCGGCTGCGGCGCCGCTGCTGATTTCAGGCATTGCGGGGCTTTTCTTCGCTGCAAGACGCCGCAAGCGCGACGCCTGATCGGCGGTTTCCAATTCACGCCAGTCGACGGCCGCCTTTCGGGGCGGCCGTTTTCGCTTGAGCGCCCACGGCCAAAGGCGACTATCGCAAATGATTGTCGTTATCGGAAAACCGCCTGCGACGCTTTGCGCCGCCGTTCCCGCTTGGCGCCGTTGCGGTGCGGCCCCATTTTAAACGGCGCTGCAAAGCAAAGGAGAACACCGCATGTCGTCAAGCAACGCCGGCATTCGCGAGGTTCGCGTCTGGGATTTTCCGACCCGTCTGTTTCACTGGACGTTAGCCGTTCTCATCGTCGTCGCCTGGCTCACCGGCGAAGAAGAAGGCGCCGCCGCAATCCACCGTTTCGCCGGGGAAGCGATCGCGGGACTGATCGTTTTTCGCGTGATCTGGGGTTTCGTCGGCGGCGAGCATGCGCGCTTTTCCGATTTCGCCGCCGGACCGCGCCTGATTTCCGGGCATGTCAAAAACGTATTGTCCGGCAAGCCGGAGCGCCATCTCGGGCACAATCCGCTTGGCGGCGTCGCCGTTTTTCTGCTCCTCATCGTCACGGCGCTCGTCGTCGCAACCGGGCTTTTCAGCGGCGATGAAGGCTTCGCCGGTCCGTTCGCCGGCATGTGGGGACTGGAGCTTTCCGAGCTTCACGAGGGCCTCTTTCGCGTTTTGCAGGCGCTCGTCGTCATCCACCTTATCGGCGTCGCCGTTGAATCGGCGTTGACAAAAGATCGGCTCACGCCGGCGATGGTCACCGGACGGAAAAAACGCCGCGCGGACGAAGCGGGCGCCGATGCGCGCGAGGCGCCGGCGATCGTTCTTCTCGCCGCCGCGCTGGTCGGCTTTGCGACATCGGCGCTGCTGATGAGCTTGCCGGCTTCGCAAGTCTCAAACGGCGATGACGCGCATCAAGAGGAAATGGAACACGAAGACGAGGATTAGCCTCGCGCGATTGCGGCGGCGGCGTATTGGCTCTATGCGCGAGCCTTATGACTGAACCGCTTATTCTCGTCGACGCCGACGCCTGTCCCGTGAAAGAGGAAATCTATCGCGTCGCCCTGCGACGCGGGACGCGCGTGCGCGTCATCTCAAACGGCGGCGTGCGCATTCCCGACCATCCCCTCATCAGCCGCGTCATCGTCGGCGAGGCGTTTGACGCGGCGGACGATCATATCGCCGAAAGCGCCGATGCGGCGTCGATTGTCGTCACCGCCGACATCCTGCTCGCCGATCGTTGCCTCAAGGCCGGGGCGAGCGTCATCGCGCCGAACGGCAAGCCCTTCACCGCGAGTTCAATCGGCGCGGCGATAGCGACGCGCGCGATCATGCAGGATTTGCGCGGCAGCGGCGATCCGACCGCCGCCGGCAGGCAGCAACCGTTTTCAAAAGAAGACCGCTCGCGCTTTCTCCAGGCGCTCGACCTTGCGATCGCCCGCATGGCCCGCTGACGCCCGCGCCGGCGCAATCCCGGCGACAGGGCGTTAAGAATTGAACGCTATCAAGGCGTCCATGCGCAGCATCGCTCAGACCGAGGCAATCGACGCGCCCGCCCTCTCAGGGCTCGGCCGCGCGGCGGCGCGGCTTTTATCGGCGGAGATTGCGGCGGGCGCGATCATCGCCGCCCTCGCCTTCTGGTTCGGCGTCTCGCAACTTCTGCTCTGGCGGTTTCTCGGCGCATTTTCCTATCCGGTCTTCATCGGCGCGGTCTTCGCCCTCCTTTTCCTCTGTGTGCTGATTTTCCGCTCGGTTTCCCGATCGCAGATGCGCGGACCGACGCTCGGCCGTCTTCTTTTCTGCTTCGCCGCCGCCTGCCTTATCCTGATCGTCGGCGGCGAAGGGCGTTTTCTCTACGCCAATATCGACTGGCATGGCCGCGACGCCGTCCTGCGCGACCTCAGCATTAACGACTGGCCCTTCGCCTATGCGGCGCGCGGCGAGCTTGAGACGTTGCGCCTGCCGATCGGCATGCAGCTCGCGCCGTCGCTCGCTTACAGATTCCTGTCGCCCGAAGCCGGCGACATCGCCTTGTTGCTGCAGAATTCGATCCTGCTCGGCGCCGCCTTGGCGCTCGGCTCCTTGCTGTTCGATACGCCGCGAAAGCGCGCGGCGGCGTTTTGCATCTTCGTCATGTTCAGCGGCATGGACATTATCGGATCGCTGATCGCCAACGGGCGTCCGGTCGATCATCTGGAATGGTGGGCGCGCATCCAATATTCGTCGCATGTGACGATGCTGTTCTGGACGCCGCATTACGCGATCGCCGGATGGCTGCTCGCCTTTCTTTTCATGTTGAACATGGAGGGCAAGGCGCCGCTCGGCGCGTTTTACGTCTTTGCGCCGCTGACGGCGATCTGGTCGCCGCTGACCTTGCTCGGAATCACGCCCTTTGCGGCGATCGCGGGCGTTCACGCGCTCCTCAGTCGACGACTGACCCGAACCGATTTCGCGGTCAGCGCGATCGCCGTCGCGCTCAGCGTCCCGGCGCTGCTTTATCTCAGCGCCGGCGGCGGCTCCGTCGGGTATCGCTTCTATCCTATCGAGCCGCTGCGTTACGCGATTTTCCAGCTTCTCGAAGTCGCGCCGTTCCTTGCGCCGCTCGCGTTCCTGAAGCCGCGCCGGTTCGGCGCGGCGACTTTCCTGACCGTCGCGATCGTCCTGCTGGCGGCGCCGTTCGTCCAGGTCGGCTATTCGATCGATTTCATGATGCGCGCGACGATACCGGCTTTCGCCATCCTCGCCGTTCTTGTCGTCGACGCGATCAACAATGCGAGCCGAACGAAAATCATCCCGACCTCGCTCCTCGCCGCCGCGCTCGTCATCGGCGCGGCGACGCCTGTCTTCGAAATCGCCCGCGCTTTCGCATTCCCCGCCTCGCCGCGCGGAAGCTGCAGCTATTTGAAGGCGCGCGATCAGTTCTTTGCGGCCTATCCCAAGGAGTCCCATATTTCGCCGCTCGACAAATTTCCCGCAATGATCCGGCCGACCGCGCCCGCGCTTGTCGGCGTCGAAGAGCCTGAAAAATGCTGGGACGGCGAATGGCCGAGGCCTGAGGGCGTATGAACCCGCGCGAGACCGGCGTCGCGATCACGACTGCTTTTTAAGACGACCCGCCATGCGGCGCTCTTTCATCTGATAGCGCAGAAACGCGGGCAGCAACGCCATCTCCTCGCGCCCATCCTCGCCGTCCGCAAGGCGATCGATATTCTCGTAAAAGAACGCCATCGCGCCGAAGCCGTTCAACGCCTTGATGAGATCATTCGTCGAATTCGGTCCCCAGAATCCGTCGCCGAAGCGAAGGTCCTTTTCATGGCGCGGCGCAGCCTCGACCGCGCCGGACAGCAATTTCGCGCAAATGTCCGGATCGACGCATAAGGGGCGCGCGACGCCGATGAGATCGGCCGCGCCGGAGGACAGCGCCGCATCCATCGCGGCGCGGGAACGAAACCCGCCGGTCACCATCAGCGGCATTTTAGCGACGCGCGCGGCTTCTTCCGCATAGGCGAGGAAATACGCCTCGCGCGCTTTCGTCGACGGACGCTGCTCTTCCGCCGGCTCGATGCCTTCCATGTCCATCATTTTCGGCTGCTCATAGGAGCCGCCGGAGATTTCAAGAAAATCGATTCCTTCTTCATTCAACCATTCGATCACTTGCAGGCATTCGTCGAACGAAAATCCGCCCTTCTGAAAGTCGGACGAGTTCAGCTTCACGGCGACGGGAAAGCCGGAACCGACCTTGGCGCGGATCGCCGCAACGACGCGCAGCAAGAGCCGCGCGCGATTGTCGAGACTGCCGCCCCACTCATCCTCGCGGCGGTTCGCTTTCGGATTGAGGAATTCCGAGATGAGATAGCCGTGCGCGCCATGCACCTCGACGCCGGCGAAGCCCGCCGCCTTGCAGACGGACGCCGCCTGCGCGAAGCGATCGATCACGTCCTCGATCTCATCCGCCGCAAGCGCGCGCGGGGCGCCGAACTGGCCGCCCGGCAGATCGAGCCCGATATCGGACGGCGCAACCGGATGCTTAGAGACATAGACCGGCGTCTGGCGGCCGGCGTGCGAAAGCTGGACCATGAGTTCCGCGCCCGTCGCCTCCGTCGCCGCGGCGAACCGTTCGAGCGCGCGCATCGCGTCCGCGTTCTGCGGGCCGTCGATCGCGACATTGCCGGGACGTTCTAGATAGCGGCGATCGACCTGGACATTGCCGGTGAGAAGCAGGCCGGCGCCGCCTTCAGCCCAGCGCCGGTAAAGCGTTTCAAGCCGCGGCGTCGAACGGTTCCATGGATCGGCGAGCCCTTCCGTCATCGCCGCTTTCGCGAGCCGGTTCTTCAGGCGAACGCCGCAGGGAAGCGTCAGCGGATCAGCGATTGAAACCGGCATCAGCGCGACAAGCCTCATGGCGCCGGGGTCTGGCGGCGCGCCGTCATTCTCACCCTGATTCGACCGCCGGCGCCCTGTCCCCCTCCGCTGTTGGCACGCGCTTTGCGACGCGGTTTGCGAAAACGCATTCTTGTCCTTGCACCGGACCTCCTGCGAACAGGCCGCCCCTCAACGGGCGGCCTGTTTTTTTTCAGGACGCATGATCCGCACCCGTCCTTTTATCAGCGGCGACAAGGTCCGAAGGTGAATGGCGGTTAACCATGCGCGCGCGATCCCGCGCCTTGCGGATTAACGACATGACAACTTATGCGTGTGCAAAATTCCAACCGATACAACCAACAACGGGGGAGTTCCGATGGGTGGTCAGGTCGGCATCTCGGTCGCGCGCGAACTGATGGGCATGGGCATCACGCTGATGCCCAAGCGCTTTGAGATCTGGTTCATGTATCGCAATGGCGAGGAACCGGCGCTCGCCAAGCGGATCGACGACTTCCTCAATGACGGCGGCCGGGTGTCGAATGCATTCCTTGACAGCCTCGCCTCCGAATTCATCGACAACGCTCAGGTCGGCGCATCGCTGTTGCAACGGCTCGGCGAACTCAATCGCTCGTCAAGCGCGCTGATGACGGTTTCCGACAAGCTGAACGGCGCGATCGCCAATTTCGGCGCGAACGCGGAGAACGCCGCGGCGGCGCTTGAAATCCCCGGCCTTGCAACGCCGACGATCGCCGCCATCGTCATCACGACGGTTGAAAAATCCCGCTCGGTCCTGACCGAAGCGAAACTGCTCAATGACGATCTCATGCGCGCGGCGCGGACGATTGAATCGATGAAATCGACGCTCGCCGAAGCGCAAAAGGCGGCGATGACCGATCCGCTGACAGGGTTGTTCAACCGCCGTCACTTCATGCGTTGTCTTGACGTCGCGGTTGAGGAATCAAAGCACAACGGCATGGCGCTGTCGCTCATCTTCGCCGATATCGACCGCTTCAAATCGATCAATGACAATTGGGGCCACCAGGCCGGCGATCACATCTTGCGGCTCGTCGGCCAGCTGATCGAAGAGAACACGAAAGGAAAAGACGTGATCGCGCGGTTCGGCGGCGAGGAATTCGTCATCATGCTGCCTGAAACAGGCGGCGGGGACGCTGTCGCGCTCGCCGAAAAAATCCGCAGGGCGGTCATGGAGAAGCCATTCAAACGCCGCGGTACGGGCGAGACGATCGGTACGATCACGATTTCCTGCGGCGTCGCCGAGGCGCGCCGCAACCAGGGCGCGGAAGACTTCGTCGAAGCCGCGGACAACGCGCTCTACGAGGCCAAGCATTGCGGCCGCAACCGCGTCGTCCTCGCCGGCGCAGGACGACGCCTCAGATCGGTCGGATGAAACCCGGCGCGTCGCGAAATTGAACCGCTATTCTTTTTCAATCAGCCTGCCGTGTTTCCTCAGCGCCGCCTGCAATCGGTCATGCGGCAGCTCATGAACGGTGTAGCCGTTGATCCCTGTCATCGTCTCGGCGGCGATCAGCGCGTTGACGATCGCTTCTTCCGTCGCTTCGACAGCTGCGAGAAAGACAGGGCCAAGCGCGTCATTCGGGACAAATTCGACAGTCTGATTTTCCAGCCGATAGGCCGCTTTCGAATTCGCCGTTGAAAACGCGATGAAAATGTCGCCGGAACCGTTTGAAGCGTAGCTGCCCATACGGCCGAGCCCCAGCGAGGCGCGCTGCGCGACGCGACGAAGCTGGTGCGGCAGCAGCGGGGCGTCTGTCGCAAGGACGACGATGATCGAGCCGCGTTCTTCCGCTTGCGGCGCGCCGGGAAGAAGATCGGGGATTTCCTCATTGATCGGAACGCCGGCGATGCGGAGCGTTTTCCTGATGCCGTAATTCGACTGCACGAGCGCGCCGACAATATAGCCGCCGTCTTCCATGTCGAGAACGCGCGAGGCGGTGCCGATGCCGCCCTTGAATTCATGCGTGATCATGCCCGTGCCGCCGCCGACATTGCCCTCTGCGACCGGTCCTGAATTCGCCGCTTCGAGCGCGGCGAAAGCGTCTTTCTTGGTGACGTGAAAGCCGTTGATGTCGTTCAGATCGCCGTCCCAGGTTTCGGCGACGACGGGGAGCGACCAGAAAACGTCGGGCTCGCCCGGCAAGGCCTCATAAAATTTGTGTTTCACCTGCCATTCGATGACCGCGTCATGAACGACGCCGACCGAATGGGTGTTGGTGATCATCACCGGGCCTTCGAGAAAACCGCTTTCCGTGATCCAAGTCGTGCCGGTCATCTCGCCATTGCCGTTCAAAGCGTGCCAGCCGGCGAAAACCGGATCGTAAGTGCGCCCGCGCGGCAGGATCGCGGTGACGCCGGTCCTCACCGGCCCCTTGCCGCGCACCAGCTTTCCCTTGCCCTTGATGATCGTTTTATGACCGACCTCGACGCCCTCGACATCGGTGATGGCGTTCAGCGGACCCGGCGTTCCGTCGAACGGCACACCGAGATCGCGCGCGCGCACCGGCCCTTCAGCGAACGCAGGCGCAGCCAGCAAGAAAAATAGCGCCGGCACGATGTTTATGACATTCATTGATCCCTCTTCATCCCCGTCAGGCCGACCTTACTGTCGTCAGTTATTGATGCGCAATCGGCAAAAGCGCAGCATCGGCGGATGACAAACCTTCCTATCCTCACCGAAATCGACGGTCCCTTATTCGTCGTCACGATCAACCGGCCCGAACGTCGCAACGCCGTCGATCGCGACTGCGCCGACGCGCTGGCCAATGCGTTCGAGGCGTTCGATCAGGACAAGGACCTGTCAGTTGCGATCCTGACCGGCAATGGCGGCGAATTTTGCGCCGGCGCCGATCTGAAGGCGATCGCGGCGGGCAAGGGCAATCGCATTGACGGCGACGACGATAATTTCACGCGCAACGGACCGATGGGGCCGACGCGCATGATCTTGTCAAAGCCCGTCATCGCCGCGGTTGAAGGCCATGCGGTCGCCGGCGGTTTGGAACTCGCGCTCTGGTGCGATTTGCGCGTCGCGGCGCGCAATGCGGTCTTCGGCGTTTATTGCCGGCGCTTCGGCGTGCCGCTGATCGACGGCGGCACGGTGCGCCTGCCGCGTCTCATCGGCCAATCGCGCGCGATGGACATGATCCTGACCGGGCGCGGCGTCGCCGCCGAGGAAGCGCTCGAATGGGGCCTCGCCAACCGTCTCGCCGCGCCGGGCGCCGCGCTTTCCGAGGCGAAGACGCTGGCGAAGGAAATCGCCAAACATCCCCAAATCTGCCTCAGAAACGACCGCGCCTCGGCGCACTCGCAATGGTCGTTACCAGAGCGCGAGGCGCTCGCCGCCGAATTCGCGCTCGGCCTCAAGACGCTTCAGTCAGGCGAAACGATCGCCGGCGCGGCGCGCTTCACGCAGGGCGAAGGCCGCGGCGGCGAGCCGCTCTAGAGCGACACGCGACAATTGCAAAGCTAACGCAATAGTCCGCTCTTTTTCGCGCGCTTGGAATACCAGATGAAGAAAACGCAGAGCGCGAAAATGACGAACTGCATCACCATCATCGCCGCGCCGACGCCGCCTTCCATCGGATCCAGCAGATAGGCGTCGACAAGACTGAAAGCGTAGGCGAGGAACGAGACGATGAAAACCTCAACCGCCCATTTGTTCCGTATCAGGAGCAATAGGCCGCCGAGAAGGCCGCCCCACACGCCGATCGCCCAGATCGCGGTCAGCCAGACCGGCTTGCCGTTGAGATAGGCGATCTGTTCGGCGGTCATGCCGGCGCTCTGCATATAATCGTCGCCGACCGTATTGGTCATGTAATAGTCGTAGCAGCCGAAAGCGTTCCACAGGACGGCGAAGACGCCGACCGCCCAGAAATGCCACGGGATTTTCGCGGATAAAGCCGGTGCGTTCATGGTTCTCCCTCCCTTGCCGCAGGGCGGGCCGAGACTATCACGCCGGCGCGTCATCGCCAAAAACGGCGAAATCGGCGGAATTTTCCCCAGCGCTTGGCGCGCCTTGCGGATTCGGCCTAATGGGAGCCCCCGATCGTGGAGTTGAACGACGTCGATGGCGAGAAAAGCAGCGAAGAAAGCCTCGGAGAACGACCTCTTTTCCGGCGCGTCCGGCGGCGGCGATTACACCGCCAAGGACATCGAGGTCCTTGAGGGGCTTGAGCCCGTCCGCAAGCGCCCCGGCATGTATATCGGCGGCACGGACGAGAAGGCGCTGCACCATCTTTTCGCGGAAGTGCTCGACAACGCGATGGACGAGGCGGTCGCCGGGCACGCAAGCCGCATCGAGGTCGAGCTTTTCGACGACGGCTATCTCGCCGTCACCGATAACGGCCGCGGCATTCCCGTCGACCCGCATCCGAAATTCAGAAACAAGTCGGCGCTTGAAGTCATCATGACGACGCTGCATTCGGGCGGCAAGTTCGAGGGCAAGGCCTATGCGACGTCGGGCGGCTTGCACGGCGTCGGCGTTTCCGTCGTCAACGCGCTTTCAGACGATCTCCTCGTCGAGGTCTATCGCAATCGTCAGGCCTGGCGGCAGACCTATTCAAAGGGTCATCCGACATCGAAGCTGAAAGACGCCGGCGCGGCGCATAACAAGCGCGGCACGATGGTGAAGTTTCATCCCGACCCGGAAATTTTCGGGGCAAAGGCCCAGTTCAAGCCGGCGCGGCTTTACCGGATGGCGCGCTCGAAGGCGTATCTCTTCGGCGGGGTTGAAATCCGCTGGCGCTGCGCCGCATCGCTCATCAAGGACGACACGCCCGCGGAAGCCGTCTTTCATTTCGAGGCGGGCCTCACCGATTATCTCGTCTCGCTGATCGGCTCGAAACCGACGGTCACCGACGAAATGTTCGCCGGGCGCATCGAGCGCAAGGAAGACAACGGCCACGGCAATGTCGAATGGGCGGTCTGCTGGGGCGCGGCCGGGTTCGGCGACGCCGACGGTTTCATCCACTCCTATTGCAACACGATCCCGACCGCCGAAGGCGGCACGCATGAGGCGGGCCTTCGCGCCGCGCTCTCCAAGGGATTGAAGGCCTATGCCGATCTCGTCGGCAGCAAGAAAGCCGGCAATGTGACGCCCGAAGACATTATGGGCACCGCCGGCGCGCTCCTCTCCGTCTTCGTTCGCAATCCGGAATTCCAGGGCCAGACGAAAGACAAGCTGGCGACGGCGGAAGCGCAGCGCCTTGTCGAAAACGCGGTCAGACCCGCTTTCGATCACTGGCTCGCCAGCCATCCGAAACAGGCGAACGATCTCCTTCAATGGGTGATCGACCGCGCCGACGAACGCATGCGCCGACGTCGCGAAAAGGAAGTTTCGCGCGCCGCCGCGACGAGGAAACTCCGCCTTCCCGGCAAGCTCGCCGATTGTTCGCAGAAGGATCGCGAAGGCACGGAAATCTTCCTCGTCGAGGGCGACTCGGCCGGCGGCAGCGCCAAACAGGCGCGCAACCGTGCGACGCAGGCGATCCTTCCCCTGCGCGGCAAGATTTTGAACGTTGCGAGCGCAGGCCGCGACAAGATCACGGCGAACCAGGAAATTCAGGACATCGCGCAGGCGCTCGGCGTCTCTCTCGGCGCGAAATTCGATCTCGATGATTTGCGCTACGACAAGATCATCATCATGACCGACGCCGATGTCGACGGCGCGCATATCGCGTCTCTCCTCATCACCTTCTTCTATCAGGAGATGAAGGAGATGATCGACGCAGGGAGGCTTTATCTCGCGCAGCCGCCGCTCTATCGCCTCACCGCCGGCGGCAAGACGGTCTACGCGATGGACGACGACGCCAAAGACGCGCTCATCAAATCGGAATTCAAGTCGAACCAGAAAGTCGATGTCGGCCGCTTCAAGGGCCTCGGCGAAATGATGCCGGCGCAATTGAAGGAAACGACGATGAACCCCGAAACGCGCGCCCTCGCCCGCGTCGTCATCGCCGACGACAAACAGGACGACGCCTCAGACCTCGTCGACCGGCTGATGGGCAAAAAGGCCGAAGCGCGCTTCCAATTCATTCAGGAGAATGCGAGCTTTGTGAGGGACGAGTTGGATATTTAGAAGAAGTTGCTTCGACACCGCTATCCGCTCGCCCCGGCGCCTGCGCGCGAATGAGCGGCGGGTGCGAGATCGCGCAGCCCTTACGGCGTCTCTTCTCTTGCCTCTTCTTCGGCGACTTCCTCGCGCCAGTCGCGCGGGCGTTTGGGTTTGTCGCGGTAGAATTCTTCGTCATACCAGGCGCGGAGCGTTTCGCGATCCAGCTTCCACTGCGCGAGCGCGCGGCGTTGTTCGGCGACGCAGGCTTCAAGTCGCATCATATCGGCGCCGGTCGGCGAGTATTCGCTGATGAAGATTTCATTCAGCTTTTTATCGATTGCCGGATCGAAATACGGATGGTCTTCAAATTCGACAACCGGCCGCAACGGATCATCGTCGCCAATTCGCGGCGACGGTTCTGTTACAAGCGTAATGTCCAGCGGGTTGATGAAATTGACGGCCGTCATCATTTGCGCCTGATTGGGAAAAGCGTAAGGAAACAGGAAGGACTTGATCGCAAAAAGCCAGAAGCCGAGCGTGACAAGCAACACGCCTTGCATCAACGCCTCGCCCCACGCCTTTCGCGCTTCGCAGTCAAAGAACGAAACAAGCCAAAGAATTATCGCGGCGGCGATTGCGACGCCCATCCATTGAAAAAGCGATGCGAAAGAAAACCAGCCGTTCACCCAATAGAGCGCGTAGCCGCACTCAGCGTAAATCGTCGTTGGAACGAATTGCGTAAGCCAAACGACAAGCGCGAGGCCGATGATGACGATGGACAGCGGCGACGGACCGGCCCGCCGTTTCAGCCCTTGCCCATATCCCCGCTTTCTTTCCACGCACCACCCCCTTGGTCATAGATATGGGGTGGACGGATAAGAGGGGCAAGCGCTGCGTCCCGCATGGATTTCGGCCCGACCGGAAAACGGTCAGTTTGCAAATAGCGCTCATTCGCGCGCGGGGCCGGAATGAGCGGCGGGCGGGGGTCTCAGCCCGCGCCCCTTCGAGGCTTTCGCTTTGCAAAAGCGCCTCAGGGTGAGGGCTGTTTTGGAACTCTCCTCATCCTGAGGTGCGAGCGCAGCGAGCCTCGAAGGATGACGCCCCAAAACGAAACCCTATCTTGACCGATCGAAGCTGTTGCTTTGCGAAAGCGCCTCACGATGAGGACCGCGTCGCGCCTCCCCTCATCCTGAGGCGCCCGGCGCAAGCCGGGCCTCGAAGGATGAATGCGTCAGGACGACGACCGTTTGGCCCTCACCCCCGGACGCTTGGCGAGAAATTTCAACGCATCGAAATCGCCGCGAATGAGCGCGTCTTTTTTCGCGCGGCTCCACCCCTTTACGCGCCTCTCGAAAGCGACGGCATCGTCAAACCGCGTGAACCGTTCCGACCAGACAAGCGTCACGGGCCTGCGTTTCGACGTGTAGGCGTCAGGGAAAGTCCCGGTTTGATGCTGAGAAACGCGCGTTTCCAGATCGTCGCCGCGATGGGAGCCCACATAATAGGAATTATCGGCGCAGCGAAGAATGTAGACATAGGCGGTGATCATCCGATCAGTCTAATGCCGCCGCCGCAGTCCACAAGACGCCCTCGCCCTTCGAGGCTTTCGCTTCGCAAAAGCGCCTCAGGGTGAGGGCTGTTTTGGAACTCTCCTCATCCTGAGGTGCGAGCGCAGCGAGCCTCGAAGGATGACGCCCCAAAACGAAACCCTATCTTGACCCTTCCGCCTCAAACTCCCGCGCGAGAATGGGAGTCTTATGATGCGCGCCTTGATGATCGCCGCCCTCGCCCTCGCCGGCTGTTCGCCCTCGACGGAGAAGAAAACGGAAGAAAGCTCGGCGTTCGCCGCCGCCTGCGCCGAGACCTATGCGGCCTCGATCGACGCGGAGATTGCGCGGATGAAAGCGAAGAATGTCGGCGGCGCCGAACGCGCGATGCTCGGCGCGATGAAGACGCGCGTCCCCTCGCTTTGCCAATGCGCCGACAAGAAGCTGTCGAAGGAATTCTCACCGCGTCAGATGGAAATCGCCGCCGTGTTGATGCCGGCGAGCTTCGCGCATGAGATCGCGAGAAAGTCGGGCGATGACGCGGCCGCGCGCGCGGCGGAACGACAAGCGCGCGCCGACGCGACGCGGATCATTTCGAAATACGGCCTCAACCCCGCCGACATGGAAAAGATCGCCACGTCGAGCTATGCGGCGGTCGCCATGTGTATGGCGAGCAAAGCTGCGCGCGGCTGAATCGGCGAGACCGGCTTTATTTCTTCGCGAGCTTTTGCGTCGCTGCGAGATTGAGATCGGACGTCGCCGGCTTGCGCGCGGCGGGCTTTTTCTTTCTCGGCAGCGCCGCGTCGCGTTCGAGCCGAAGCTGCTTCAGCTTTTCCGATTTCTCGCGCTGTCTTTCCGTCGCGCGGCGCACTTCGATCATCGCGGCGGTTTCGGCGTTAAGACGCGCGGCCTTTTTCGAGGCGGGAGACGAGCGATCGGCCATTTTTGATTCCTTCAGCGTGAGCGAAAAAAAACGCCGGGCGTTCCGGCCCGGCGTTCCCGATACGGATCAACTCCGTAAAGCTTAGATGGCTTTCAGCTGGCCGGCGGACGTCTTGCCGCGGTCCGACTGCAATTCGTAGCTGACGGCCTGGCCGTCATTCAGCGAGCGCATGCCCGCCGCTTCGAGCGCGGTGGCGTGGACGAACACGTCCTTGCCGCCGTCATCCGGCTGGATGAAGCCGTAGCCCTTTTGCGAATTGTACCATTTCACTTTTCCGGTAGCCATTTTCAGTCTCCTTCAGACATTGGCGTGGATGACCCCGCTTTTGAGGCGAAGCCGGTAGAAACCGATGTTTTGGAGGAGTTCAAAAAGGTCTTCCGTGAGGCCTAATAGACGGCCCAAAGCATTGGTTCGCGCACGATATGGCCCCTCGCCGCCGGAATATCAAGGGAAATTTCCCCCTGTTCCGCCCGCCCTGCATGCGCCCTGGCGCTCCCGGCCCTTCAAGGCTTTCGCTGCGCGAAAGCGCCTCAGGGCGAGGGAGTTCCTGAGCCGCATCCTCAGCGCCCATAGCGGCGGCCGTCTGCGTCCTCATCCTGAGGCGCGCGGGCGTCAGCCGCGCCTCGAGGGCTGGCGCGGCATGGGATCCCGCATCTGCAAAGCGTCGCTGCGCGCCGCTTTGCGTGCGGGATGACGGCGCCTGATTTATCGCCGCTCATCCCGGCGCCGGCGGGCGGATGCGTGCTGACTGTGAATTGACCGCTTCGCGGTCGGGTCTCGTCATCCCGGATGCATTGCGGCGCGCAGCGCTGCAATGCGGGTCCGGGATCGCTCGCCGCATGGGA
>CALAZI010000154.1 GCA_937895955.1 uncultured Alphaproteobacteria bacterium | reverse complement strand
CCCTTGCAAAGGGAGGGTCGGGGAGGGTTCTGCGACAGTGCGGCGAGCGCAGGCGTCAGCGAAAAATCGCGGAGGCTGCTGAACCCCCCCTTTCGACCATCGAAATCGCATTGCGATTTCGGGTCTCAAGCCCTCCCTTTGCAAGGGAGGGAAAGGACCGGCAAGACGCTTTCTCGCCTCGGCGTTGCATCCGCATTATCCGTACAAAAACGCTGCAGGCCGCATGGAGGCTCAGTTCAAGCCCATGCCCGGTGCGGGGATTATCCGTAAGATACGGAAATTTTCGCAAACGCATGATCGCCTGATGCGGGAAGTCGCCGTCAAACCCGTTCGCGCGTCTTCAAAAATTTGACGTCCGGGTTTTTCTGTTCCGCGTAACTCGCCTCCCAGGCCGAGCGCGCGAGATAGACGGGGCCGCCATAACGGTCATGCGCGATCGCCGTCCCGTTGAGCGACATGAACTTTTCGATGGCGGCGGGATCGCCGGAAAGCCAGCGGACGGCGTCAAAGCCGCAAATCTCCATCGCCGCGGCGACGCCGTATTCGGCTTTCAATCGCTCTTCGATGACGTCGAGCTGAAGCGCGCCGACGACGCCGACATAGAAATCGGCGCCGATCGACGGCGTGAAAATCTGCGCCGCGCCTTCCTCGGCGAGCGCGATCATCGCGCGCTTCATCTGTTTCGACTTCATCGGATCGTCGAGGCGCACGCGACGGATGATTTCCGGCGCGAAATCGGGCAGGCCGGAGAATTTGATCCCGTCCTTTTCCGACAGAGTGTCGCCGACGCCCAAGGCGCCGTGGTTCGGAATGCCGACAATGTCGCCGGCGACGGCTTCCTCGGCGAGATTGCGCTCCTGGGCGAGGAAAAAGATCGGCGCGTTGATCGCGAGCTGCTTGTCGGTGCGGGAATTTTTCAGCTTCATGCCGCGTTTGAATTCGCCCGAGCACAGGCGCACGAAGGCGATGCGGTCGCGATGGTTCGGGTCCATATTCGCCTGCACCTTGAAGACGAAGCCTGAAACCGCGTCGGCGTCCGGCGCGACTTCGACGTCGCCGGCCTTTTGCGGGCGCGGCGGCGGCGCGTATTCGCCGATATCGCGCAGCAATTCGGCGACGGAGAATTCCTTCAGCGCCGAGCCGAAATAGATCGGCGTCAACGCGCCGTGGCGGTATTGCTCGATGTCGAAGGGCGCATAGCCTTCGCGCGCAAGCTCCATCTGTTCGCGCGTTCTCGCCGCGAGATCCGCGCCGGCGATTTCATCGAGCTTGGAATCGTCAGGGCCGGAAAGATCGACCGTCTTGCCGAATTTCGCCGCATCGCCGCCGTCTTCAAGGAGAAGCCGGTTCGTCTGCATGTCGTAGCAGCCGGCGAATTCCCCGCCCGTGCCGATCGGCCAGACCTGCGGGGAAACGTCGAGCGCCAGCTGGTCGGCGATTTCGTCGATCAGCTCGAAAGGATCGCGCCCCTCGCGATCGACCTTGTTGATGAAGGTCATGATCGGAATGTCGCGGAGACGGCAGACTTCAAAAAGCTTGCGGGTCTGGCTTTCAATGCCTTTCGCCGCGTCGATCACCATGATCGCGCTGTCGACGGCTGTAAGCGTTCTGTAGGTGTCTTCGGAGAAATCCTCGTGACCCGGCGTGTCGAGCAGATTGAAGATTTTGCCTGCATGCTCGAACGTCATCGCCGACGTCGTCACCGAGATGCCGCGCTTTTGCTCGATCGCAAGCCAGTCCGATCGCGCGCGCCGGCGATCGCCGCGCGCCTTCACCTCGCCGGCGAGGCGGATCGCGCCGGAGAAATAGAGAAGCTTCTCCGTCAGCGTCGTCTTGCCGGCGTCGGGGTGCGAGATGATCGCGAAGGTGCGGCGGTTGAGATAAGCGTTCGTCATCGGGCTCTTCGGGGCTCAAGAGCCGCGCTCTGTGCGTGTTTGGCGTCGCCGCGTCAAGCCGACGCGCCGAAGCGCCTGAGCGAGAGGAATTCCCATTCGGCGGGCGTTCGCTTTTCCAGCGTCATGGCGGCGATCGCCTCGCCGAGGACCGGCGCGAATTTGAAGCCGTGACCGGAAAGCCCGGCGGCGAAGACGACGCGCTCCGAAGCGGGGTGACGATCGATGAGGAAATGCCCATCGGCGCTCATCTCGTAAAGGCAGCTCTGACGCTTGCCGGCGCGATGGGCGAGCGCGGGAATGAAGCGCTGAAGGAAGTCGTCGATCAACGCTTCCTCGCCAGGGGCGGGGGTTTCAGAGCGCTCGCCATGATCGTTGATCGTTTTGCGCCGCGTGTGCTCGCCGAGTTTGACGCCGTCGGAATCGATCGCCGGGAAGCCGTAGTAGAACTCGCGCGCCTGCGTTTCTATTCCGAACGGCGCGAAGCCCTTGTCGAGCGTGAATGCGTCCGTCGCCGGCCTGCGCCAGTGCAAGGTCATTTCGGCGATCTGGATTTTCGCCGCCTCGACGTCGATCAATGCGTTCGCCCAGCTTCCCGCCGCGATGACGATGCTGTCGAAAACCTCCCTGCCGGCGTCCGTCCAGAGCGCGACGCCGTCTATCGCCGGCTCCCAATTCGTCACGCGCGTTGCAGGACGCAGCGATGCGCCATGCGCGCGCGCAAGACGGATCATCGCGGCGAGCGCCTTGTCGGCGAGAATGAAGCCCGCTTCCTTTTCGAAGATCGCGTCGAAACTATCGGGAAGAACAAGCGCGCCGTGATCTCGCTTCAGCGCCGCGCGCGACAATCGTTCGACCGGCAGGTCGTGGTCGGCGATCGCCTTGTGAAGTCCGGGGATCAAAAAACCGTCCGGCGGGCCGGCTTCGAGGACGCCGGTCCGATGGAAAAGCGTCTCGCCCGCGGCCCTTTCGAGCGTTCTCCAGCCTTCGAGCGCGCGCTGAAGAATCGGCACGTAATCGGGGTGCTCGAAATAGGCGGTGCGGAAAAGCCGCGTCGCCCCGTGCGAGGAGCCGCGGTCATGGCCGAAAGCGAACTGGTCGAACAGCGTCGCTTTCGCCCCGGCGCGGGCGAGCGCCAGCGCCGCTGCGGCCCCGGCCAGTCCCGCCCCGATGATCGCTGTTCGCATGGCGCGCGGCTCCGATTCGCTGCAAGGCCGCCATTCTGGGCCCTTCGCCCGGTTTGACAATCGCCCCGCCCCGCCGCATCGTTAACCCTTGGGGACCGCCGCCGGCGACGTTCGACGGCGGCTGAGCGGGTAGGGGATATGGCGTCGGGTCAGGTTGCAAGAGAGTGTTCGGGAACCCGCAAGGGCAAGGCCTGCGGCGGCTATCTGTTCGTCTGCGCCAATCCGGAATGCCGCTCTGAAGGCTGCGAGAAATCGGGCTGCGACAACCGTCAGTTCACGCCGATCCAGAAATGCAAGGATTGCGGCCGCTCCTATGAGCGCATCCAGCAATTCGACGTCGCGCCCGCGCCGGCGGAAGAACCCGGCGCCGCATCGACCGCGCCGGGCGTCCGGATTGCGATGCCGAATATCGAGCTTGTCTTCGGCGGGCTTCTGGCGCTCGCCGCGCTGATCGCGGCGATTGTTGCGCTGGGCGGGAATTTCGGCGGCCTACAAAGCCCCGGAACTTCAGCGCCGATTAAGGCGCCTGACATCAATGCCGGCGCCGCTCCCGCCGGTCAGGCTTACGCCGACATATGCCAATGTTATCGCGGCGGCATGGATCTCGCCGGAACAAGCGCGACCGTTTTGTCGTCTCAGTATCGCACCGGCTTCATGCAATGCCGCGCCGCGTTCGGCGCGCAAGGCGGCGACGCATGGACGGCGGGCTGGACCGCGCGCGCCGAAGGGAAAGTCGTCGGCGCCGGCTGCCGTTCATGGCTGAAGGGCGTCGGCCGCTAGAAACCGTCCGCGGCTAAATCATCATTATGCGAATGATCGGCGGCGTCCCCGGCGTCATTTTACCCTCGAGGAAAGCGCATGGGCGAAGCACGCGACAAGTGTGACCGCTAATAGGACGCCCATGATATGCCACGAAGTCGGCGCGCCGGTTTTCGAAAGCTCCTCGGCGGTGATTGCCGCCATCACGAAGGGAATGGCGTAGGCTAGAGCGAGCGCTGCGCCGATCCAAGCTCTTGCTTTCGGCAAGACCGTCAGAGTCACAACCAGCCCAAGAACGCCAAGCCCTAAAGCCGCGCCGCCGATAAGGTTCATTAGGGCGAAATAAAGCGGCCTGATCGCCTCTTTTGCATGATCGGGCACTGCCGCATTGTGAAACCACAACGGTTCTTCGACGCTTGCGTAAAGCCAGCCGAACCAGATGAAGAAGGCGCTTAAGAGCGAAAAAAGAACAACGCTTGTCCAACGCAGATATCTAGCCATGGCTTGGCGCCTTTCCCTGTTGCCGCCTTCAGTCAGGCTTCGGATTACCCGCCCCCAGAATCCGTTGGAAATGCGCTTTGGCTTTGATCCTTATGCATGTGGCGCATGCTGAAGGCTTTCCTGCATCGAGCCCATGCAGTTTCGGCATTTCCAATCATGCAAGCATTCCGAGATTGTCTTGACAAAGGCCGCCATCTTTCAGGCGCGCCGCTCAGGAGAAAGCGCAATGAACACGATGGAAATTACACGAAATCCCATGACATCCGAGACGGCAAGGCCGCTCGCCGGCAAAACGGCGCTTATTACCGGATCGACCAGCGGAATAGGCCTTGGCATCGCCGAAGCGCTCGCTGGGAAAGGCGCGCAGATTGTCCTCAATGGTCTGGGCGATCTTCACGAAATCGAGAGGACTAGGGACAGGCTTGCCTTTGAGCATGAGGTTTCAGTTGTTTATTCGGATGCTGATCTTTCAATACCGAAATCTGTCGTCGAAATGATCGCTTTCGCAGAGGACAATTTCGGCGGCGTGGACATTCTCGTGAATAACGCCGGCATTCAGCACGTCGCCCCGGTGGATGATTTCCCGCCTGCGAAATGGGACGCGATCATCGCCATCAATCTGTCATCCGCGTTTCACGCCATTCGCGCGTGTCTGCCAGGCATGAAGGAGCGCGGCTGGGGGCGCATCATTAACATCGCATCCGCTCACGGTCTTGTCGCGTCCCCGTTCAAATCGGCCTATGTCGCCGCCAAGCACGGGATCGTCGGCCTTACGAAAACGGTGGCGCTCGAAACAGCGGAATCGCAGATCACCTGCAACGCCGTTTGCCCGGGCTATGTGTGGACGCCGCTCGTTGAAAAGCAAATTGGCGATCAGGCGGCGGCTCACAACCTGCCGCGCGATAAAGTCATTACTGACGTTCTTTTGAAAGCCCAGCCGAACAAACGCTTCGCACAAGTTTCCGAAATCGGCGCGCTGACCGCGTTCCTTTGTTCCGAAAATGCAGCCTCGATCACCGGCGCCGCGCTGCCGGTCGACGGCGGCTGGACCGCGCAATAGCGGCGGCTATCGCTAATGGAGGGAACGATGACGACTCAACAGGAAATCTCCGCAACAACTTCGAATTCCAACGGCGTCGCCGAGGCAGGACAGCTCGTGCTCGTTTTCCAGGGCGGCGGGGCGCTCGGCGCCTATCAGGCCGGCGTCTACGAGGCGATTCACGAAGCCGGTCTCGAGCCCGACTGGATCATCGGCACGTCGATCGGCGCCATCAACGCAAGTCTCATCGCCGGAAACCCGCGCATCGACCGTTTGGCCGCCCTGAAAGAATTCTGGAATCGGGTCACGCATCAAGGGCCCTGGCATTACTTCTCAACCCATACGGCGGTCGCGAACAGCATGTCGTACTGGTCGATCCTCGCCGGCGGTCTTCCGAAATTCTTCGAACCAAATCCCTTCGCGTTCTTCGGACCGCATGTCCGCCTTGGAAGCGACGCGGCCGGTTATTATTCAACGGCGCCGCTCGAAAAAACGATCGGAAAGCTTGTCGATTTCGACCTGTTGAACGAGAGCGGTCCGCGTCTCACGGTCGGCGCCGCCCATGTGCGGACAAGCACGATGCGCTACTTCGACAGCAAGAAAGAAAAGCTCGACGCCCGTCATGTCATGGCTTCGGGGGCCTTGCCGCCGGCGTTTCCGGCCGTGCGGATCGATGGAGAGCTGTATTGGGACGGCGGCATTCTTTCGAATACGCCGACAGAGATTGTTTTTGACGACTATCCTCGCAAAAGCTCGCTGATTTTTGCGGTGCATATGTGGAATCCGGTCGGGCTGGAGCCGGAAACCATGTGGCAAGTGATGCACCGCCAGAAGGACATTCAATATTCAAGTCGCGTCGCCAGCCATATCATGCGGCAAAAACAATCGCACCGCCTTCGCCACATCATCAAGGAGCTTGCCGCCCTGGTGCCCGAGGGAAGCCGAGACAGCGACGTCTACAGAGAAATGGTCGGCTGGGGCTGCCTCACGCGCATGCATGTTGTTCGCCTGCTTGCGCCAAGCCTAGACCATGAGGATCAGACGAAAGACGTTGATTTCAGCCCCGAAGGCATACGTCGCCGCTGGCGCGCCGGTTATGAACAAGCGCAAGAAGCGCTGCAGCGGGCGCCCTGGCGCGGCGAATTCGATCCGCTCGAGGGCGTTATTTTGCACGAACCGCCATTTATCGGCTCGGTTGATGCGCCGATGGGCATGAGAAATCCAAATGAGAGCCTGCGCGCGCCCGCGCTCAGAGCCGCCGAATAAGGAACCCCATCATGAAACCGTCTACCGTCTCGGCGCATACGATGTCGGACCTGTCGCCGGCGACTAAGCACAGACGCAACCGCGCGAAATCGTGGATAGCACATGGTGTTACAATCTTCATCGCCGCGGCTTTTCTGGATTCGCTTCGGTTTAAATTTACGAACGCGCCGAAGACGCAAATCATCTTTGGTGATTTGGATCGATGGGCTTCATCGTTCGGCGCGCCCGGACTGTTCGCCCAGACGGGTCTTTTCAGCCAGCACGTCATTGGCGGGGCCGAGCTTTTCGCGTCCATCCTTCTCATCTCGACAATGATTGCGCCTCGCTATCGGTTCTTGCAGCCGCTCGGCGCGCTTCTCGCCATCGCCATCATGTCGGGCGCCGTCAGCTTTCATCTGTTCACGCCGCTCGGCGTCAATGTCGATAATGACAGCGGAGCGCTGTTCTTCACAGCCTGCGGTGTTTTGGCGGGTGCTGTCATCCTCCTCACGCTGCGCCGTCCGGAAATAGCGGAGCTTTTGCGCCGGCTGCGTATTTTTCTCGCTCCAAGCGACGTCCGGTGACGCGCGATGTTCGGATCATCTCGAAAATCGTCAAAGCAAGGCGAAAAACGGCGTCCCCATATCGTGATCGTCGGGGCGGGTTTCGGCGGCCTTTCCGCTGCAAAAGCGCTGGCGAATGCGAATGCTGACGTGACGCTTGTCGATCGGCGCAACCACCATCTTTTTCAACCCTTGCTGTATCAAGTGGCGACGGCCGCTCTTTCGCCGAACCAGATCGCAAGCCCGATCCGCTCGGTCGTTCGCAAGCAACAAAATATTTCTGTCATTCTTGATGAGGTCATAAGCCTTGATCGTGAATCGAACGAAGTCATTCTTCGCGACCGGGCCATCGCCTTTGATTATCTCGTCGTGGCGACGGGCGCGCGCCACGCCTATTTCGGCCGTGATGAATGGGAGCCTCACGCCCCCGGCCTTAAAAATCTTGAAGACGCGAATGCGATCCGCGAGAAAATTCTCCTCGCCTATGAAAAAGCGGAATTGACGCCGCCAGGCCCGGCGCGCGATCAGGCGCTGACTTTCATCATCATCGGCGGCGGACCGACGGGCGTTGAACTCGCCGGCGCTATCGCCGAACTCTCAAAGCGGGCGCTCGCCTGCGATTTCAGGCGCACACGTTGCTCCGAACCGCGCGTCATATTGGTTGAAGCCGGCGCACGGCTTCTTCCAGCCTTCTCGCCAGCTATTTCCGATTACGTAAAGCGCTCCCTGCAAAATCGCGGCGTCGAAGTGAGGCTCGACAACGCCGTGACGGAATGCGCCGATCGACAGGTGAGGATAGGCGATGAGGCGATTGACGCTGACACGATTGTCTGGGCCGCGGGCGTTCGGTCATCTCCGGCGGCTGCATGGCTCGGCGCAACCGCTGATCGCGCCGGCCGCACTCTTGTTCGCGCGGATTTGTCAGTAGAAGGCGCTGCGAATATTTTTGTCGTCGGCGACGCGGCGAGCGCCGTCGGCGCCGACGGCGCGCCTGTGCCCGGTCTCGCTCCGGCGGCGAAACAGCAAGGCGCCTATGTCGGCCGCCTGATCGCGAAGCGCATTGAGGGCGATCCGACATCAAATCCCTTTCGTTATATGGATTTCGGCGCGCTTGCGACAATCGGACGGAATTCGGCGGTCGCTGAAATCGGCCCGCTTCGACTTACCGGCTTTGTCGCCTGGCTGTTCTGGTCGGCGATCCACGTCTATTTCCTGATCGGATTTCGCAACCGCATTCTCGTGACGCTCGACTGGCTCTGGTCCTATTTCACTCTGGAGCGCGGCGCGCGGCTCATCGCTGGCGATATTCGGGCGGATCGTGGAAACGCAAAGCCGATCGCCATCGCGGCTGAATAGGCGTTCATCCTTTTGGAGGTTCGGCGGTTGTTTCCTTAAGGGTTCCGGCCAAGGCCCCTGCGATGGTGAGCGCGGCGCCGACGCCGATCACTGTCGCGGTCCAGCCCGCCCTGTCGTATACGCCGCCCAAGGCAGCTGCGCCGGCGAGGCCGCCAAGATAGTAGGAAGAGAGATACATGCCGCTCGCGGCGGCGCGATCTGATTTTGCAGCTCGGCCGACAAAGCCAGTGGCGGTCGCCTGCGCGAAGAACGTCCCGACGCCGACGATGACAAGCCCTGTGAGAACGATCGCAAGCGACGGCGAAAGCAGCATCGGCAAACCGATGACTGCGAATGCGAGCGACGCAAAAAAGCTGAGACGTGCGCCATAGCGGGCGGCGATTTTGCCGGCCAAGGGAGTCGTGATCATTGAAGGCAAGAAGACGAAATAAATGAGCCCAAGCGCCATCGGCGAGAGAGCGATCGGCTCACGCGCCAAAACGAAATTCACATAGGTAAACACGCCAATGAATGCGAAAAGGATCAGGAAGCCGATGCCGAAACTGGCGAGCAGGCAGCTATTGCGCAAATGACCCGCCATAATGGCGAGCGGCGACCGTGCGCCGGAAACGCCGTTTGTCATCGGGGCAGCGTTCTTAAAGGAAATCCAAACAAGTAGTGCGCCGGTGAGATTGAGTCCGGCGAAAAAGATGAAATTGGCTGGCACGCCAAGCGAATCCGACAGCGTTCCGGAAATAAGCCTGCCGACGAGGTTGCTGGCGACAGCGCCGGTGACATAGGCCGCAAGCGCCGTCGCAGATTGCGCGGCTGTGCAGCGTTCGGCGAGATACGTCATCGTCAGGGAGAATGCGGACGCCATGAAAACGCCCTGTATGATGCGGAGCCCTGTAAAAACCGTCAGATCTTCCACGACTGCAAGCGCGATGGTCGGAACGGACAGCAACGCAAGGCTGATCCAGACGCCGGCGCGGCGATTGATCCGCGCGCCTGCAAAAGCCATCGCGAAACCGGCGACCGCCATGCCGAGCGTGCTCGCATTCGCCGCAAGGCCGATCGCCGAAGGCGATGCGTTAAATTTCTCGGCCAATGTCGGCAGGATCGCCTGGACCGCAAAGAGGTCGACAAGCGTCAGAAAGCCGACGAGCCCGATTATCAGGGGTGTCCCTGACAATCTGGCGCGAGGGGCGGCGAACGGTTTTGCGTAGGACATGGGGCTGTTGCTTCAGATGAAACGGCGGACGGCGGGTCAAGGAGAGGTGAGACCCAGGCCGTCCGCCTTGCGGCCGGATGGGCGATGGCCGCAGATTTCGCGAAAAAGATGCGTTATTGCTCGTTACTGTTCGTGCTTGACGTCAGCGGCGAAGAGGACCGCCGCCTTGTCGCTCTCGTTCTTCCACCAGTGTTTGAGCCCGGCGATTTCGGTCGAAATCTCACCGGCCTTGTGAACGACGCCGACTTTGCAATCGCTTCTGAATTCGGTGATCTGGCCTTCGGCCGTGTAGATCAGCGCCGGGCGGTCCGTGTGATCGTGCCACGGCACGATTCCGCCCGGCTGAACGACCAGCTTGCGAAAGCGCAGCCGGCGGCC
This sequence comes from uncultured Alphaproteobacteria bacterium, assembly GCA_937895955.1. GTDB lineage: Bacteria > Pseudomonadota > Alphaproteobacteria > Caulobacterales > Parvularculaceae > Amphiplicatus. The sequence goes on along the minus strand of CALAZI010000154.1, from coordinate 25,927 downwards.
GTCGAAGCCTTCAATTTCAGCGCCCAGATCGATGCCGCTCAGTTCATCGTCCGTGACGCCTACGGGCTCTGACGCCCCGCTTGTGCGCACATCTGCGCCTGACTGGCCCGCAGGGCATTGTCCGGCATAGGCGGGTGACGCGACGATCACGCAGGCGATTGCGAACGCCGTAATGTTTGGCGACAGCGCGCCGGGTCGTTTTATAGCCATCATAAGTTTTCTCCATCGGGTTGTTGCGGCGGCTGTACGGGTCGCCGTGGATGACGGCGTCTGATTACGCCTGTCACGGGGAGGTGGGAATTTGTATTAAGGCATGGCTTCCATGCGGCTCACGCATGGGCCTTTCAATGCGTCTGAAGCATTATCTTCATGAGCGCAGAACCTCTTACGGGCGCTCGCGATCTCACTATGTAGATGCTATGAATGCGCGGGCGCCCCCGCGCGCTCTAAGGCGGAAGCACTATGTCTCAATCCAGCGAACTTGTCGCCGCGCTCGAAAAAGCGACCGAAAGAGCCATCGCCCTCAATGCGCCCTTACGCGAACGGCTGATGATCATTGCTGACGAGGTCAGAAATTTGAGCGTGGTGTTCGCCGACGCGGTCGACAACTTTGTGGGAAGGCTTCAAACGGCGGAAGCAGGCGCGCTAGCGCCCGCGGTTGGCGATCCGCTGCCGGATTTTTTTCTTCCTGACCAGAATGGTCGCCTCATCGGGTTAAAGGACGTGTTGCGCCGGGGACCTGCGGTAATCGCATTCTTGCGCGGACACTGGTGTCCTTACTGTAAAATGACCGCTGTTGCTCTTGGCGAGATCGCTGACGCCGTTGGGGGGATTGGCGCAAGCATCGTCGCGATAACGCCTGAAAATCGAAAATACACGCAACAGCTCGCGGGAGATTCCGGCCACCGCTTCCCTCTCCTAACCGATGTCGATAATGGCTTCGCTCTTGCGCTTAACCTCGCAATCTGGGTCGACGACGACATGGCGCGGCTGATCCAGTCGGCCGGCTGGGATGTGCCGACCTATAACAATAGTCCGGGGTGGGTGCTGCCGATACCGGCGACTTTTGTCGTCAATCAGGAAGGCGTCGTGATCGCGCGTTATGTGAATGCGGACTACCGCACGCGAATGGATATCCGCGATATTTTGTCCTCCCTAAAAATTGAGGCTTTAGGCTGAAGCGGCTGAGAAGTCCGCGGATCGCAGCAAATTGAGAAATGTCGAAACCGACGGCGAGCGCTGGCGACCGGATACGGCGTAAACCGACACCGTTCTCTCATATGAGAAATCGGAGAGTTTGGCGCGGCGCAACGTAGCCAAATTCGGCGCGCTTTGGGGCACCAGCGCAATGCCGCCGCTCGCGCTCAACAGCGCATTCATGTCGTGATGCGTATCAACTTCGTGCGATGCGACGAAAGCGACGCCGTGCTCGTCGAACCATTCGACAATGGTTTTTCGGCATTCGCAGCCGGCTTGCGCGAATATTGGCTGTCCCGCCAACTTTTTGAAATCGATTACATTGTCTTTAGCGAGCGCGTGCTCGGCCGGCATGGCAAGTTCGAAGGATTCCGAGTAGAGCGGCCAGTGATCGAGCCTTTCCCAACTGTCCGGCAATGGCCCGGCGAGCGCAAGCTCCGCCTCTCCCTCTTTTAGCCGGTTCAGCACGTCTTCGCCTGATCCGTGACTGATGCGCAGCTGAATGCCGGGGAATCCGCGAAACAGTTCGGCGATCGGCGCCATGAACATCTCGATGTTGACGCTGTGCGAAACCCCGAGGGCGAGGGGCGCGACCTCATTCGTCGTCACCGCGCGGGCGACATCCCGCGCGATAAGGGCGCTTTCATAACAACGTTGCATGAGCGGCAGCATACGCTTGCCAAGTTCGGTTAGGTGTGAAAAGCGCCCTTCCCGACGCAACAAGGGGCCGCCCAGTTCCGCTTCCAGCGCCTGGATCGCCCGGGTCAGCGCAGGCTGCGATACGTTGCACTCCTCCGCCGCCCGCGTGAAATTGAGCGATTCCGACAGCGCCAGGAAGTACCTGATTTGCTGCATTTCCACTTGTAGGCCCCGGGGTTAGCAAGCTGCCAATCGGCGGCATTTTACTGCTTTTGAAAAGCGCCCACCAGTAACCCGTTTGGCGCGGGGCTTCACCTACGTCTTAAGTGCGTTGTCACCTATGCATCGAGGTCGAAGGGTAAAAGAATGGCGCGCCCGAAAGGATTCGAACCTCTGACCCCCAGATTCGTAGTCTGGTGCTCTATCCAGCTGAGCTACGGGCGCGCATGCGCGGCGACGACGCGAAGGCGCCTTTAAGCGCATCGTCCCGGCGAATGCAAGCGCAGCCTATGAGGGGCGGACGCGGCCCGCCTCATAGACGGCGCGCGCGACGGCGCGCGCCACGCAGTCTGCGGCGATTGAGCCGATCCGCGTCAGGTCGAGCGGCCCTTGCGGTTCTACTTCTCCGGCGGCGAGCACGAAAATGACGTCGCCGTCCGTGGGGCCGTGCACGGGCCGAATCGCTCGCGCAATCCCGTCCTGCGCCATGATGGCGACGCGGCGCGCCTCGGCCTGGGTGAGGGCGGCGCTGACCGCGACGACGCCGATCGTCGTATTCGCGCGCGGTGCGGCGAGTTTGGTGTCGGCGGGAAGATCGGCCGCGATGCCGGCCGGCGGCGCGCCGAAAGCGCCGAACTCGCCATTCATTTCGAAGGGCGCCGCCCAGAAGGCTTTCGACCCCGGCGCGCGAACGGAGCCGAAACTGTTGACCGCCATCAAGGCGCCGATAATGAGCCCGCCGCCGGCATCGTAGGAGACCGATCCTACGCCGCCCGGCTCGGCGCCGGCGCGTGCGCCGAACCCCGCGCCTGCGCGTCCCTGCTTTAGGGGGGCGCCGACCGCCGCGGCGGCCTTCCGACCCAAGGCCGGATAGGGCGGTGTTTCTCCCCAGCCTTTGTCGCCGCCATTGGCGAGATCATAGAGGATGGCGGCGGGAACGATCGGCGAGGGTGGGACGCCTGGAATATCGATGAGCCTGAATCCTTTGCCCTCCGCGCCAAGATGGGCGGCGACGCCGTCAGCTGCGCCGAGGCCGTATGACGAGCCGCCGGCGAGCACAACGGCGTCGGCGCGTTCAACGAGCGTTGAGGGATCGAGAAGATCGGTTTCGCGCGTGCCGGGCCCGCCGCCGCGAATGTCGCCGGCGATGACGGCGGGCGCATCCGGAATAACGACCGTAACGCCTGTTCGCGCAATGGCGTCATGCGCCTGGCCGACCTTTATGCCTGGAACGTCAGTGATGTCGTTTCGAGGGCCGGGGCCGAAATTCGCCATGTTCGCCGATCTTCATATTTGCGGGCGATGAAGCTAGACCGAACCTTCATGCGCCGCAAAGGGTCGGAAGAATCGCGGCGAAACCGTCTGGAGAGGGTTATGGTCAAGTTGGGAAGTTTGCGCCGCGCGTCGCTGGCGTTATTGTTCGCGTTATCGTCGAGCGCCGCTTTCGCGCAGCCCGACGATGATGAGCCCGGCGCCAACGCGCTTGTCAGCTATCCTTCTCTTTTTCATCCGATTGAAGCCGAGCGCGGCATGGTCGTCGCGCAGGATAAAATCGCTGCGGAAGTCGGGGCTGAAATCTTAAAGAATGGCGGCAATGTCGTCGATGCGGCGGTGGCGACTGGTTTCGCGCTCGCTGTGACGCATCCGCAAGCGGGCAATATCGGCGGCGGCGGCTTCATGGTGATCAAATTCGCCGACCGCGATGAGCCGCTCGCAATCGACTATCGCGAAATGGCGCCTGCGGGCGCAGCGCGCGACATGTTTCTCGACCAGGCGGGCGAAGTCGACAATATGCGCGCTCGCTTCAGCCATCTGTCGGCGGGCGTGCCGGGATCAGTCATGGGGTTGACGACAGCGCTCGAAAAATACGGGACCATGCCGTTGAAAGACGTCATGGCGCCGGCCATCCGTCTCGCGGAGAAAGGCTTTCCCGCCACCGCCGCGCTGTCCGATGCGATGTCGGACTATGCGGAACGCTTTGCGCGCGATCCCTCGACCTCACGCTACTTCCTCGACGACGGCGCGCCTTACGAGCGTGGCGAGATGTTCGTGCAGAAAGACCTTGCGAAAACCCTGAAGGCGATTGCGGCGAAAGGCGCCGCCGGCTTTTACGAAGGGCCGGTCGCTGATCTCATCGTCGCTGAAATGCAGGCGAATGGCGGTCTTATCACGCATGAAGATCTCAAGAATTATAAAGTTGTCGAACGCGCTGCGGTAACAGGGTCCTTTCGGGGTTTTGAGATCATCTCGATGCCGCCGCCTTCGTCCGGCGGCGTGCATCTTATCGAGATGCTCAACGTGCTCTCAGGTTACGACCTGCGGGCGATGGGGCATAACAGCGCCGATTATCTCGGCGCGCTCACTGAAACGATGCGCCGCGCCTATGCCGATCGTTCCGAATATCTCGGCGACCCGGACTTTTTCGATGTGCCGGTTGAGAAGCTGATCGATCCCGCCTATGCGGAAAAGCTCCGCAAGAGGATCAATCCGAAACGCGCGACGAAATCGGAAGATGTCCGTCCCGGGCTTGGTCCGGTCGATGAAAGCCCGCAGACGACGCATTATTCCGTCATGGACAAGGACGGCAACGCCGTCGCGGTCACAACGACATTGAACTTCACGTTCGGCAGCTCTTATTCCGTCGACGGTGCGGGATTTCTCCTGAATAATGAAATGGATGATTTCTCGGCGAAGCCGGGCGCGCCGAACGGGTTCGGCCTTCTCGGCGCGCAGGCGAACGAAATCCAACCGGGAAAGCGCCCCTTATCGTCCATGACGCCGACGATCGTCGCCCAGAACGGCAAGGCGGTGTTCGTCACAGGAACGCCCGGCGGGTCGACGATTATCAATGTCGTCCTTCAGAATGTTCTCAATATGATTGAATTCGGCATGAACCCGATGCAAGCGAACGCCATGCCGAAGATTCATCATCAATGGCAGCCTGACAAAATCTTTGTAGAGCCCGGCGTTTCCGTTGATACGATCCGCATCATGGAAGAGCGGGGATTCAACATCGCCCGCGCGCCGGATGGGAGCGTACAACTGCGCCCGCTGGGCCGGACCAATACGATCATGTTGCGCGGCGGCGTTCTTATGGGCGCGCCGGACCCGCGCGAGCCGAGCAGCGGCGCCGGAGCTTATTGAGGCCGCAAGGGCAGCGTCAGCTCAAAACTGACGCCGCTATGATCGCTTTTGACAAGCGATAATTCGCCGCCATGCGCGCGGGCGATTTCGTGCGCGATGGCGACGCCCAGTCCCGAACCGCCCGGCTTGTTCGACCCCTTGAAGGGTTCGAAAAGATGCGCCTTGGCCGTTTCGGGCATGCCGGGTCCGTTGTCGGCGATTGAAACAACCCAACCGCAGGTCGTTGCACGCGCGTCAACATCAATGCAGCCGTCATTTGGCGCAGCGCCGTCGACCGGCGTCAGCGCGTCGACGGCGTTTCTTACGAGATTGAATATCGCCCGGTAGAGCTGTGTTTGATCGGCGTCGACGATGAGCATGTCATCGACATTGTTGCGCATCGTTACGTTGAGCGACGCCGCATCCTCAAAAACATCCTCGATGAGTTTTCTTAGTTCGACTTTTTCGATCTTTAGCGCATTCGGCTCCATCCGCGCATAATTCAGCGTGTCGCGCGATAAGGCGATTGCGCGGTCAAGCGCTGAAATAAGCCGAGGGCTCAGCTTCCTGACGCGGGGATCTTCGCTTTTCGCGAGCCGATCGGACATCAATTGGGCCGAAGCCAAGATATTTCTGAGATCGTGACTGATCTTTGAAATGCCTGCGCCGAGCGCGGCTAGACGCTGACGTTCTATCAGGAGGCTCTGCAATCTTTGCTCCAAAGAAGAAAGGCTTCTTTCAGCGGCGCCTATCTCGTCAAGCCGCAGGCTCGGCTTCAGGACAGCTCTCGCATCTTCCGGGTTTTCTTCAAAAGCCGCCATATTATTCGTCAGACGCGCGACCGGCCTGACGATCATCTGGTTAAGGGACCAAAACACCAATCCGGCGGTCAATGTCGAAATTATCAGCGAAAGAAATAACACATTGCGCGCATAGGTTCGCAGGTCGCGGCGCAGCGCGGCTTGGGAGACGAACATGTCGACTTCGCCGAATTCCGCATACAGCGTCTTGCCGACTACGCGAATGGAATGGTCGCCATTCGAAAACATTGTCGCCCAGGCGTCGATGATGTTGCGGCCGGGCATTGCGAATTTAAGATTGACGTACCGAATGATCTGCGCCTGTTCCGGCGTCAGCTTCGGCGTCATCACCATCATGCGCGCGCCTTCGCGGTCAAGCGTCACGCCGAGAATGTTGGCGGTGCCGAAAAGCTGTTCGGCGGTGTCCGGGCTGATCATCTCTCCGCCCGGCGCATCCAGCGCAAGGCCGACGAGATACGCGGCTTCAAGCCGCGCATTCATCCAGTCAAGACGCTGCTTTGACACTGACGGAACCAGCACGACGATTTCGGCAAGAAGAACGAAAAGAATCGTCAGCGCCAAAAGCTTGGATGAGAGCGATCGACGAAATTTTCGCAGAATCGGCGCGCGCGGGAGCATGGCGTCGGCAGTCGCTCCTAATCGAAGGTCGCCAGCAGATTAACAAGCTTGCGCGTGCGGGGCGAGAACAGCGCAGGCGTGAAATAGGCGCCGCCCGCGCGTTTGGATATTTCGCCGCGCGTCGGATAAGGGGCGATATAGGCCGTCATCGCCCGAATCTTGAGCCTGTTGGCGATCGCGAACGACCACAGGCCGATTGCATCGCCCGCGCCCTTGCCGACGATGGTCGCCCCGAGAATTCGGCCGTTTCTCGCGATGACGGCCTTGACGAAGCCGCGCGTGTCGCGTTCGGTGCGCGCGCGGTCGTTTTCTTCAAGCGCCCAGCGCGCGATGCTGATCCCACTGGCTGTCTCGCGCGCTTCCTTTTCGGTAAGGCCGACAGCGGCGATTTCGGGATCGCAATAAGTGACGCGCGGGGCCAGATCGTCGCGGCGTTTTGCGGGCATCTTGAAAAGAAGGCTCTGGACGAGCGTCGAGGCGTGATCGCCCGCGACATGGGTGAACTGCAGGCCGCCCGCCGCATCGCCCATCGCATAGATGCGCTTGTTCGTCGTTCGAAGGCGCGCATCAAGCTTCAGTTTTCCGCGCTCGGTTTCAACGTCCGCTTGTTCAAGGCCGAGCCCGTTAAGGTTAGCCCGGCGCCCGACGGCGATGAGAAGATGCGTTCCCTCAAGGGCATCGCCATTGTCGAGGCGAAGGCGTAACCCCGCTGCGGCCGGTTCAACGCGCGCCGCTTTCGAGTGTTCGTAGAGTGCGACGCCTTCGCCTAGCAGCGCAGCGCGTACGACATCGACGGCCTCGTCATCTTCGCGATTGAGGATCGCGTCCGCCTCGACGATTGAGACTTTCGAGCCGAGGCGGCGATGCGCTTGCGCCAGTTCGACGCCGATCGGCCCGCCGCCAATGACGATGAGATGCTCAGGACGGGTCCTGTTCTCGAAAACTGTTTCGTTAGTGAGAAAGGAAACGGTCTCAAGGCCGGGTATCGGAGGAATAAAGGGCGATGATCCGGTCGCGATGACGAAACGCTTCGCGGCGATTTCATAACCGCCGGCTCTGACGAGCCGCGCGCCGATGAATTCGCCGCGCTCGCGGATGACCTTTACGCCGAGGCCTTCGAACCGCTCCTGGCTGTCATGCGGTGCGATCGACGCGATAACCGACCGGACGTGATCCATGACGGCGGCGAAATCGACCGCCGGCTCGACGCCGGCGACGCCGAACGGTCCGGCGTCGCGCATTGCCTGGGCCTGCGCGGCGGCCGCGATCAACGCCTTGGAGGGCACGCAGCCGTAATTGAGGCAGTCGCCGCCCATCTCGCCTTTTTCGATGAGGACGACGCTCTTGCCGAGCTGCGCGGCGCCGGCGGCGAGGGAAAGCCCGCCTGATCCCGCGCCGATGATGCAGATGTCGGCATAGATACGTTGCATTATGAAAGTGACTCGCTTTGCGCCGATTTGAGAAGGCCGAGCTTTCGCGCCGCGATCGGCAGGAGCGCAAGGAGCGACAGCGCGATGATCGGCGTCAGGACGGCGGGCTGCGTCAGGAGTCCTGTGAGCTTCACTTCATCGCCGGCGTCGAGAACGGCGCCGAGCCCTGCGCCAGCGCTGACGAAAGCGAAGGCGCCGGGAATGATCCCGATAAATGTCGCGGCGACGAAAGTCCGCAGGCGGACATTGAAAAGCGCCGGCGCGATATTGACGATAAAGAACGGAAAAAGAGGAATGAGGCGCAGCAGCAGCAGATAAGAGAAGGCGTTCCGACGAAATCCTTCCTCCATCTTGCGCGCGAAGGGTCCGGCGCGGCTGCGCAGCGCATTGCCGACCGCGGTCTTAGCCGCCGAGAAAATTATCGCCGCGCCGATCGTCGCCGCGACGACGACCGCCGCCGTGCCGACGACGGGGCCGAACAGAAACCCGCCGAGCAGCGACATGATGGTCGCGCCAGGAAGCGAGAGCGCGGTGACGGAGACATAGGCGACGGCGTATAGGATGAGCGCGAAGACGAGATTTCCCTCAACGAAAGCTTCAAGCGCTGCGCGGTGTTCCTTCAGCGCGTCGAGCGTAAGATACCGATAGGCGCCGGTCGCGAATACGAACGCCGCCGCGACGCCGAGAGCGGCGAGGGGAAGGAAACGCATCAGGGCGCCTTTCGGCCTTCCATTTTCGGTCATGAGGCTTGAGACGATCCTTCCAGTCGGTCTTTCAGGGGACCATGGCGCGGCTCAGGCTAAATCCTGATTTGTCATTTCGCTTGGCCAAGGACTTCGCCCTGAATCTGATATTTTGAGCAAGCGGGGTAACAGAGGCGCGTCCCGGCGGCATTTGACGATTCGGCGCCGGGCGCTCACAAAATCGGGAAATCCGCCGGAAAGGTCCGAATGGCGGAGGGCTGTCGGGCAGGCTGATTTGGCTCGCCGATCGGCCGCCGCAAAGCTTGACGCTCGGGAGGCCCTCGTCTAAGAGCCCGGGCCTCACGGCTGGCCGCGGGCCCGCCGCCCAGATTCCGCGAGATTGACGATGAAAAGGACCTATCAACCGAGCAAGCTCGTTCGTAAGCGCCGCCACGGCTTCCGTGCGCGCCTGGCGACTAAGAACGGCCGCAAGGTCCTCGCCCGCCGCCGCGCCAAGGGGCGCAAGCGGCTTTCGGCCTGATTCCGACGGGAATTGTGGAAAAATCGGCGAGTAGGCGCGACAAGCGCGTCCTCAGCCTTGGGATCATCAAAAAGCGGTCGGATTTCCTCGCCGCCCAGTCCGGCGAACGAGCCCCGACGCCTTCTTTTGTCCTCACCCGCGCGATCAGGCCCAATCCCGACGGTGTGACTCAGGTCGGTTTTACCGTGACCCGGAAAATCGGCGGGGCCGTGGTGCGCAATCGCATCAAACGCCGCCTGCGCGCCGCTGCGCGCGCGGTTTTCCCAGACTCGGCCGCGCCCGGCTTTAATTACGTCCTGATCGCCCGCCCTTTGGCCGCGACGCGCAATTACGCCTCGCTGCTTGACGATATGAAGCGCGGCCTTTTAAGGCTCAACGCCCTTCCTAAATAGTCCCCATCCTCAGCCGCGTCGGGAACCTTTCATGGATCGCAATACTCTTTTGTTTATCGTCCTGACGGCCGCCGTCCTGTTCGGCTGGGACGCGCTCGTTCTGCGCCCGCAGCGCGAGGCCTTGCTTGAACAGCAGAGGATCGAACAAGCGACGCGCGCTGCGGCTGAACCCGACATCACCGGCGGCATCGCGAGTGTTGAGGCGGAAAAAGCTCTCACTGTCGAGGAAGCGCTGGCGAAGGCGCCGGGGCGCGTCAAGATCGATACGCCGAGCCTCAACGGTTCCATCAATCTCGCCGGCGGCCGCCTCGATGATCTCCTCCTGAAGAATTATCGCGAGACGCTCGATCCTGAGAGCGCGATGATCCGCCTGCTGACCCCGCGAGAAGCGCGGCACGGGCATTATATCGAACAGGGGTTCGTCGCATCGAGCGGAACCGAGAACAAGCTCACCGAATCGCTGATCTGGACGGCGCCGGAAGGCGCGGTTCTCAGCGTCGATGCGCCGGTAGTGCTGACCGCGCGAATGGGGTCGCTTGTTTTTGAAAAAACCTATTCTGTCGATGACAGATTCATGTTCACGGTGAAGCAGTCCGTGCGCAATGAAGGCGACGCGCCGGCGTCCGTGACGCCCTATGGCCTTGTCGTTCAGCGCGACATCCCGGACGGCGCCGGGAAATACATGATTCTGCATGAGGGGCCTGTCGCCGTCATCGGCAAACAGCTTCTCGAACGCAAATACAAGAAGGCCGCAACGCGCGATGATGAAGCCTCGGGCGAGAAGGGCTGGGTCGGCATCACAAATAAATACTGGCTCGCCGCCGCGATCCCGCCGCAGGATGAGCATTTCAAGACGACGTTCAAGAATGTCGGTTCGGAAGCGTCGCCGATTTTCCGCGCCAATTACACGCTCGATGCGCGCGCGATCGCGCCGGGTGCTTCGGTCGAACTGACATCGCATCTTTTCGGCGGCGCGAAAGACGTTGACATCCTGCGCGGCTATGAAGCGCCGATCGAAAAGGGCGGGCTCGGCGTCTTGGACCTCGACAAGGCTGTCGATTGGGGGAATTTCTTTTTCCTGACGCGGCCGCTTTTCTGGCTGCTCGATTTCTTCGGCGACCACATTCACAATTGGGGCGTCGCCATCCTCCTTCTCACCCTTGTCATCAAGGCGCTGCTTTTCCCGCTCGCCAACAAGGCGTTCGAATCGATGTCGGCGATGAAGAAGGTGCAGCCCAAGCTCGAAGAGCTGAAAACTCGGTACGGCGAGGACAAGGCGAAGCTGCAGCAGGAAATGATGGCGCTTTACCAGCGCGAGAAAATCAATCCGCTCGCCGGCTGTCTGCCGATCGTCATCCAGATGCCGATTTTCTACGCGCTTTACAAAACGCTGTTCGTGACGATCGAGTTGCGTCACCAGCCTTTCGCGCTGTGGATCAGGGATTTGTCGGCCCCCGATCCGACGAATATCCTGAACCTCTTCGGGCTGCTCCCTTTTGATCCCGCCGCGACGCCGTTGCTCAATCTCATTCCGGCCATCGGCGTGCTGCCGATGCTTTACGGCGCAGCCATGTGGCTGCAGACGAAGATGAACCCCCCCGCCGCCGATCCGACGCAGCAGCAGATCATGAACTTCCTGCCGTTCATCTTCGTTTTCCTGTTCGCCTCCTTCCCGGCGGGGCTCGTCCTCTACTGGTTCTGGAGTTCGGTCCTCTCGATGGCGCAGCAATATGTCATCATGAAACGCAACGGCGTCGAGATCGCCTGGGGCGAAACCTTGCCGTTCCTGCGCGGGAAAAAACCGGCGCTTGAAAAGAAATAACGTGGGCGCCGTAACCGACGAAGCGATCGAGAAAGGGCGCATTCTTTTCAGCGGCCAGTGCGATTTCATGCTCGGCGTCGTCTCGATGGCGACGCTGCCGCCGGAAGGGCCGACGGAAATCGCCTTTGCGGGCCGGTCGAATGTCGGCAAGTCGACATTGCTAAACGCGCTTGTTAATCGGAAGAACCTCGCCCGCGCATCCTCAACGCCTGGGCGCACGCAGGAAATCAATTTCTTCGATCTCGGCGGCTCCTTGCGGCTCGTTGACCTGCCCGGTTTCGGCTATGCGCGCGCCGCGCGCAAAGACGCCAAGCGCTGGGCGGGGCTTACGCGCGACTATCTTAAAGGCCGGCAGACCTTGCGGCGCGTCTGCCTGCTCGTCGATGCGCGTCACGGTCTTAAGGACATCGACCGCGAGGTGATGGATCTCCTCGACAAGTCAGCGGTCAACTACCAGATCGTTCTCACCAAGGCGGACAAAGTGAAACCGAGCGCGCTCGAAGCGATTTCGGCCGATGTCGCCGCCGCCGTCGCGCGCCGTCCCGCGGCGCACCCTAAGATCATTGCGACATCGTCGGAAACCGGCGAAGGGCTCGCCATGCTGCGCGCCGACCTCGCGGCGCTTTCCTGATCCGTTGAGACTTTGTTAACCGTTCCCGCGCGCATGTTGGCGCATGGCAAAAACCGCCGCCGCGCCGCACATTGATGAGCTTATTGAGCACTTCGTCCGCCATTTGCGGGCGGAAAAGCGCGCAAGCGCCTATACGATCCGCAATTACGAGGCGACGCTGACGCGGTTTGATGCGTTTCTTCGCGACCATCGGGGTCGCCGCGCCGACAGCAAGGCGCTTGAAAATCTCGACCTCGCCGACTTTCGCGGCTTTCTGTCCAAGCGTCGGGAGGAAGGATTGTCGGCGGCCTCGCTGAAGCTTGAACTGTCGGCGCTGAAGACCTTTTACCGCCATTTGCGAAAACGCTTTTCCGTCGCCAATGACGCCATCGGCGCAATGCGCGGCCCGAAACTGAAACAAAAGCTGCCGCGCCCGGTCGACGCCGCCTCGGCGGAGGAAATCATCGCCGCCGCCGGCGTAGGGCGCGAGCCCTGGATCGCGGCGCGCGACGCCGCAATTTTCACCCTGCTTTACGGCGCAGGCTTGCGCATTTCTGAGGCGTTGTCTCTGAAAACGCAGGACGCACCATTCGGCGAAGCCGTGCGGATCACGGGAAAGGGCGGCAAGACGCGACTTGCGCCGCTTTTGCCCATCGTGCGGCAAGCGCTGAAAAATTATCTTGACCTTCGCCCGTTGACGGAAGCGGAAGAGGACGCGCTCTTTTTATCGGTTCGCGGTCGGCCGTTGAGCGCGCGTTTGGTTCAGATGGAGATGAAGCGGCACGCCCGCGCGCTCGGGCTCGATGACAGCGCGACGCCGCACGCTTTGCGCCACGCCTTCGCGACGCATCTTTTGCAGGCGGGCGGCGATCTGCGCGCCATACAGGAGCTTTTGGGTCACGCTTCGATCGCAGCGACGCAGCGTTACACCAAAATTAATGAAGAGGCGCTTCTCGCCGCTTATCGCGGCGCTCATCCCCGCGCATGAGGTTTCAAGCGATACTTCGCATTGTATGCGGCTAGATCTTTCTTCAACTCCGGCATCAACAGATAAAGCGCGATGATGTTGGGAATGCACATGCCGAAAAGCATGGCGTCGATGAAATCGATGATCGAAGAGAGCGAAATCGCCGCGCCGAGCGACAGAACTGCGCATAATGACAACTTAAAAGCCACATCAACTTTTTTCGAAGGGCCGAATATATAGGCGGCCGCCTGCGCGCCGTAGAACGCCCAGCTCACAAGCGTCGTGAAGGCGAACAGCATTGAGGCGACCAGAAGAATGAGCGGGAACCAGGAGAACGCGCTTTCATAGGCCGCCGATGTGATCTCGATCCCGTGATTCGGCGGATGGAAAAGATAGGGCTCATAAGCGCCGGTGACGATGACGACAAGCGCGGTGATCGTGCATACGACGATCGTATCCACGAAAGGCTCAAGCGAGGCGACGAAACCTTCGGTCATCGGTTCGCTGGTCTTGACCGCAGCGTGCGCGATCGCTGACGAACCGATGCCGGCCTCGTTCGAATAGGTGGCGCGCTTTATGCCGTTGATCAGAGCGCCAGCAATGCCGCCGCCCGCAGCGTCCAAACCAAAGGCGCTTTTAAAAATTGTTGAGATTGCGTTTGGCAGCTCGTCTGCGTTCATAATGATTATGGTGATCCCGGCGCCGAGATAAAGAATCCCCATTGACGGGACCAGAATTCCAGAGACGAAGCCGATGCGGCGTATGCCGCCCAAAACGACAGCGGCGACGAGCGAACACAAAGTGACCCCGTAGATGAGCGGCGCATTTCCTCCGGAAATGCCTGTCACGGATGAAAATTGCGCGTAACTCTGGTTGACCTGAAGAAGGCTGATCGAGCCGCCCATCGCCATGACGGCGAAAAAAATAGCAGCGGCCTTACCGAACGTCTTCATGCCGCGCCGCCTGAAAACGTCTTCGATGTAATACATTGGACCGCCGATTGTACGGCCGTCCTCTTGCACGCGACGATATTTTACGGCGAGGGCGCATTCGGCGAATTTCGACGACATGCCGAAAAACCCCGCCATGATCATCCAGAGAACCGCGCCGGGACCGCCGATGGCGATCGCCACTGGAACCGACGCGATATTGCCGAGTCCGACAGTGCCGGACAGCGCGGACGACAGCGCCTGGAAGTGCGAAATTTCGCCGTCCCCGCCTTGCAGATGATGCGTGCGGCGGCCGGACACCAGCGCCAAGGCGTGACCGAACCCGGTGAGGTTAATAAAGCGGAGCGAAAGAGTGAAAATAATCGCTGCGACAATCAGCCAAACGACAACGAGAGGGAGGCTTACGCCGAAAACATCAATTGAAAAGAAGATGACGCTGTTAACGGCGCGACTGATTGGCGCAACGGCGTTGTCGATTTGCTGCGCCAAGGACGCGCCATCCGTTTCCGCCATGTTATTCTCCGCTTTTCAACAGCAAGAATGAATAGCAATGCAATTATCGCGTGAATTGGCAAGGGAGAATTGCAACGGGCGGTTTTGCAGAAAACGAAGAAAATGATTGCGCTGACGCCGAACTTAAATATTTTGACGGTTGTCCAAATTCACGCCTCCCGCAATTGCGGCTGGCGCAACGGAACTGGCCGCAAGGGGTGGCCATAAGGCGTCGCCGGCATCTCCCCCGCTGGCGGCAAGGGAGCGGCGCCGGTCCTTGACCGGCGTCGCTTTCTCTTTCTCAAAGGCCGCTCAGCGCCTGATCAAGATCGCGCCGCAGATCCTCAAGATCCTCAATGCCCACCGACAACCGGACAAGGGAATCATCAACGCCAAGCTCTTTGCGCCGCTCCGGCGGTATCGACGCATGCGTCATGACGCCGGGATGTTCGATGAGGCTTTCAACGCCGCCGAGGGATTCGGCTAGCGTGAAAAGTTCGACCCGTTCAAGCATCGTCTTCGCCGCGTCGAGCCCGCCTTTGAGGTAAACGGTCAGCATGCCGCCGAAGGCGTCCATCTGGCGTTTGGCGACTTTGTGTCCGGGATGGCTTTCAAGGCCGGGATAGGAAACGCGCGCGATCGCCGGATGGGCCTCAAGCCATTCGGCGAGAGCCGCCGCATTCGAGCAATGCCGCTCAAGCCGCACTGCAAGCGTCTTCAGCCCGCGCAAAGCAAGATAGGAATCAAACGGACCCTGAATGCCGCCGACAGAGTTCTGCAGGAATTGCAGCCGTTCGGCGAGATCCTTGTCATTGACGACGAGCACGCCGCCGACGACATCGGAATGGCCGGCGATGTATTTCGTCGCCGAATGCATGACGATGTCGGCGCCGAGGTCGAGCGGGCGCTGGCAATAGGGTGATGCGAATGTGTTGTCGCAGCCGACGAGCACGCCTTTTTTCCTTGCGATCGCCGCGATCGCTTCAATGTCGACGATCTTCAGCATCGGGTTCGTCGGCGTTTCGATCCAGACGAGCTTCGTCTCCGGCGTGAGCGCCTTTTCGAAATTATCCGGGTTGCCGAGATCGATATAGGAAACGGCGAGATTGGCCGATGATTTCCGGACCCGTTCAAACAAGCGATAGGTGCCGCCATAGACGTCGTCCATCGCAACGACATGGCTGCCGGCGGGGAACAGCTCTAGCGCAGTTGAAATCGCCGCCATGCCGGACGCGAAGGCGAAGCCGCGCGCGCCGTTTTCAAGATCGGCGATGCAGCGTTCATAGGCGAAGCGCGTCGGGTTATGTCCGCGGGCATAGACAAAGCCCTTGTGCACGCCGGGGCTTTCCTGCGCATAGGTCGATGTCTGGTAGATCGGCTGCATGACCGCCCCGGTCAGCGGATCATGCTCTTGGCCGCCGTGAATGACGCGGCTGGAGAATGCGTATCGGTTCGTCTTGTCAGCCATAGCGCACCATGTGATTGCAGACGCGCCCCGGCTAGCAGTTTTGCCGCCGATAGAAAAGGCGAGGGCGAACGAACAAGCCTTCGTCTTTTCTATCGGCGGGCTTTGGCGAGGAGCGTTTCCAAACGCCGTCCTAGAAGGTCGCCTCTAGGGCATCGACGTCGACCGGGAACGAAAGGGTGATGGCGCGCAAATGAACCATAGGCGCGCACCATCAAGCGACATTCTCCCTCTTGTTCGCCTTTGCGCTCGAATTTCTTTTCTTCGCTGAAGATGAGCCGGTTACCATGAACCCGAACGTCACTATATTTCTCATCGGCGACCGGCGGTTCGGCTTGCGCTTCGACTGAATCATCCGTTTTCCACCCATCAAAGATCAGCGCTTGATCCATGGCGGACG
Organism: uncultured Alphaproteobacteria bacterium; assembly: GCA_937895955.1. Taxonomy (GTDB): domain Bacteria; phylum Pseudomonadota; class Alphaproteobacteria; order Caulobacterales; family Parvularculaceae; genus Amphiplicatus. The sequence continues at coordinate 9,558 of CALAZI010000154.1, read as the reverse complement.
GTCCGAAAACGGATGAAAAACACGCCTGGCGAAGGCGTTGTCCAAAAGCCGATCCTTTTCGTGTCGGAGTCGAAAACGGAACGGAAAATGGTTTTCCTCGCCTGGTGGCGTCGACGCTGGACTGCGACTGAATACCGAAAGCGCTCTGAACATCAGCGCAGCCTCCTACGCAACGTTTGGGTGAGAACTTGCGCGGCGTTCCGCCGACGGGGATGTCCCGCCGGAGGCGTCGAAAAATGCGTTGAGCGCCTTATGGGACAAAAAGGGAACGCAATTCCGGCTCCGCCCTCAAGGCCGCATCGTCTTCGGGCCGAATTTTTCAGACGGTTTTCAGAAAGTATCGACGATGATAGAGCGACTTGCGCGCCGATAGCGGAATTCTGATGACGAACCACCTTCACAAGGGCGATTTGCCCGCCGGTCTTGATCTAGGGTCGATGGTCGCCGTCGACAGTGAGACAATGGGTCTCAATCCGCATCGAGATCGCCTATGCGTGGTTCAGCTTTCCGCCGGCGACGGCGACGCCCATGTCGTGCAGCTCGATGCGAAAACCTACGAAGCGCCGAACTTGAAGCGCCTCCTTGCCGATCCTCAGACCTTGAAGATCTTTCATTTCGCCCGATTTGACATCGCCGCTTTCCAACAATGGCTGCAGGTTGAAACTCGCCCCGTTTACTGCACAAAAATCGCCTCGCGGCTCGTGCGAACTTTTACGGACAGGCACGGCTTGAAAGATCTCGCAAAAGAGCTTCTCGGCGTTGATCTGTCAAAACAGCAACAATCCTCGGATTGGGGGGCGGCGACGCTCAGCGAGGCGCAGATCGAGTACGCCGCCTCTGATGTGCTTTATCTTCACGACCTTAAGCTGAGGCTTGACGACATGCTCGCCCGCGAGGGGCGGGAGGCTCTCGCCGGGGCTTGCTTCGAGTTCCTGCCGACAAGGGCGGCGCTCGATCTGGCCGGCTGGCCGGAGGTCGATATTTTCGCTCATTCTTGACGAAAAAGGGCTGAGCGCCTCAAAAAGGCCGCGGCCCTTGCGTGCAGTCGCCCGCGGACAGACTATATTGATCAAGGGAGGCGACAGTTTCGGCCCCCCTCCGGTAGATGAATGAACGCGACCGCACCGCCCGCTGACGCCCCTCACGCCACGCGAACGAATCGGGGGGCGCTTGATAATCTGACCATTCGCCGGCGCACCACGGGGGAAGCCGCTGCGGCCCGCGCCCAGCTTATGAGGCGGCTGAGGGTCGCGCTGCCTGTTCTCGCCCTGCTGTTGGTTGTCGCCTTCTTATTGAACACGAGAACCGGCGGTGTTGATGACGCCTTCCTTGAGGATTTCGCCGATCTTGAGGCGACCACTCAAAATTTGAGCTCCCTGCGGCCGCAATTTTCAGGCGTCGACGCCGACGGCAACCCGTATGAAATCACAGCCGATGCGGCGAGCCAGAAACCGGAAAACCGCGATATCGTCGACCTTTTTCAGCCTCGCGCCGTCACCAGCGGCGGCGATAATCAATCCGTCGTCGAGGCTGAGGCGGGCATATTCAACACCGAAGACAAGCAGTTGATTTTAAAGGATGGCGTTACGTTCGAACACGTCATCGGACGGGACAATTACGTCCTGAAATCACCTACGGCCGTTGTTTCGATTGATGATCAGACGCTGGTCAGCGATAAGGGCGTCGAGGGAGAGGGGCCGGGCGGCGCAACCCTTCGGGCCGAACGGATGCGGGCAAATAACCGCGACGGCGTCGTGATTTTCGAAGGAGACGTCAATATGCGTCTTTATCCGAAAAAAAGGGACGACGTTGCGCCGGGCGTTGCGACAGAATCTGGCGAGAACGGAGAGCGTAATGATTAGGGCGGGGGCCTTTCTGGTTTGGGTTGTTGCCGCATCGGCAATGATGCTTGCCGGAGCGTCGGCGCAGCTTGCGCCTGAAATCAGCGACGGTCCGATCGATATCACCGGCGACCGGCTTGAGGTTGTCGATGATGTTGCGACGTGGACCGGCAATGTGCGCGCCGTGCAGGGCGAAGCGCTGCTGACCGCCGAAAAGTTAATAGCCGATCTTGACGATTCCGGCGCCTTTACGCGCATCCGCGCCATCGGATCGGTTCGCTACTCAAACGGTAAGGAAGCGATTACAGGCAAAGTCGGCGTTTATGACGCCGAAACGCGGACGATTACGATTTCGGATGACGTCGTCGTGACGCAAGGCGAGCAAGTGATGACCGGCGGCGAGCTCGTCTATTGGGTTGACACCAAACGGCTTTTGTTCACCGCCCCGAACGGGCGGCGTATCCGGGGCATTTTTTATGCCAAAGGGACCGGCGAGCAGTCGTGATTTCACCAAACCTTAAAGAGAGGCGCCTCTAAATGACCGACAACATGCAAGTTGAAGCCGGCGCCCCAAGCGACAAGCCGACAGAAGCTGGTCGCACCCCGCCCCGCCCGACGGTCGTCGAAGGCGGCGGGGGACTGTTTGCGGAAAATCTCGGCAAGACTTTCAAGCGCCGCCCAGTCGTTCGCGGCGTTTCGATGAGCGTCAAACGCGGCGAGGTCGTCGGCCTTCTGGGGCCTAACGGCGCCGGCAAGACCACCTGCTTTTACATGATAACCGGGCTTATTCCGGTCGATTTCGGTTCAATCACCATTGACGGCCATGACGTCACGCGCTTGCCGATGTACCAGCGCGCCCGTCTCGGCCTTGGCTATTTGCCCCAGGAAGCGTCAATTTTCCGCGGCCTGTCGGTCGAACAGAATTTGCGCGCGGTCGTTGAGCTTGTCGAAAAAAACAAGGACAAGCAGCAAGCGCTGATCGACGATCTGCTGAACGAATTCAACATTACGCATATCCGCAATGCGCCGGCGCTTGCGCTCTCCGGCGGCGAGCGGCGGCGCGTTGAAATCGCGCGCGCGCTGGCGACAGGTCCGGCTTTCATGCTGCTCGACGAGCCTTTCGCCGGCATTGATCCGCTTGCGATCGCCGACATTCGCGAACTTGTCCTTCATCTCAAAGATCGCGGCCTCGGCATGCTCATTACGGACCACAATGTCCGCGAGACGCTCGACATTATTGACCGGGCGTACATCATTCATGAAGGCGAAGTGCTTATTGAAGGCGCGCCGGGCGACATCGTCGGCGATAAAGACGTTCGCCGCGTCTATCTCGGCGATCGATTCCAGATGTAAATTGGGAGAGGCAGGGGCGTGTGGCGTTAGCTCCAAGATTAGAATTCAGACAATCTCAACAGCTGGTCATGACGCCGCAGCTGCAGCAGGCGATCAAGCTGTTGCAGCTTTCAAATCTTGAACTTGCGGAATTCGTCGAGCAGCAGCTGGAAGAGAACCCGTTTCTAGAGCGTGCGGCCGAGCAGGACGGGCAGGACGCGCCCGAGCGCCGGGGAGAGAACGACGGCGAAACAGGCCCCGGCGATCAGTCCGGAACCGCGCTTGATCTTGAAAGCGACGCAACGCCTTCGCAAGCGGCCGAAGCCATGGATGCGCCTCAGGATGAAAGCGCCGCCGGCGAGGGAGACGCTGAATACCGCACCAATGAATGGGCGAATGTCGGTTCGGGCGGCGGTTCCTCGTTTCCCGATGAGCGCGCTTTCGGCGAAACGCTGAGCCGCGAGGTCTCGCTATGGGAACATCTTACTGAACAATTGCATGTCGCGACGCGCGATGATCAGGCGATTTTCATCGGCGCTTATCTCATCGACCTGATCGACGAGGCGGGCTATCTGCGAGAGAGCGTCGAAACCGTCGCCGATCGACTCGGCGCAGACAGGCAGGACGTAGAGCGAACCCTAAAACTGATCCAGACTTTTGATCCGTCGGGCGTCGCTGCGCGGGATCTGAAGGAATGCCTGTCGATCCAGCTTGCTGATTGCGACCGGCTGGATCCGGCGATGAGAGCGTTCATAGAAAATCTTGAATTGCTGGCGAAAGGCGATCTTAAGGGGCTCATGCGCGTCACCGGCGCTGATGAAGAAGACATTCGGGATATGATCGCAGAAGTGCGCGCGCTCAATCCGAAGCCGGGATACGCATTCGGATCCGAACCCGTTCAAATCGTCACGCCCGACGTTATTGTGAAAAAAGCGGCCGACGGCGGTTGGAAAATCGAGCTGAATTCGGAGACCCTTCCGAAGGTTCTCGTCAACAGGGTCTATTATTCCTCTGTTTCAAAGGCGAAATGTCGTGAGGAAGACACGCTGTTCGTCAGCGAGCAATTCGCCAACGCTAATTGGCTCGTGAAAAGCCTTGACCAGCGCGCCAGAACGATTCTGAAAGTCGCCAGCGAAATCGTCCGCCAGCAAGACGCTTTTCTTGTTTATGGGGTAAGGCATTTGAGGCCGCTCAATCTGCGCGCCGTCGCCGACGCCATTTCGATGCACGAATCGACTGTTTCGCGCGTTACAGCGAACAAATACATCGCGACGCCGCGCGGCATTTTCGAGCTCAAATATTTCTTTACCGCATCGATCGCTTCAAGCGAAGGCGGCGAAGCGCATTCGGCTGAAGCGGTGCGCTTTCGCATCAAAGAGCTCATCGAGAATGAAACCGCCGAGGAAATACTTTCGGACGACAGGATTGTCGATATCCTTCGCGGGGAGGGGATAGACATTGCGCGGCGCACCGTTGCGAAATACCGCGAAACGATGAACATCGCCTCGTCGGTGCAGCGCCGGCGCGCCCATCTTCGTCAGGCGATTTAAACCCTTGCGGCCGAATGTCCGCCCCTGCGAGACGCCGGTCTTCGGGGCTTTGATTTCGCGCCGCGAGACCCGATATAAGAATGATTGTCCTGCCGCTTCGGCGGCCGGTCCCCTACGGAGGCCCTCATGAACATTCAGGTCAGCGGCAAGAACATCGATCTCGGCGATGCGCTTCAGGCGCATGTGACGAATCAGCTTACCGAGGGCGTGACCAAATATTTCGGCCGCGGGGCCGAAGCTATCGTCACCTTTAACCGGGAACGCCATCTCGTTGAGTGCGAAATGACTGCGCACCTCGATTCGGGCGTCTTTCTCGCCGCTCACGGCGAAGGCGGCGACGCCTACGCCGCTTTTGATACGGCGCTGGAAAAGCTCGAAAAGCGCGTGCGCCGCTATAAGCGCCGCCTCAAGAATCACCACGCCAACGGCAAGGGGCCGATGCCTGCCGAGCCCGCCTCCTATTACACGCTGGCGCCGCTGCCGGAGGAAGCCGACGACGAACCGGCGGCGGGCGACCCGACCCCGGTTGTGGTGGCCGAGAAACAGACCGCCTTGCGGGAAATGACGGTCGGCGCCGCCGTGATGCAGCTTGATCTCGCCGAAAGCCCGGCGGTGGTCTTCAAGAATGCGGCCCATGGCCGGCTTAACGTCGTTTACCGTCGCCGGGACGGCCATATCGGCTGGATCGACCCGGCGCCTTGATCTTCGGCGCGGGAGGGTCTATCGCCCCCCGGCGTTAAGGCGCGCCTCCGCGAAGCGCCTTAGGCTGCCCCGGTTCTTGCAAGGGGACGGGCGTAGCGATTGACCGCAGGATTTATGGGCCTTTCCGAGTTTCTCTCCCCAGAAGGCGTCGTTCTTAACCTTCACGCGAGCTGCAAGCGTGAAGCGCTGGCGCAATTGGCGGACAAGGCCGCGGCCCTGACCGGCGCGCCGGCGGCGCAAATCCGCCAGGCGCTGATGGATCGCGAACAGCTGGGGTCGACCGGGGTCGGACGCGGCGTCGCCATCCCGCACGGCAAGATCGACGGCGTCGGGAAGATTGTCGGCCTGCTCGCCAAGCTGCATCACCCGGTCGAGTTTGAATCGGTCGACGATCAGCCGGTCGACCTCATTTTCGTCCTGCTGGCGCCGGTTGACGCGACGGCGGCGCATCTGAAAGCGCTCGCCAAGGTTTCGCGCCTGCTGCGCGATGAGCGGGTGCGCGAAGCGCTGCGCGGCGCGGGAACGCCCGAAGCGCTGTTTGCGATCGCGGCCGACACCGCGCAGTCGAACGCGGCGGCGTAAAGACAATCATCTCTGTCTTGCGATGCGGTCAGTGAACGCTGACCGGGTTCATTTCGTGCTGGCGCGCCGCCGCAAAGGCGAGCGCGCGGTCGCCGACAAGCGCGATGCGCTGTCCGTCGCCGGCGTGGACCGAATAGAGCGTCGTGTCGCCGGGAATATCGATCACGGCGCCGGTCTCATCATCGACGAGATCGTCAATGACCTCGCTGGCGAGCACCGTCCTCACATAGACGAGTTTCTTGCCGCCAAGCTCAGCGAGCTCGCGCGCTGAAGGAACCGGCTTGCCGGCGCGGTCCGCCATTCCAGTCGCTTCCTTGCCATCGGCCATCGGCTGACGCTCCATTCCACCCGGGGGACGAGCCCCGCCCGACCCCATCAGGCCACAGATTGGCTATCAAACGGTGAAAACGCCCGCTCTCGGCCTCCTGACCCGCTTTACCAAGTAGGGCTACTTTATAACATTTCAATGATGAAAACCGGGCTATTTTCCGACAACCGTCAACAAAGGCGTCAACCATAACGCGCCAGGATCTCGGCATAGAGCGCCGGATCGACATTGCCGCCCGACAGGGTGAGCGCGACCGTCCGCCCTTCGGGGCGGAATTTTTTATGGTGAACGGCGGCGAGCGCGACCGCTCCTCCAGGCTCCAAAACGAGCTTTAGATATTTGAACGCCCAGGCGACGGTCTCGGCGACTTCCGCGTCCGACAGAGTAAAGCCGCCTTTGACCCGCCGGCGCATGATCGCGAAGGTGAGATCGCCCGGCGAGGGCGTCGCCAGCGCGTCGCAGATCGTCTTTTTCGAAATGTCGGCGGTCAGTTTCCGACCCGCCTCGATCGAGGCCCAACTCTCATCATAGCCTTCGGGCTCGGCGATGTAGATCTCCGTCGCCGGCGATATCTCTTCGAGAATGGTCGCGCAGCCCGACGTCATGCCGCCGCCGCCGCAACAGATCAAAAAGGCGTCGATGGAGGCCCCTCGCGCCGCCGCCTGCTCAACCGCTTCAAGCGCCAGCGTTCCCTGGCCTTCGATGATGTCCTTGTGATCATAGGACGGCGCGAGCGCGAGGCCCTGATCGGCGGCGATGCGCCGGCCGATCTCTTCGCGGTCCTCGCTGTAGCGGTCAAAGAAAACGATTTCGCCGCCATAGGCTTTCACCTGGGCGACTTTCAGCGCCGGCGCGTCCTTCGGCATGACGATGACCGCGCGCATGCCGAAAAGTTTCGCCGCGCGCGCGACGCCTTGCGCGTGATTGCCGGACGACCAGGCGAGCACGCCGCGTTCGCGTTCAGCCGGCGTCAGTCGCGACAAGCGCGTCATGGCGCCGCGAAACTTGAACGAGCCGCCATGCTGCAGCGTCTCGGCCTTCATCAGGACGCGCCCGCCGGCCAGCTCGTTCAGCCATTCGTTTTCAAGCAGCGGCGTTAAGATCGCCGCGTTCCTGATGCTTTCCGCCGCCGCCCGAACGCCCGCCGCCGTCGCTCTTGTCGTCTCGCTCATTTTACGCCGCCATTGCAGATGAATGCGCGTCGCCGGCAGGGGCGGCGTGATCGGTGAGCAGGCGCCACGCCGCGCCGCTCGCCACATTGGCGATCGCGGTTGAAAGGAAGGTCGAGGCCGCCAGCGCCGGCGCGAGCAGGAAAATCTGCGGATTTTCGACGCTCATCAGATCGGACATTCTCTGCAGGAGCGGGATCAGCGCCGCGCGCGCGGCTTCCTCGTCTTCGCCCGCCGCGACGATTTGTTCAAATAGCGGGAAGAAATCGCCGGCGAACGGCGCGAGCAAGATCAGGCTCGCCGGGATCAGGACAAGCCCCATCAGAATCCAGAAAGCGGCGAGACGCAAAACGTTTCCTTTCGTCGCCTCCCAGGAAACGCCGAAGCCGATCGTGCGCGTCGCGATCGCCGCGGGAAAGAGAACGCAAAGGCGAAGGCGAAACCAGAAGGTGACAAGATTGATGATGAGTTCGCCAAGGCCTTTCGCCATTGTCGAAGCTGCGGGGCCGGCGAGCGCGAAGATGAGCGTGATCGCCGCCGCGCCGAGCCCGCCGACGATCGTGATCAGCATGAGCATCAAACTAAAAAGAAGATAGCCGGCCAGCACGCGCAATTCGTCGCCGCCATACTGGAAATAGAAAAAGCCGCCGAGATCGTCGCCGCGCACGATGTGACGAAGACTTGCGACCGTCGCCATCGGCATCAGCAGCGCGGAACCCAGAACCAGAAAACCGCCCCATTTCATGAAGGCGCCGAGATGCGCGCCGGCCTCGGCCGGGTCCGGTTCAGGCCCGAGTTCGAGAATCTTGATCATGGCGTCGAAAAACGGCGGCGCGGCGTAAATCTGCAGCGCGACAAGCAGCGCGACCGGCAGCCATAACGCCTTCAGCAATTCGACCGCGCGGCTTTGAAGATAGGCGAAAGTCGTCTTGAACGCCTTGATGACCGGAAACGCCATTTCTTCCATTCCTTCCTGCCGGGCGGGGTCAAACGAGCCGCGAGGCGAATGCGAATAGCGCGATCCCAAGCAGGACGCGATAGATGACAAAGGGCGTGAAGCTCACCGTTTTGATCATGCGCATGAAAACCGCCAGCGTCAGATAGGCGGTGATGAAAGACAATGCCGCGATGATGAGCGCCGCCTCCTGCGTCGCGCCGGCGCCGTCCGTCACGAGTTTGAGCGAAGCGAAGGCGCCGAAGGCCGCTGTCGCGGGAATGGCGAGCAAAAGCGAAAATCGCGCCGCCTCAGGCCGCGACCATCCAAGATAACGCGCCGCCGTCATGGTGATTCCCGAACGGCTCGTGCCGGGGACGATCGACAGCGCCTGCGCCAGGCCGACCAGCATCGCCTCGCGCCAGGAGATGAGCGTGACGCCGGTCTTGCCCTGGGGTTGTCGGTCCGCGTGCCAGAGAACGAGGCCGAAGAGGATGCTCGTCGTCGCGATGACATAGGGCGAGCGGAAAACGCTTTCGAGGCCGGACAGGACAATCGCCGCCGCGAAGACGACGATCGGAACCGTCGCCGCCGCGAGAAGCAGGAAAAGCCGTCGATCCGCGGAGGCGCGCCCGCCGAGAAGATCGAGCGCGCCGCGCCAGAGCATCGCCGTTTCCTGCCGGAAATAAAGCAGCACGGCGAAGAGCGTGCCGATATGCGCCGCGACATCGATCAGCGGTCCCTGATCGGCCCAGCTGTCGACGACCAGCGGCGCAAGAATGAGATGCGCCGAGGACGAGATCGGCAGAAATTCGGTGACGCCCTGAACGATGGCGAGAACGATAAGCTGGATAAGCGGCATGGCGGATCCTTAAAGCGCCTTTCTCATAAGCTGTTTCGAACGCCGCGCCAGCTTCGTTCCTCCGTCGAGGCGCGGTTCGCTTTTTCATTTTCCTGTCAGGCGCGCTTGCTCCCTTTGCGCTCTCCCCGTTTTCCCATCATTCCTGAACCCTCCCCGGCCCTCCCTTTCCAAGGGAGGGAGAAGATTGGCGCGCCCCGCTTTTCCCTCCCTTGAAAAGGGAGGTCGGACGGCGCAGCCGTCCGGGAGGGTTCATACTCA
>CALAZI010000153.1 GCA_937895955.1 uncultured Alphaproteobacteria bacterium | reverse complement strand
GCGTCGAAATAATCCTCAAGGCTCTCGCCGCCTTCGCCCTTTTTCGATCCGGGCTTTGCGTGAACAGGCAGCCCCGCAGGCTTGTCGATGACAAGCATCAGGCCGTCGCGATAAAGCACGCGGTCGAGCAACATGTCCGCAGGGCGATCAGGCAAGGCGTTTCCCTTTCCGCAAGGCGCCGACGGTTTACCGAAAGTTTGGCGCATCGCGCCAGTCTTTTGCGAAAAGGGCGAAGGAGAATGAGCGCTGCTGTCGCTTTTAGATCAGCGGCCGCAAATCAGCTCAACGGCGTACTTAGCATAAGAATCGAGCGCTGAGCGCTTTTCGCCTGCGCGGGATCGGACCGCCAGATAATAAAGCGTCGCCGCCGCCATCTTGGCCAAGCCGCCTGCATCCTTTTCGTCGCCGATCTCGCCGGTTTTTTGCGCTTTTTTGATTTTCCGCTTAAACGCCGCCTCAAACTCCTCAAGACCGTTATTCATCAGTATGCGAATTTCATCATCTTCAAAGGCGGGCGTCAGCGCCGCGCCAAGAAGAAAACAGCCGAGCGGCGTGGCGCGGCCGGCGAAATACATGTCGAGCGCGCGGCTGTATACGCCCGTCAACGTTTCGCGCAGCGACTTGTCGCCGGCGAAAGCCCATCGCATCTGCTCACGCATAATCGTCTTGTATCGCTCGATCGCGGCGCGAAAGAGCGCGCGCTTGTCGCCGAAGGCGGCATAAACGCTCGGCCTGTTCATGCCGGCGGCCTCGCAAATATCGTCGATTGACGCAGAGGCGTATCCGGCGCGCCAAAATACGTCCAGCGCGCTGTCTAATGCGGCTTCCGGGTCATAAGCTCTTGGCCGGCCGCGCTTTTTCGGTCCGGATTCTTTTTGTACCATAGTGTAAAAAAACCTTGACTGTTACAATTTATACTAGATAGTACAAAAAACAAGATGCGCAGCATTCGCCATTCGGCCGAACGACGCCCGGGCGTTCGCGCCGGATTTCACAGTCGCCGGGTCAACGATGATCAACGGAGAAAAAAATGATCAGAACAGCCATAATCGCATTCGCCCTCATGGCGCTGTCGCCGACTGCGTACGCCGCAGATTTTATGGCCGCCAAAGCGGTTTGTGCGGAAGCGCTGGCGCAACAGGCGGGCAAAACGCTCGACGACGCGAAGACGCGCCTCGTCAAGGCGCGCGAAGGCGGCGCGCTCAAGGTGACCGTCAGCGTTCAATTTGACGATGGCGAAAAGTCGTTCGCCGAATGCAAGGTGCGGCGCGGCGAGGTTCTGTCGGTGACGATGCGGGACCGCGTCTGATTAAATTGAGCGGCGGGCCTTTTCCGGCTCGCCGCAGCACGATGAACGCAGGAAATTTCGCAGGGGGACAAAAGCGCTCACCAGTTCCGCATAGATTTTGCGCTTGAACGGCACGATCAGTTCGGGCGCTTCTTCAAGCTCGCCCCAGCGCCAATCGTCGAATTCCTGATGATCGTCGGCGGCGATATCGACTTCTTTCTCGTCGCCTTCAAACAGCATCGCCGCCCATTTCTGGCGCTGGCCGACCCATTTCTTCTTGCGGTAGCCGGCCGGAAAATCATAGGCGAGCCAGCCGGGCGTCAACGCCAGAAGGCGCGCGGTTGAGACGCCCGTCTCCTCTCTCAGTTCTCGATAGGCAGCCGAGGCGATGTCCTCCTCAGCATCAACGCCGCCCTGAGGGAATTGCCAGCGATAGGCGTCCTTTTCCTCTCCAAGATCGGTGAAATCGCCGATGCGGCGGCCGAAAAAGACCCTACCGTCTCGATTGAAAAGGACGACGCCGACATTGGGCCTGTAGCGCGCCAGTATTTCTTCGATGGTCATTGATCGCAGCCGGTTTCGCGCGCAATCCTTAGCGTTCATTTTGGCGCATGGCCAGCACCGCCGACGCCGGCGCGAGCGCATAGCCGCGCTCATCCAGAGAGGTCGACCACGCCTTGATCTCCGCAAAAGACCAATCATTGATATAGGTCTTGCCGATCGCATCGCCGTTGCGCCCGGCGATTTTCTCAAGCGACTGGAGCTCGCTCTTGATTGCGCTCTGATCCGCCCCGTATGCAGGCTCAATCAGCCTGTTCACCGTCGCTGACGCTTTTCCGGCGCCGATGCGCTCGAGCGCGCCGGTGTCATCGATGAAGGCGAGCCCTGCGGAATCAATGCGCGCCAACAGCCAGGACATCGCTTCGCGGTCGCCCGAATATTTCGACCCGAGGTAGTTTGTAACGCCGAAATAGCCCTCAAATCGCGACAATATCCAGTCTAGGCGTTGCTGATTTTCTTCCGCCGTTCTCGTCGTCAACAGCGCCGCAGGACCAAGCGCGTTTTCATCGCCTGTGCGCGATTCCAATGGCAATTCGATCAGGATTTCGTGGCCTGCGTCCCGCGCGCGCTTGGTCCAGAACGGCAAATCTTTGGCGTAGGGCGCGAAGGCGAACGTCACATAGGGCGGCAGCTCGTCAATCGCGCGTTCGGTTAGCGCCCGATTAAGGCCGAGGCCGCCGACGACCAGCGCGATGCTCGGCTGGTCGCCCGGCGTAAATTGCTGCTTATAAATATCGGAAGGCCTCCTCCCGTCGGCGCCGATGCGCGGGATCCGTCCGTAGGCGGATCGACGCAGAAGGTTTTCATCGGGCGCCGCGACCGGGGTCCAGGTCTTGACGATCCGCCGTTGCGGCGTCGAGCCGATCGCGCGGGCTGGCGCGCCGTCGACCGTAATGATGACGTCGGCGGCGGGATCTTCGGCGGGGCCGAAAGAATCAACCGCCTCGGCGAGCGCGTCCTCGCTCTCTTCCGCCGGCGGTTGGTTGAGACGATCCGGCGCGTGCGAATCGTCTTTCGCAAGGGTCGGCCCTTCTTTCGCCGCCGGATCTTTCTCCCGGCGATCGACCGCAGGCGCGAGGCGCTCGACCCCTTCAACAGCCATGGCGACGGCTGCTTTCGTTCGTCCGCCGTCATTGGCTGCGTAGAGAGCCGCAGCGCCGCCAAGCACGACGAACGCCGCCCAGGCCCAGGCGAGGCGACTGAGGACCGGCAATTTGAATCGGCGCGACCGCATGGGCTCCTTACAGGCGTAAAACCGCAGCAAGGCGGTCGGATTCAGCGCCTCACCCTAGAAAGAACAGGGTTAACGGATGGAAAACTTGGCGGCGAAAAGGCGTCGAAAAGCGAACGCCCCCGGCGCAGGGGGCGTGCGGCTCACCCTTTTTTACGGGTTGCTAGCGTTGTGAGGCGCGTCCCGCGGAGGCGTCGGCGAGAGCCGATCGGTAGACGGTCGTATCGGCGAGGATTTCGAGCGCTCGCTCAAGCTGGCAATCGCGGACAGTCGTCCCGTCCTCTTTGTACCCGCATTTGACCGGTTCAACGGCCGCAGTCTCCGCCTCGTCCTCATTGTTTTCGACGTCAAGCGCGCCGGGAAGGCTCGCCTCGCTCGGCCGCTCGGCGATTTCCTCCTGGCCGGGATAAATCACCGGCATGAGGATGTCGGGGTCAATGCCGTGCGCCTGGATCGAGCGTCCTGAGGGCGTGTAATAACGCGCCGTCGTCAGACGCAACGCGCCTTGCAGGCCGTTCTGGAGCGGAATGACTGTCTGAACGCTGCCTTTGCCGAACGAGCGCGTGCCGAGCAACAGCGCGCGATTGCGGTCCTGAAGGGCGCCGGCGACAATCTCCGACGCTGAGGCTGAGCCGCCGTTGATGAGCACCACGATCGGTTTGCCTTTGGCGAGATCGCCCGGCGTGCCCATTTCTTTCAGCGTGTCCTTCGGGTTGCGGCCGCGGGTTGAAACGATTTCGCCGCCTTCAAGGAAGGCGTCGGAAACGGCGACCGCCTGATCAAGAAGCCCGCCCGGATTGGATCTCAAATCGACGATATAGCCTTTGGGCCCGCCAGCGATGTCCTTGTCCAGCGTCTTGATCGCCTTTTGCAGGCCGCTCTGCGTCTGTTCGCTGAAATTGGTGATGCGGATATAGCCGAACTGGCCTTCCGCGCGCTGCGTCACGGCCGGCACGCGAATGATGTCGCGTACGAGTTTCACCTTGAAGCTCGGCTTTTCCCGGTCGCGCAGGACCGTGATCTCGACGGGCGTTCCTTTCGCGCCTTTCAGCCGGTCGATCGCTTCGTCAATCGACATGCCGAGCACCTTTTCGCCGTCAATCTCCGTGATGAGATCGTTGGTGAGGATGCCGGCCTTTTGCGCCGGCGTGTCGTCGATCGGCGCGACGACTTTGACGAGCCCCTTGTCCGCCCCTTCATTGTCCATGACGACTTGGATGCCGAGACCGGCGAAGCTGCCGCGGGTCTGTTCCTGCATCCGGTTGAAATCTTCCGCCGTCAAATAGCTCGAATGCGGATCAAGACCGCCGAGCATGCCGTCGATCGCGCCCTTGATGAGTTTGGAATCTTCAGGCGTTTCGACGTAATTCTGGTGAACCTGTTCAAAAACCTCGCCGAAGAGGTCGAGCTGGCGAAACGTGTCGGCCGAAATAGTCGAACGCGCAAAACCGGCGGTCAGGACCGCCGCGGTCACCAGCGCGCCGCCGAGCGCGGCCGCTGCAAGCGCGCCCGCCGATGTCGCGTTGCGCCATTTCTTCCGTGCGCCGCCGACTTTTTTTCGCGTCATTGAATTCGTCATTCAAACCACCTGCTTCGCTTCTTACGCCCTCAACGTCGTCCTTGGCCCCGCCTTGACCGCTTTAGGAGGCGGGGTCCGGCCTAGCATTCTCCGAGAGCCACAATGATGGGTTAACGGGTTCTCCGTTCTTTCGAATTTCAAGGTCCAGAGTCGCATCGGACCCGCCCATGGCCGCCACCGGCTCGCCTGCTCTAACGCTTTGACCTTCCTCGACCAAAAAGCCGCCAACCCCCATCAACAATATATGGTAGCCTCCGCCGACGTCCAGAACGACAAGGTTCCCGATCGGGTTCCAGGCTCTGGCGAATGCGACCTGGGCTTCAAAAGGCGCGGTCACAATCGCGCGGTCAGCGGTTGCAAATCTCAGGCCCTCGAATTTGCCGCCCTCGGGCCGGTCGGCGCCGAAGCGGCCGGTCAGCGTTCCGGCGACCGGCGGCTTGAGGGCGCCTCTGGCGGCGGCGAAGGCCCGTGCGGGTTTGAAGGGAAGGGGCTTGGGGGGCGGCCGCCTGATCTCCGGAGCGACGGCGATCGGCGCGTTCGGCGGTGACGGCTTTAATCGCGGGGCGACGACGCGGGCGAGCCTTTCAAGGCGGCCGATGACGTCGCGGAGATTGGTGGCGCGAGCGGCGAGCGCTGCGGTCTCGCTCTGCGCGGCGGCGGCGAGGCGCCGGGCGACGCGACGCTCGCCCTGTTTTTTGGCCAGCAATTCGGCAAGCACCGTGCGGCGGGCGGCGATTTCCTCATTGGTTTTTTCCGCCTTCGTCCGCTCTTCCTCAAGGTCGGCCTTCACTTCGGCGAGATCATCAAGCGCCGTTTTCAAAAGCGCGGCGCGCGCCTCGATTTGCGGCGTCACGTCGGCGAGCAGCATCGCGGTCCGCGCGGCTTTCGATGCGTCTTCGGGCGATACGAGAAGCGCCGGCGGGCGTGAGCGTTCAATCGACTGAAGCGCCGCCAAAACCTCGCTCAGCGACTCGCGCTGCTTCGTCAGCGTCGTTTCAAGTTCGGTTTCTTCGCCCTCAAGCCTTTCAACATCTATCTTGATTTCGGCGATCCGGCGCTCCGCCTGCTGCAGCGCTTCAGCGGTTTCGATCATCCGCTGACTGAGCGCCGCGACTTCTTTTTCGCGCGCGCTTGCCTCATCGCGAAGGCGCGTTTCCTCGCCGCGACGTTCTTCCAGCCGTCGTTCAATCTCGGCGAGTTCGTTCTCGGGTCGCTCGACCTGCGCGCCGGCGGCGCTGACGGCGACGAGGCTCGAAAGCAAGATGATCAAAAAGCGCTTCATCCGCGGTGATAGGGGTGGCCGGAAAGGATGGTGGCGGCGCGGTAAATCTGCTCGACCAGCATCGCCCTGACAAGCAGATGGGGAAAGGTCGCCTTGCCGAATGCGATGGAAAGGTCGGCGGATGCGGCGAGCGACGGGTCGTGACCGTCCGCGCCGCCGATCATGAACGCCGTTTCGCAGACGCCGTCATCGCGCCAGCGTTCGATCGTTCGGGCGAGGCTTTCGCTGGTGATGATGACGCCCCTTTCATCCAGGACGACGCGCTTTGCGCCGGGCGGCGCGGCCTCGTCCAGCATCTCTGATTCGCGCTTGCGCCGCTTGTCGCCGGCAAGGCCCTTGGGCGCCTCGAATTCCTTTATTTCAAAAGGAAAAAGCCCGAGCGGCTTTCCGATCGCCTGCAACCGCGCCGAATAATCCGCGACAAGATCGAATTCCGGGCCCGCGCGCAGTCGGCCGATCGCGGCGACGGTGAGCCGCATCAAGGGGCCTAATTATCCGTTCTGGCGGGCGCGCGCGCCGTTTCCGACCAAATGCGTTCAAGGTTGTAGAACTGGCGCACTTCCGGACGAAAGAGATGAACGATCACGTCTTCGGCGTCGATCAGAACCCAGTCGCAGGCGGGAACGCCCTCGATGCGCGCGCGATCCATGCCGGATTCCTTCAGCCGCTTGACGACCTTGTCCGCCATCGCGCCGACATGGCGCGCGGACCTGCCCGAAGCGACGACCATGGCGTCGGCGATATCGGTTTTGCCGCCGAGATCGATGGTCACGATTTCTTCGGCCTTGTCGGCTTCCAGCTCGGCGAGAATGAGTGAGAGAACGGCCTTGCCGCGTTCGCCTTGCGCGAGACTGTCGAGGTCGACGGATGACCCTCTCGCCTTGGCTGCGCCCGCCATTTTCTCGATGGCGGCCGGCGGAACGATATTCATGGCGGCTTTGCTGCGCGCCGCCGGGCGCTCTTCGGAACTCAGGACCTTGCCTCCCAATTCGCCGCGGGATCCTCACCCGCCGTCTCAATGTAATAGCGGTCCCGGGTTAAGCCAACCGGCGCCGCGCGATTTACCGGACGGTAAGGATGAAAGGCCCGGTCAACGGGGCTTTTCGGTCTTGCGCGCCATGCGGATTTCCGTTGCGGAAAGCGGATTGGCCGTTTTTTCAATGAAGACCCAGGCGGGCGGTTCGGCGCCGGCGAGGTCGCTCGCGCGGCTGGACGGCAGGCGAAAAAGCGTCAGTTCCTTCGCCGCATCGCTCGCAAGCGCCGCCGCCTCAAAGCCCGGCCGGTTAAAGACGGCGATCGGGGCGAGGCTGGCGATGCGCCGCCAGTTCTTCCAGCGGTGAAAGCCGACAAGGCTGTCGGCGCCCATCAGCCAGATGAATTTCATCTGCGGCCAGAGATCATGCAGCGCTTCAAGCGTGTCGACCGTGTACTGAAGATTTTTTCGATCCTCGAAATTCGATACGACGATGCGGGGATGGTCGGCGATGCGCCGCGCGGCGGCGAGGCGTTGCTCATAGGAATCGTATTTGTAATCGTCGCCGGTCTTCAGCGGATTGCCAGGCGTCACCAGCCACCAGACCGCGTCGAGACCGAACAGCTTCAGCGCTTCAAGCGAGATTTCGCGATGGCCGCCATGCGCCGGATTGAAGGAACCGCCGAGAAGGCCGATGCGCGAGGCGTCGTGGCGCTGCGGGATCACGGCGTCCACTCGCCGTCGATCGGCGCTTCGTCATCTTGCGGCGGCAGAGCGCCGAGCTTGATCGTCATCAGGTCGCGCATCAAGGCCGGAAGGCCGGCGCCGGAAACGCCCGAAATCGCGCGCGCGGGGCGACCGGCGGCCTTTGAGAGTTCGGAAAGGCGCTTTTTCAGCGTCGCCTCGTCGAGCGCGTCGATTTTGTTAAGGCAAATCATTTCGCGTTTTTCATCAAGCCCGTTTCCGTAGGCGGCGAGTTCTTCGCGCACGGTGCGATAGTCTTCGCCGACATGATCGGACGTCCCGTCGACAAGATGAACGATCGCCGCGCAGCGTTCGACATGGCCGAGAAAGCGATCGCCGATCCCGGCCCCTTCATGCGCGCCTTCGATAAGGCCGGGGATGTCGGCGAGGACGAAGCTTTCGCCCTCGCCGAGACGAACGACGCCGAGTCCGGGATGCAAGGTCGTGAAGGGGTAATCCGCGATTTTCGGCTTCGCCGCCGTCACCGCCGAAAGCAGCGTCGATTTGCCGGCGTTCGGCAGGCCGACAAGGCCGAAATCGGCGATCAGCTTGAGCCGCAGCCAGAGCGTTCGCTTTTCGCCCGGCTGGCCTGAATTGGCGCGCGTCGGGGCGCGATTGGTCGATGATTTGAAATGCGCGTTGCCGAAACCGCCATTTCCGCCCTTCGCGAGAAGGGCGCGTTCGCCCGGCCGGTCGAGATCGGCGATCAGCGTTTCCTCGTCTTCCTCGAAAATCTGCGTGCCGACCGGCACCTTGATGATGAGATCGCCGCCGTCGGCGCCGGTGCGGTTCGAGCCTTCTCCCGGTCGGCCGTTTTTGGCCTCGTAATGCTGCTGGTAGCGGAAATCGATCAGCGTATTGAGGTTATCCGCCGCTTCCGCGAACACATGGCCGCCGCGCCCGCCGTCGCCTCCGTTCGGGCCGCCGAATTCGATGAATTTCTCGCGCCGAAAGGAAAGGCAGCCGGCGCCGCCGGCGCCGCTTTCGACATAGATTTTGGCGCGATCGAGAAATTTCATAAGGCTTATATAGCGATTTTTTCAGGACGCGCGACGGCTTCCGCACGCGCCTTCAGAAATCATAGCCGAAAACGCTGATGTCCCGGGCGTAGATGTCGCGCGCCCTGCGCGCCGTCTCGACGGTGTAATAGTCGCGGTAGGATGTTCTCTCCACGCTCGCATTCTTGCGGTCGATTTCAGGCAGGCTGACGCCGATCCGGTCGAGGACGACGCCGAAATCCGCATCGAAGCGCTCCATGCGCCCGACAAAATCGACATTGTTGAGGTCGATAAGGCTCGATTGCAGCGCGACGTGACGGTCGCATTTTTCCATATCAAGGCCGGCGACGTAATCGATGAAATTCTCAAATTTGCGCATTTGAACGAGTTCGGCTTCGTCGAATCCGAAAAAATTCGACTCGACAACCTTGTTCATCCAGCCTGATACGAGCCGGTCCCATGGATTGCGAACGAACGCGAATTTGAAATGATTGCGCGTCAGCTTCGGAAAATAATGAAGGCGGCTTTCCTCGGCGAGATCGAGCGGAACATTCGCGGCCTTCAGCGCATTAAGGATCGTCCGTGTGCCAACCTTGGCGACGCGGAACCAGATGAACTTTCTTTCCGAAGAGACGGTCAGATTGTATCGCCGCTCAGAAGGAAGGAACGGCAAGGCGCTATAGGCGCGCAAGGGAAGCTGGCGCAGTCTCCTGTCCATGATCGTTCCTTCCAGTTGCGGCAGCGCGCGGCGCCGGTCGGGGTTCTGTCTGACGGAGCGTCGGATTTGTGTCAATATGACTAACAGATTCAGCGACTTACCGCATCTGCGTGAATGGCGTGCGCGATTCGCTGCGCCGCCCTAAGGTGATCGGAATTCAATCTGAACCGTAGAACTCCAAATGAGGTGACTGATGCCGGCTTCGACTGACGTTCTTTTCACGCCGTTTTCAATCGGAGCGATGGCCCTGAAAAACCGCATCGTGATGGCGCCGATGACAAGGTCGTTCTCGCCGGGTCACGCGCCCGGCGATGACGTCGCCGCCTATTACCGGCGCCGTGCGGCAGCCTCGGTCGGCCTGATCCTGTCGGAGGGCGTGTCCCCGAATGCGGCGACCGCGACGGGAACGCCGAACGTGCCCAATATCGTATCCGCGGAGGCGAAAGCGGGCTGGAGGCGCATCGCTGAGGGCGTCAAAAAAGCCGGCGGCAGGATGGGCCTGCAGATTTGGCATGAAGGGCCTTATCGCAACCCGGCGAAATCCGAGCATCCCGATATTCCCTCCTGGTCAGCATCCGGATTCAAGGTCCCCGACAAGCAACTATGGGCGCCGATGACGGAAGCCGAGATTGAAACGGCCATTGAGGAGTTCGTCGCCGCCGCCGTCGCAACGAAAGAAGCGGGCTTTGACTGCGTCGAGTTTCACGGCGCTCATTCCTATCTGATCGATAGTTTCTTCTGGGCTGAAACAAATCAGCGGACGGATAAATGGGGCGGCGACTGGAAAGGGCGCACGCGCTTCGCCTGTGAGATTATTCGCAGAACGCGCGAACAAGTCGGCGCTGATTTCCCGCTCCTGATCCGCCTCTCGCAATGGAAACAGCAGGATTTCGCCGCGAAATCGGCGGCAACGCCGCGCGAACTCGAAGCATGGTTGACCCCGCTCGTCAACGCCGGGATCGACGCCTTCCATTGCTCGCAGCGTCGCTTCTGGGAGCCGGCTTTTGACGACAGCGATCTCAATCTCGCCGGCTGGACGAAAAAACTGACCGGCAAGCCGACGATCTCGGTCGGCTCGGTCGGCCTTTCCGGCGAATTCACGGCCGCCTATTCGGGCGAGACCGCGAAGCCCGCCTCGCTCGACCGACTCATTGAAATGATGGAGCGCGGCGATTTCGATTTGATCGCCGTCGGCCGCGCGCTGCTGCAGGATCCCGATTGGGTCGAAAAAATACGCGACGGCCGCACTGACGAATTAATGGAATTCAGCCGCGACGCGCTTGCGACGCTCTATTGAAAGAACCGCTTATGATTATCGTTCATCATCTTGAGAACTCGCGCTCGCAGCGCGTGCTCTGGCTTCTTGAGGAGCTTGGCGTCGCTTACGAGGTCAAGCGCTACGAGCGTGATAAGAAAACAAATCTTGCGCCGAAAGAACTGTTAAAAGTCCACCCGCTCGGCAAGTCGCCGGTGATCGAGGATGGCGGCGCCGTCATCGCGGAAACCGGCGCCGTCATCGAACATCTTGTCGAAACGCATGGCGGCGGCCGGCTTGTTCCGCCGCGCGGGACGGACGACTATCGACGCTATAAATACTGGATGCATGCGGCCGAAGGCTCTTACATGCCGCCGCTGGTTATGGCGCTGTTCCTCAATCGCATGGAAACGGCGAAGATGCCGTTTTTCGCAAAGCCGATCGCAAGGAAGCTGACGCAAGGCGTGCGCGACGCCTATCTGACGCATACGACGAAAGCGCTGTTCGCTTATCTTGACGGGGAGCTGTCAAATGGCGCCTGGCTCGCCGGGCGCGATTTCACCGCCGCCGACATCATGATGAGCTTTCCTGTCGAAGCGGCGTTGACGCGCATTGACGCGGTTCAGGCTTCCAAAAACCTCAAATCCTATGTCGAACGCCTTCATGCGCGTCCGGCATACAGACGCGCGCTGGAACGAGGCGGGCCCTACGCCTATGCGTAAAAAAGGGCCGCCCGAAAGGCGGCCCAGGAGTTCGCAGCTTGCAAGCGCTTAGTGATCTTTCAGCATGGGCGCAGGCGCTTCGTCTTTCGTCGATTCCTTGACGAGCGGCGTCGGCGCGGGCGCGTCGGCGGAAGCGTTGGTCGGCGTCGCCGCGCCTTCTTTCAGCGCCACCGGCGTTGAAGGCTTGTTTTCTTCCTGTTTCGGCTCTTCCTTCAGGGTCGGCGCCGGTGAGGGTGTTGCGGCTTTCGGCGAGGGCTTGGGCGCTGCGGCCGTCGGCGCGTCGAAAGACGGCGTTTCGACATTATCGGCGGCGAGCGACTGCCAATAGGCCGGCTGGTTCATCAGCGAGCGGAAATAGTCGATGTTCTGATCGGCGATCTGCGGCGGCAGATCCGAGCGCGCCAACCTTTCAGCCTCCCGCATTTCGCCCTTGATGGCGAGGACAAGCGCGAGGTTTTGCCGAATGCGCGCATCGGCGCCGCGCGATGAGGCGGCGGCGCGCAGCAATTGCTTGGCCTGCTCGAGATCGCCGTCGAGCGCGTAGGAAAGGCCTTTGTTGTTAAGAAGCATCGGCGCGCCAGGCGAGAAGACAAGCGCCATGTCGTATTTTGCGCGCGCGACTTTGTGTTCGCCGATCTGGTCGAGCGCGACGCCATAGGCTGAAAACGTCCGCCAATCGCGCGGCGCGAGCTCCGTCGCTTTTTCAAGAAAGCGCACGGCCTCGAAGGCGCGGCCCGCTTCGACCAGCGTTTTGCCGGCCTCAAGGTTGGCTTCAGCGTGTTCCGGATTGGCGTTGGCGACGCGGGTCATCACCTTGACCGCTTCTTCGTTAGAGCTGATCTTGCGAAGCGCCGCCGAATAATTGACCGCAACGGTCACGTCTTTCGGGTCGCGATCATAGCGCGATCCCCAGAAAGCGGCGGCCGCGATAGGATCCATATCGCCGCTCTGCGCGCCGGGGTCGGTGAAGACGCCGATTTCGCTCTTGTAATCGGCTTTCTTGCCGTCGGCATGAAGATTCTTGCCGCTCGACGCGCAAGCCGAGATAAGAATTGCGCAAAAAGCGACGCCGGCCATGCGCGCGGCGGGCTTGGGCATCGCAAGGTGACGGACGGCCATGGGTAATCCCTCGAAAACTGCGGATAATCGACGGGATCATTGCGAAATCTGTTCAATAAAGGCTTAACTTTGCGCGCAAAGCGCGCGCTAACCCAACTTGCTGAGGAATTAACGGAGCGTTTCATGATCGCCGACCTTTTGATCGATTTCGACGCGGCGCGCGCGAAAGCGGCGAAACCTGTCTATGTCATCCGCGAAAAATCGAACGATCTTGACGCCGCGCCCGCGTCGCTCGCCGCGCTCGCGCGGTGCAACGGATTTTCGGGAGAGGCGGGCGTCGCGCTGGCGGGAGAAGAGGGCGCGCTTCTCGGCGTCGGCGACGCCGGCGATCCGTTCGTTTCAGCCGCCGCGGCCGGAAAGCTTCCTGAGGGCGAATATCGCCTCGTCGGCGGGGCGGACGACAAGGCGCTGCTTGGCTGGGCGCTCGCCGGCTACCGATTCGATCGATACAAGACCGGCAAGTCGGCCGCCGCCCGGCTTGTGGCGCCGGAAGGCGCGGATGTCGGCGGGGCCAGGGCCGTCGCCGCGGCTGTCGCGCTCGCTCGCGATCTCATCAATACGCCCGCCTGCGACATGGGGCCCGACGCGCTTGAACGCGAAGCGCGACGGCTTGCGGATGAATTCGGCGCAGCCTGTTCGGTCGTTGCGGGAGACGAACTGCTGGCCGGCGGCTTCAACCTCATTCACGCGGTCGGGCGCGCCGCCGCTTGCGCGCCGCGCTTGATCGACATCGTCTGGGGACGAAGCGATGCGCCGAAGCTGACGATCGTCGGCAAGGGCGTTTGTTTCGACTCCGGCGGCCTCGACATCAAAGGGGCTGAGGGGATGTCGTTGATGAAAAAGGATATGGGCGGCGCGGCGAACGCGCTCGCGCTCGCGCGCCTTATCATGCAGGCGAAACTCGATTTCCGGCTTCGCCTGCTCATTCCCGCAGTGGAAAATGCGATTTCCGGCAACGCCTTTCGGCCTGGCGACGTGGTGAAGAGCCGAAAGGGACTGACCGTTGAAATCGGCAATACGGATGCGGAAGGTCGGCTCGTTCTCGCCGATGCGATGTCGCTCGGCGCCGATGATGAGCCGCAATTGATGCTGACGCTGGCGACGCTCACCGGCGCGGCGCGCGTTGCGCTGGGGCCTGACCTGCCGCCGCTTTATTGCGATGATGATAAATTTGCGAACGCCGTAGCGGACGCCGCGCGCGCCGTCGCTGATCCGGTCTGGCGCATGCCGCTCTGGAAACCCTACGCCGCGATGTTGTCATCGCCGATCGCCGATCTTAACAATGCCGCGAGCGGTTCTTTCGCCGGCTCCGTGACGGCGGCGCTCTTTCTCAAGCGGTTCGCGCCGGAAAAGGCGATCTGGGCGCATTTCGACATTTACGCCTGGCGGCCGAAGGCGGCGCCCGGCCGCCCGGTCGGCGGCGAGGCGCAGGCGATTCGTGCGCTTTTCGAAGCGTTGAAGACTTTTCCGCTTCGATAGGGCGCTTGCCCTCCCGGCGCGAACGGTTGCAGGGTTCGCCCGTCGCGTTCCGGCTTAGGGACGCTCCCGCAACGCAAGGATTTCGGGCCGGAAGGATCATGGCTGCACCGGGCATTCTGACGACATGGAGAGATGTTCTCGCGGACGCCGTCAGGAGCGACGGCCCCGATCTTTCCATGCGTCAATGGGCTATCCTCCTCACCGTCTATCTCAATTCGGGCCCGCACACCGTTCGCGGTCTGTCGCGCGATCTCAATGTGCCGAAACCGGCGATCAGCCGCGCGCTTGATGCGCTGTCGATCCTCGGTTTTGTGCGCCGCGTGCGCGACGAAACGGATCGCCGCATCGTGCTTGTGCAGAAAACGCCCGAAGGCGCGATTTATGTCGATGAGTTCGCGCGCATCGTTGAAAACCGCACGCGCGGTCCGGCGGTCAGCGCCGCGCTCTACGGCTGATCCGCACGCGCAGAACGGCCGAGCGTCACGCCGGCGAGACTGACGGTTCCATCCTGAATAATGATCGGCGCGGCGATTTTTCCGCCGGCGGCTACAGCGAGCATGGCGAGCCCTGCTTCCGCCGCGCGTGTTTCATCGGGCGTCAACAGGCCGAGCGCTGCGCCTGCGCGCGCCAGCCCGACAGGTTTTTCAAGCTCGGCGTCAAGACGGCCTTCATAAGCGCCGGCCTGCTCATAAAGCGCGCCGCGGGCTGTCAGAGCGCTCCCATTGATCAGCGCCTCAAGACCGAGAACGTCGATCCGGCGGCGTCCGAACGCATCGGGCTGATTGATCTTCAGCGCCGCATCGATGCGCGCAATCTCGAATTCCGGCGCCGTCGACATTGCGCCGCCAACCGCTCGAAACGAGATGTCCAGAACCGCGCTGTCGGTTTCTCCGGGCGCCAGATTGAGCATGACGGACTGCGCCGAATACGACTCGCCTGAGCCCTCCGCCTTGAACGCGCCCGTCTCGCTTCGGATGATCCAGCCGCGATCGCGATCCTTTTCGATGCTGGCGCGCGCGTCAGCCGCATTTATCTTCCAATCGCGACCGTCGACTGTGGCGCGTTGATCGCCGCCGCAGGAAAAAACGATCCGGTCGAGCTGATAGGGCAGCGCGTCGATGAAGAGACGCGAACACGAATAAGAGCCGTCATCCGTTCGCAGCGAAAAACCATCAACGACGCCGCGCAGGAAAAACGGAAAGCCGCGGGCGCGCAGCGGCGCGTAATCGACGACCGCGCCACGGGTCGCCTGCGCCGCGGCGAAATCGGCGAGCGCTTCTCTCATCGTCCCGGCGCCGGCGCGCCAGACGGCGAACCACGCCGCAAGAGCCAGGGCCGCGACAAGGAAAGGCCCGTAAAGAAACCACCGGTTCGCCCGCATCACGCGGCATTCTCCAGCTTGAGCCCGTCGCGCATCGCGCCTTCAAGGGCGCGCATGAAGGCGCGCTTCTGGAGGCCCGGCGCGATCGGCGGCAAAAAACGGATTGTGATGATCCCAGGCGACTTAAGGCCGCTCGGATGGCGCCAGACCGATCCGGAATTGTGAACCGCCGGCGTCGTCGGGGCGTCGGCGATGAGATACATGCCGGCGACGCCCGGCTGCAGGCTTCCAAGCGCGCCGGGCGGGCCGCGCGTGCCTTCGGGAAAGACGACAATCTGGTCGCCACGCGCGATGTGGCGTTCTGTTTCCCGCCGCAGCATCCTTATCGCGCGCGCGCCGGCGCTGCGGTCGACCGGCACGCCCGTGCGGCTCGCCCACCAGCCGTAGACAGGGACGCGCTTGAGCTCCTTCTTGAAGACCATGGCCGGCCGCTCCAGCAGCGCCAAAAGGACGATCGTTTCCCACATCGACTGATGATTGACGGCGATGATCGCCGGGCCCGTCGGTATGTATTGCGCGTCCAGCACCTCATGACGGACGCCGCAGATGACGTTAAGACCGCCGAGCGCGATTTTCGCCCAGATCCGCGTCGCCGCCCGCGCCGCTCTCCGATCGGCGAGCGCCGGCAAAAGCAAGACGCCCATCACGCCCGTCAACAGGGCGAGAAAGACGTCGAATAGAAGGGAGCGGGCGGCGATCATCGCATCGGGGTTTTGCTGAAGCGACGGCGACAGCGTTTGAAACGGCGGTCAGGTGAGCCAGGATTTGGCGCGAACGGCGAGATACTTAGTATATTCTCCGCTGATCCGCCGCCAGTCGGAAATACGGCGCGGCTTGCCGTCGGAGCCGATCAGGCCTGACGCGACAGAATAAGGCGTCACTATTACGTCCGGCATGCGCTCGCGCGTCTCGAGCAGCGCGCGCGGCATGTGGAAATCGGATGTCACGAGAATGAGCGAGCGATAGCCGTGGCGGCGCGTCCATGATTCGAGCTCGTCGGCGTTGCCCTGCGTCGTTCGCGCTTCCTGGCCGAGATCGACGCAGCAATCAAACAGCATCGGATCGCCGTTCCACATTTCCGCGACGTCCGGCCGCGACACGTTCGGATTGACCCCGGAAATAAGAAGGCGTTTTCCG
Source organism: uncultured Alphaproteobacteria bacterium (assembly GCA_937895955.1). GTDB lineage: Bacteria > Pseudomonadota > Alphaproteobacteria > Caulobacterales > Parvularculaceae > Amphiplicatus. The sequence goes on along the minus strand of CALAZI010000153.1, from coordinate 19,580 downwards.
GCGCCGTCATTCAGCAGCGCCATCGCGGAAGCGACCCGGTCAAACCCGCCGGTGAAGACGACGACGCCGTCCGCCGGATCAGGTCGCGCTGCGGCGGGCGCGGGGATATTCGAAACGAAGACGACAAGGCCGGCGCCCCATGCGACAAGGAGAACCAAGAACGCGAACAAGATGCGTCGCACGATCTTTTTTCCCTCATCAACCCCGCCGATGTCGAACGATAACCCTTTTGCGCGGGGCCGGTCCAGCGCCCCGGCGTCCGCGCTAATAGGTTTCCCGCAGGGTCCGAAGAACGGTGAGGCGCGCCGCAATGGCGGTGACCAGGCAAATCGCGATCGGCACGAGTAAAAGCGGCAGGACGAGATCGGGGCCGACCGCAAGGCCGGGGAGCAGGAATCCGTCGCCGCCGCGCGCCCGCGTCGCCAACGAAAACAGGGTCAAAAGGAAAACCGCGGCGAAAAGGCCCAGCATCGAGCCGCGCAAGCCGATCACCGTGAAACGGCGCTGGACCTGATTGGCGATGAAATCGTCCGTCGCGCCGACGAGATGCAGCAGCGAGACGACTTCCGCATTGGCGGAAAGGCCCGCGCGCGCCGCAAAAATCGATATGGCGCAGGCGGCCCCCATGATGAGGGCGAAAACCGCGAAAGCGAGCGCCTGGCCGGAGCGCGCCGCATCCCCTAGCCGGTCGTTCCAGCCGCCATGATCGTCGAGAACGACGCCTGGCGAAATCGACTGAAGCCTCTCGGCCAGGGCGGCGATATTCGTCCGACCTTCTTCATTCAGTTTGACTTCGACGAGAGCGGGGACGTTAAGCGCATCCGCATTCCCCTTTCCAAGCCAGGGCTCGAGCAGCTTCGCCGCCTCATGCGAATCGATGACGTTGAACTGATCGACGCCGGACGCCGACGACAGAATTTCTTCTGCTTGCCTGAGGCGCGCTTCGATCTGCGCCGCATCGGCGCCTTTGACTTGGATCGTCACGGAAGAGTCCAGCTCAGTCGTCCATGCGGTTGACGCGGATGCGATCAAGATGAACGCGGCGAGCGCGAGACAGGCGAGCGAGGAGATGACGGCGATGACGGCGGTAAGCGGCGCGCCGCCCTGTCCCGCTTCGGGCAAAAGCGGCGAGCGCGAAAAACGCCGGAAAAACGGTTTCTTCGGCGCCTTGTCGCGCTTGTTCGCCGCAAGGCCGCCGGCCTGCGCTTCTTCAATCGCGCCGTCGATGTCGGATATTGCGCCTATCTCATCCTCCCTGTTGCGCGCGGCGGCGGTTCTTCAAGCAGGCGTCCGCCGTCGAGGCGCATTGTGCGTTTGCCCAACGCCTCGACGAGTTGAAGGTCGTGCGTTGCAACGATGACGGCGGCGCCGAGCCGGTTCAGCTCAACAAAAAGCTTCATGATTTTTTCACCCATTTGCGGATCGACATTGCCTGTCGGTTCGTCCGCCAAAATGAGGTCCGGCTTCGAAACGAGCGCGCGGGCGAGAGCCACACGCTGCTTCTCGCCGCCTGAAAGCGTCTGCGGCAGGGCGTCCATTCTTGAACCAAGCCCGACCCAATTTAAGAGTTCTCTTACGTCTTCCCGATATTGCTGTTGGTTAACGCCCGCGACTTTCATGGGCAGAGCGACATTTTCGAAGGCCGTTAAATGGTCGAGAAGGCGAAATTCCTGGAAGACGACGCCGATGCGCCGCCGCAAGGGCGGCAGCATGTCCCGTTCCGCGTGCGTCACGTCTTCGCTGAAAAGGGTCATTCGCCCGCGCGTCGGCTTCAGGGCGAGATAGATGAGTTTCAGGAATGTCGTTTTGCCCGCGCCCGAGGGACCGGTCAGGAAGCGGAATTCGCCCTCATTCAGCGTGAAGTTCACGTCCTTGAGGCTTTCCGCGCCGACCTCATAGGCGAGGCCGACATTGTCGAATCTGACGATCACGACGGACTTTCCGTTTTCTTCCCTATCCGCGCCGCAGCGAGCGGCGAGTCAAGACATGATTCTGGCCGCCCATGATAATCACCTGTCCTAATTGCGCCACGCGCTATGATGTCGAGGATCGGCGATTTTCGCCGGACGGCCGTTCCGTGCGTTGCGCCGAATGCGACGAAAGCTGGTTTGTGCCTGCGCCCCAGCCGATTGAAGACCTTATTCCCCTGAAAAAACAGCACCGCGCGCATGATGAGGGGGAGCCGCGCGAAGATCGGCATGGCGAACGTCCCGTCCCGCGTTGGCGCGAAAAGGCCTTTGAGGAGAAGGCTTTTGAGGAGGAAGTCGAGGAGCCGCTGTTTGAGCCGGCGCCGTCGCGCGGCGAGGCGAAAAGAAGCGCGGCAAGCGATGACGAGCGCGAAATTTCAGCGCGCAAGGATGAGCGCGGCCGCGATGATGCGAGGAACAGCGCTGATACGTCGCCGCTTCTGCGCGACAAAAAAGGCCGTTTTATCAAGGTCAAGAAAGCCGAGCCGGAATCCGAGCCCAAGGATGACGGCGTCCGCTATCGCGGCGCGGCGCGGGAAGAGCGCCGTTTCGGTCGCGCTGACCGGCATGACGACCGCGGCCGCGATGATCGCCGCGACGCGGAGCGGCGCGATGCGCCGCGCACCCGTTGGAGCAATGAATTTGAAAGAGGCGATCGTGACGATCGCAGCCGTTTCGCGCGCGATGAAGTCGTCGCCGATCGTGAAATGCGCGGCGCCAAGGGCCCGTCAATCGTCGATGCGGATTTTGAGGATATCGACGCTTCGCCGCGCGCCGACTATTACGACGATCCTGCAGCCAAGGGTTTCGGCCGCAAGGTTCGCGAAGAGCGTCGCCGCGCGACAGCGCTCGCCCGCATGGAAGATCTCGAGCCGGTCGCAGAACGCATTTTCAACGAAGAATTCTTCACCGCGCTCCGCGTTCAGCCGAAAGAGCTTGAACGGGCCATCCGCAAGGCGCGCCGTCGCGCCGAGGCGCGCGAAAAGAACCGCATGACGCCGTTGCGCGCCGTCGGCTGGTCCGCCTGGATCGGGGCCATAGCCGCCTGCGCGTTCGTCGCTTATTCCTACCGCAACAACATCGTCGCGATGTTCCCGAACGCCAAGACCGCCTATGAGGCGGTCGGCATTGAGGCCAATCCGTACGGGCTCAAGATCGAGGGCGTTACGCACCGCGTCGCCATGTCGCCGCAGGGGCCGGTGATCGAGATTCTCGGACGCCTGCGCAATGAGGAAAAGGGCGATGTCGCGCCGCCGATGCTGCAAGCCGAAGCGCTGAGCGAAAACGGCGAACTTCTGTCGCGTTGGACGTTTTCAGCGCGTGCGGAGAAAATCCGGGCCGGCGCTTTCGCTGACTTTTCAACGCGCGCGCCGGCGCCTGACGGCGTCGCTGAAGTGCTGCTCTCTTTTGCGCCGGCGGAAGGCGTGAAGCTTTCCGTCGACCAGCTCCTCAAGGCGCCGCAAAACTGACGTTTTAGGGCGGCGCCGTGTCGGGGCGTTGCAATTCGCGGCCGGAAGGCTAGAGAGCGCTGATGCGCACGCTTTTTTCAGAAGACGATGTTCGCAGCCGCGTCGATGCGCTCGCCGCCGATATCGCCGGAACGATGCCGCGCGATTTTTTGATGGCGCCCGTTTTGACCGGCGCTTTCGTGTTCGCCGCCGACCTCCTGCGCGCCTTGCATCGCCTCGGCTGCGATCCGAATGTCGATTTCGTCCAGCTTTCCAGTTACGGCGGCGCGCGCGCCTCGTCAGGCGTCGTCACGCTGTTGAAGGATTTTTCGGCGCCGCTCGAAGGCCGCTCCGTCCTCTTGATCGACGATGTTCTCGATACCGGCCGCAGCCTCCATTTCGCCAGGAACATGGTTCTCGATCGCGGCGCCAGGGATGCGAAGATCGCCGTCCTCGTCCGCAAGGCGACGGGCAGGAGCGCCGATATCGACGCCGATTTCGTCGGCTTTGAAGCGGCCGCTGAGGATTTCATTATCGGCTACGGCATGGATGATGACGGCCGCGCGCGCGGGCTTCCTTTCATCGGCGTCATCGATTGACGCGATTCAGATTGCGGTCTCGGCTCCGCGCGCGATTTGGAAGACCTTGTCTTGCGGCGCATCCAGATGCGGCACGCGCGACGGTTTCAATCCCAAAAGATAGCCGCGCAGGATGCGTCCCGACGCGCCGTGCCCGACGATGATCGCGGGCCGGTCGATTATCTTCAAAAAGTCGCGAATGCGGATCGCCGCGTCGCGATAGCTTTCGCCGCCGGGAACGACGAAATTCCACTTGTCCCTGTCGCGTCGTTCGTGAACGCCGGGGTTTTCGGCCGCGATTTCGTCATAGGTGCGGCCATTCCAGTCGCCGAGATCGATTTCGATAAGCCGGTCGTCGATTGCATAACGTTTGCGCGCAAGACCCATCGCCTTGCGCATGATTTCAAGCGTCTCCGTCGCGCGGATGAGCGGGCTCGAAGCGAAAATGAATCTTGACGGATCGCCGATGAACGCCTGCAACGCCCCGCCGTTTCGGGCGGCTTGCGCGCGGCCCTTGTCATTGAGCGGCGTATCTGAATGACCCTGATAGCGCTGCTCGGCATTCCAGTCCGTTTCGCCGTGGCGAATGAAAAAGACCGCATGCCGCAGCCGCACGCGCCCGCCCGGCATTCCTCGTTCGAACCAACCCCTCATGCGCCTTAGTAAAGCGGAAATGCGCGCGCCGCGCCATCACGCCGAGAGGCTGCGGTCTGATCGGGAGGATGGAAGCCGCAATAGGCCGTCGACCGGCTTGTTGAGCGCACCTACAGGCCGGGCGTCGGAGAAAGGATCGGCCGGCGCGCCGTTTTTTCGTCGCGCACGGCGAGAAAGGCGCAAACACTCGCCAACGCGGCGAAGAAACACCAGACGGACGGCCCGGCATGGTTGAAAAAGATTTCGGTGACGATCGCGCCGGCGAGAACCGCGACGCCGAAGGCGAAAACAAACCGTTCACGCGCAATCAGCAGCGGCGCCACAGTCGAAAGCAGGTAAAGCCCCGGAAGGTTGTGCGCGATGGGCTCATCGGGCCGGTATCTGAGATTATGGTTGACGATGCTGACGATGAAATCACTCTGCAACAGGATCGCCAGAAAATAGCCCGAAACAATCAGCCCGGTGAGCAACAAGGCGAAAAGCCCCTGCCGGCGCCGCCGTCCGCGCGTCAGCAGCAAAACGGCCAGCGGGACGAATGTCGGCCAGAATACTTCCGCGATGAACACCCAGGATTTTATCAGCGCCTGGGAGACGCCGCCCTCGCGGACGCCGAGCCAGACAAGCCCCTCGATCGCCTGATGCGCGGCGAAAAGAAGGGGGGTTGCGGCGAGAGCGGCCATGCGGCGCGAGGGGCGCTGAGCAAGCGTCGCCGCGCCGATCGCGGCGAGGCCCGCGGCGGCGACAAAGCTCGCTTCTGCTGAAAAACACATGGCGCGAGGGTAGCCGCGCCGCGTTTGAGGCTCAATCGGGTCAAGGCGCCGCGGATCGGTTGTCGCGGGCGTCAATTGAAGGGAAGCTGGTCCCATGGAACCGCTTCACGCCTTTCAAGCCGATCTCGACGCCGCGCCTCTCTGGGTCCGGTATTGGGTTCAGTTCATGGGGCTCGGCCTGATCTTGTCGGTCCCATTCGCCTTTATTCGGGCTGAGGCGCGGCGGGCCGTTCTCGTGATGTTTTTGACGTTTCCGGCGATGGTCGCGCTCCATAGCGCTGTCGGATTCGTTCGATTGCCCGGCGTCGTTCACGCCGTCATCTGGACGCCGTTTTTTTACCTTTGGCGCCGCCGCCGTCATTGGCGCGTCAGGGAAACGCTCTCGGGAAAATGGGTCGCATAGTTAGTTGCGACGATGATCGTATCGCTGGCCTTCGATTATTCTAATGTCGCGCGCCGGCTATTGGGAGAACGCGGCTGATGGGCGACGTTATTATCGCCGTTGTAATTGTCGCGATAGCGCTGCTGGTCGGCGGCGCCATCGCGTTCGGCCGCGGCCGCAATCGCTGCGCGGTGAGACCGCGGATTAAAGATTAACGCGGCGAGCGATGCCCAGGCGGTATCGGGTCTTTTCAACCCAGAGCGGGCTGAATCGCGTGGAGTTTTTTCTCAAAAGCGTTTTTTTCGCCGCATCGAAATAATGCTTCCCGAACGGCGTCGCGCTCAGCGGGTTTAAGGCTTCGATTGCAGATGCGCGGCGAATAAGCGCCATTCGCCGCGTTGAAGTCGCTTTTTCGGCATCCAGCCTGTCGGCCGTCAGAAATCCCAGCGCAGGCCGGCTGTGACGATATGCCGGCTCACGTCAGCCGTAACCGGAAAGGTCTCGCCAATCGCCGTGCGCGCCGCATCTTTGAAGCCGGGCGTGACGAAATATCGATAACCGATATCCAGTTTCGCCTGCGATCCGAGAGGAACGGCGACGCCGGCCATCAATTGATAGGCGAATGTCATATCGGAATCGTCGATCGACAACGGATTAAGCGGCGGCGTGAACTCGCCTTCAATCTCAGTCAGGGCGACGCCCGCTCCCGCGCCGATATATAGCGACGCGCCGGCTAGCGGAAAATCGCGGTAAGCATTCGCCATCAGCGCAGAGCTTGTCGCCGAGCCGCCTGCGTCAAGCATGGACGCGGCGTCGAGATCGCTTTTGCTCCAAGCGAGCGCCATTTCAACCCGCCAATCCTCGCTAAAGCCGTATCCCAGGCCGAGAGAGGCGAGCGCCGCGGCGTCAAGCGAGGCCTTGCCGCCTATCGCTCCCGGCGATTCAATATCGGCGGCGCCGTCAAGCGTCGCGCCGACATCGGCTCGCAGATACCAGTTCTCGGCTGCGGCGATGGTCGAGCTTGCGCACCAGACGAATAACGAAAGCGCCGGCAGACAAAGCTGCGCCGGCGCCAAACACGATCTGCCCATAAAGGGACTCTCCAAGGTTGCCGCCCCCACCCCGCCAATAGCCGAAGGCGGCTACGTTGGGGATGATCGCCGCGTTCAATCGTTTGGCTTTGGTGTTCAGCTTTCGTCGTTCGTTGCTGAAATGACGCCGCAAAGCCGCAAAACGGCTTTTGCAATCATTGCCGGCTTAAACGCGCTTTAGCGCGTTCTTGATCAGTTCCGCCGTCGCCTTTGCGCCGTATATTTTTGCGAAAGGCCCCATGCGCGGGCCCTCGCTCTGGCCGAAGACGATTTCATAGATCGCTTTAAACCAGTCGCGAAGATTCTTTTCGTAACCGTTCGCCTTGCCGGCGTCGAAGGTCGCCGTTTGATAGGCGTCTTCGTCGGCGCCGTCGCCGATTTCCTCCAATTTTGCGGCAAGCGTCGAAAGCGCGGCGCGCTCCTGATCCGTAGGCGCGCGGTACTGTTTTTTCGGTTCAACGAAATCCTTGTAATAGCGCGCCGCGTAACCGGTGAGCGCGTCCGCCGCGGCGAGCGCGGCGGCGTCGGCGTTCGGCCGGTATTTGCGGATGAAGCCTTTCAGGACTTCCGCGTCGCCGCCGACAGCGTTCACCAGCGTCAAAAGCATTGCGAATGAAACCGGCGTCGTCGCATCGGGCGGTTCGCCGTTGTGGATATGCCATGCGGGATTGTCGAGCGCTTTCGCCCCTTCCTGCGCGGGATATTTCTCGACATGGGCCCAATATTCGTCGAGCGTCTTCGGGATGACGTCGAAATAGAGCTTTTTCGCCGATTTCGGATTCTGAAACATGAACAGCGACAGGCTTTCCGGGCTGGCGTAGGTCAGCCATTCCTCGATCGAAATGCCGTTGCCTTTCGTCTTTGAAATTTTCTTTCCCTGCTCGTCGACAAAAAGCTGAAAATTGAAACCGGCCGGCGGCTCGCCGCCGAGCGCCTTGACGATCCTGTTCGACAGGCGCACCGATTCCGTCAAATCCTCGCCCGCCATTTCATAATCGACGCCGAGCGCGAACCAGCGCCCCGCCCAGTCGACTTTCCATTGCAGTTTCGTATTGCCGCCGCCGACCGGCATTTTTATTTTTTCGCCGTCCTCGTCTTCGAAAACGATTTCGCCTTTCTTGGCGTCGCGCTCGAGCATCGGCACATAAAGGACGCGGCCGGTCTTGGGCGAGATCGGCAGGATCGGCGAATAGGTTTCGCGCCGCTCCTCGCCAAGCGAGGGAAGCATGATCTCCATCAGCGCGTCATACCGCTCAAGGACGCGGATCAACGTCGCATCGAATACGCCCGACCGGTAGCACTCGGTCGACGAGACGAACTCATAGTCAAAGCCGAACTGGTCGAGAAAGGCGCGCAGCTTTGCGTTGTTGTGATGCGCAAAGCTTTGGTGACCGCCCCAAGGGTCCGGAACAGTCGTCAGCGGCTTTTGCAGATATTGCGCGAGCATCTCCTGGTTCGGCAGATGCGGCGGCACTTTGCGCATGCCGTCCATGTCGTCGGAAAACGAAATGAGCCGCGTCTTCCGGCCGGTCATCAGTTCAAAGGCGCGCCGCACCATCGTCGTGCGGGCGACTTCCCCGAACGTGCCGATATGGGGCGGGCCTGACGGGCCGTAACCCGTTTCGAAGACGACGACGCCCTCATGTCCGATCCGTTTCAGCCGCGCGTCGAGCTTTCCGGCCTCTTCAAACGGCCAGGCCTTGGCGGCGGCGATCTCGTCGGGGCTGAAAGTGCGGGCGGTCATATGCTGTCGGTTTCTTTTTATTGAAAGAAAGAACCCTCTAATGCTTTTTTCAGGGAAAGGAACCGGGCGGGCGCGATTTTCCGAAATCCGGCGCGGTTGCCGCGCGCAAGCGCGCCGGCTAGGTTGCGCACACTCTTGCTTTCAAGAATGAAGGATCCGATTCATGGCCGACGCCGCCCCCAGCCTAACGCCGCAGGAAGCGGTGATTTACCTGATGGTGATGGCGTCCGCCTCTGACGGCCGCATGTCCGAAAAGGAGCTGCGCTCGATCGGCCGCGTCGTGCGCTCCTTTCCGCTGTTTTCACGCGACGATGAAGCGAACCTCGTCGAATCCTCGGAAGCGTGCGGCGCGCTGATGTCGTCGGAAGGCGGCCTTCACAAGGTGCTTGCGGCCGCCGCCGCGGCGCTTCCCGATCATCTCGGCGAGACGGCTTACGCCGCCGTCGTCGACGTCATCACGGCGGATGAAAATCTCGACATGACGGAGATTCGCGTTCTTGAGCTGATCCGTACGACTCTAAATATCGACGATGACGGCGCGGCGGCGATTGAGCGCGCCGCGCGCGCGCGTCACATGACGATCGAAAATATCTGACCGGTCCTCAACGCCGCATCATCGGAAAGGCGGCGAAAAGGAGTTGTCCCGCAAGACCGATCGCGCCGGCAGGGGTTTTCCAGCCTGCCGCGATGTCATTGAGGCCTTCGCCAAGCGCGAAGCCGAGCGTGATTTCGGCCGCCAGCAGCAAGGCGAATGCGACGCCGCCCATCAAGGCTCTTTGAGCAAGCGTCGGCGGCGGCGTGATGCGCCGGATGACCGCGCCGCAGACAATCCAGGAAATCGCCAGCATGAATGGCGCTTCAAAAAGAACCGCGAGCGCAGCGCCGAATTTCGGCTCCATCGCAAATATGCGCGCCGTTCCGAGTGCGAAGCCGGCGGTGAAGACAATCAGAAAATAAACAAGGCCGGCGAGCAATATCCGCCGCAACGTTCCTACGCCGGCGCTCATCCGAGAACGACATAGCAAACGCTGGCGACGACAAGCGCGACGATAAGGTTGAGGACCAAGCCTTCGCGCGACATCTGCGCGATGGTGACGCGCTCGGTCGCGTAAATGATGGCGTTGGGCGCTGTCGCCACGGGCAGCATAAAGGCGCAGGAGCAGGATACGACAGCCGGAATCATCAGGAGTTCCGGCGCAAGCCCGGCGCCGACGGCGACCGCGGCGAGGACCGGCATCAACAGATTGGCGGTCGCCGTGTTCGACGTGATCTCGGTCAGGAACGTCACGGCGAGACAGATGCCGAGCATCATCCAGAAAACCGGAAAATCCGCGACGCCCGCGAGCCCGTCGCCGATGACGGCGTCGAGCCCGCTGGCGCGGAAGGCGCTGGCGATGCAGATGCCGCCGGCGAAGAGCAGCAGCATCCCCCAGGGAATGTCGCCGGCCGCTTTCCAGTCGAGCAAGGCGCCGCCCTTGCCGTTCGGAATGAGAAACATGACGACGACGGCGGCGACCGCGACGGTGGCGTCGCCGGCGCCCGGCATGTTGAGCAATCCGCTCCAGCCGCCGAAAGGTTCCGTGCGCGTGATCCAGAAAAACATCGCGCCGGCGAAGACCATCAGCGTGCGCGCTTCGTCCTTGCGCCACGGGCCGGCGTCGGGAAGGTTCGGCGCGGTGACGTCTTTGAGATTTCGCGTCAGCCAAAGGCCCATCAGCGGGACGCCGATCGCGACGATCGGCGCGCCGACCTTCATCCATCTGACAAAGGAATATTCCTCGCCGGTCGCTTTGAGATAGGCGTCGGCGAAGATGAGATTGGGCGGCGTGCCGATCAATGTGCCGGTTCCGCCGAGCGATGAGGCGTAGGCGATGCCGAGGAGCAGCGGCGCGGCGAGCCTTTTGTCGCCTTCGCGCGCCAGAATGGCGAGCGCCATTGTCGACAGCATCAACGTCGTCGCCGAGTTTGAAATCCACATCGACAAGATTGCGGCGGCGAACATGAAGCCGAGAATGACGCTTTTCCCGGACGTGCCGACGAGACGGATCATATAGAGCGCAAGGCGCTCATGCGCGCCGGAGCGTTCAAGGCTTTTCGACAGCATGAAAGAAGCCATCAGCAAGATAATGACGAAAGAGCCGAGCGCGCGCGCCGCCTCCCGCTCGTCGAGAACGCCGCTCAGCGGAAAGGCGAAAAAGGGAATGAGCGAGGCGGCCGGGATCGGGATCGCTTCTGTCATCCAGAAGGCCGCCGTCAAAGCCGTGATCGCGATCGTCCAGACAATCGGCTCGGCAAAGCCGCTGAGCGCGGCGAGCCCGCCGGCGACGGCGCCGAAGAGAACGCCGCCTATGATCCGCGCCCATTTCATCGCGGCGGATTAAGGCGCGATTGCCGCGCGCTGTCCAGTTTGCGCCGATTACCTGTTTGTGAATGCGGGCGCCGCCGACAGTTGATAGTCTCGTTTCATGCCGTCCGCCTCATTCGCCCGCCTTTGCATGGCCGCCGCGTTGTTGGGCGCAGCCGCGCAGGCGCGCGCCGATGACGCCGACGCCGCTTACGCCGCCTATGTCGCGGGCGCTTACGGCGATGCGGTCGATCTCGCCAAGCATGACGGAAGCGCGGCGAGCTTTGCGCTGGCCGCGCGCTCTCTCAACGCCGTCGCCTATTTCGAGACGGAGAAGAAAACGGCGCGGCGCAGGGCCGACCAGGCGATCGACATGGCTGAACTCGCAACGGCTCTCGATCCCGATCTGCCCGAAGCGCATCTTCAGGCGGCGATCGGCATGGCGCTCAAGGGCGCGCGTCTGTCGCCTTTCCGTGCGTTCTTTTCGGGTCTCGCCGGCAAGGCGCGCGAGCGGATCGATGCGGCGCTCTCGCTCGATCCTGAAAATCCCTGGGCGCTGTCGACCTCCGCCGCCTGGCGGATTGAGGTTGCGCGGCGCGGCGGCGCTTCGCTCTACGGCGCCGATCCCGTCAAGGGCCATGAAGAGTTCATGGCGGCGCGCGCGCTCGCGCCCGAAAACATCGCCATCGCTTACGAATGCGCGCTGCGCCTTCTCGCCGACGGCCGCGCGGAATGGCGCGCCGACGCGCTCGCCGCGCTTGAGACGGCGCTCGCCGGCGCGCCGGAAACGCAATTCGAACGCGACGTCCAGTCGCTCGCCCGCAATTTCAAGACGGCGATCGCAAATGGGCGCGATGCGGAAGCGGCGTTTATCGCGGCGCAACCCTGAACACGGCTTGCCGCGCGCTCCGCTTCGCGATAGGCGGGCGTCATGATCGCGATTTACAAGATCCTCGGCGAGGCTGACTGGCGCGCGGCGAAGCGAACGGGCGCCGTTCCTCAGGCTGACGTCGATTGTCGCGACGGGTTTATTCATCTGTCAGCGGAAGATCAGGTTCTTGAAACCGCAAGGCTCTATTTCGCCGGTCGCGATGACCTGATTGCGGCGGCGTTCAGGGCGGAGGATTTCGGCGAGGCGCTGAAATGGGAAGCCTCTCGCGGCGGCGCGCTTTTTCCCCATCTTTACGCCGATCTTCCTGCTGCGAAAGCGACGCGCGCCTTGCGGCTTGAACCAGACGGCGAGGGCTTTCGCTTCGGCGAGGAAATCTTATGACGGCGCGTCTTGCGGCGCAATTCGGCGCGAAGGCGATGCGGCTTCTCGATCCGGAAGCGGCGCACCGCGCGACGGTCGCCATGATGGCCTCGCCCTTCGCGCCGAGTTTTCACGTTCACGCCGATCCGATGCTGGCGACGCGCGTCGCCGGACTTGATTTTTCAAACCCGCTCGGCCTCGCCGCCGGGTTCGACAAGAACGCCGAGGTTCCGAACGCCATGCTGCGTCTCGGCTTCGGCTTTGTCGAGGTCGGCGCGGCGACGCCGCGCCCGCAGGCCGGCAATGAGCGACCGCGCATTTTTCGCCTCATTGAAGATGAAGCCGTCATCAACCGCTACGGCTTTAACAATGACGGGCTTGAAAAAATCGCCGCGCGTTTGCGCCGCCGACGGCGCATCGGCATTGTCGGCGTCAATCTCGGCGCCAATAAGGACAGCGACGATCGCATTGAGGATTTCGTCACCGGCGTCAAAGGCCTTGAAGGTCTTGTCGATTTCTACACGGTGAATATTTCGTCGCCGAACACGCCGGGCCTGCGCGCGCTGCAGGACAAGGCGGCGCTCGTCGGCCTTCTTTCGCGCGTCGTGAAGGCGCGCGACGCGCTCGCCGTCAAGGCGCCGATCTTTTTGAAAGTCGCGCCGGACCTCGCCGACGCCGATAAAGCCGATATCGCCGGCGCCGCCCTTGAACAGAAAATCGACGCGCTGATCATATCCAACACGACAATCGCGCGCCCGGAATGGCTGAAAAGCGCCAATGCGCCTGAAAAAGGCGGTCTTTCCGGCAAGCCGCTTTTTCTTCCATCGACCGAATTGCTGGCGGAATTCCATTCGACGCTGAAGGGGAAAATTCCGCTGATCGGCGTCGGCGGCGTATCGTCCGCCGAAGACGCGCTCGCGAAGATCAGAGCCGGCGCCTCGCTCGTCCAGCTTTACACGGCGCTCATCTATCAGGGGCCAGGCCTCATCCCGACCATCATTGAGAGATTGCCGGCGCTGTTGAAGGCGGAAGGTTTTTCAAGCCTCGGCGAGGCGGTCGGATCCGGCGTTTGAAATTCCGCGTCTGATGCGCGGCAGATAGACCGCAAGCGTCGCGCCGCGCAATATGAAATAGACTGTGAACGCCGCCCAAAGGCCGTGATTGCCGAAAGTCCGGGCGAAAAGAATCGAGAGCGGAAAGAAGATGATCGCCGTGACGATCATCGCGTCGCGCATTTCGCGCGCCCGCGTCGCGCCGATGAAAACGCCGTCGAGTTGAAAACCATACGCGACGATCAACGGGCTGATGACGACCCAGGGAAGGTAACGCAGGGCGTCTGCGCGGATTGCGCCTTCCGGCGTCAGGAGCGCGACCGCCGCGCCGCCTAGAACGGCGTAAAGCAGCGTGAACAGGACTGCGCCGGCGAGCGCGATCGCCATCGTTGTTTTAAAGGCGATATCATAGGCGGCGGCGTTGCGCGCGCCGACGGCGCGTCCGACAAGCGTTTCGGCGGCGATCGCCGCCCCGTCAAGCGCAAGGCCTGTGAAAAGAAAAAGCTGGAGCAGCGTCTGGTTTGCGGCGAGCGTCACATCGCCGAACGCGCCCGAGCGCTGCACGAACCAGGCGTAGGCGCTTGCGAGGATGAACGTTCGAATGAAGATGTCGCGATTGACGTCGAGCGTCGCGCCGATGCGCGCCGGATCGAAAAGGCGGCGCGGATCGGGGAGGGCGAAGCCGCCTTCCTTCATCATGATCAGCGCCGCGAATCCGGCGGCGACCAAAAAACCGGCGATCTCGGCGATCAGCGTCCCGGCGGCGACGCCTTTCGCGCCGTAACCGAGATTGAGAACGAAATGCCAGTCGAGGGCTATGTTTGCGAGAGTGATGAAAAGGCTCGCCGCCATCAGATAGTCGGTGCGCCCGCGCGCCGTCAGCCAGCCGAGAATGGCGTAGGTCGCGAGCGCGAAAGGCGCGCCCCAGATGCGAATGTCGAAATAAACGCGCGCCGAAGCGATTGTCGCGTCGCTCGCTTCCGAACCGATGCGCAAGAGTGGGAAGGCGAGCGACGCCGCAGGGCGTTGCAGAATGACGAGCGCAAGGCCGATCGCCGCGCCGATGACGACGCCGCGCATCAAGGCGGCGCGCATTTCCTCTTCATCGCCGGCGCCCGCCGCCTGCGCGGTGAGGCCCGCGACGCTCATGCGAATGAAACCGAAGGTCCAGTAGGCGAGCGAGAAAATGACGGCGGCGAGACCGACGGCGGCGATGTCGAGCGGCCGCTCCGACCGGCCGAGCGCCCAGACGTCCGCCGTGCCGAGCAGCGGCGTGATCGACGCCGCGATCGAGGCGGGCCAGGCGAGCCGCAAGGCCTCGCGAAAGCGCCAATCGCCGGCGAGCATTGAGCGGATGGCGGACGCGAAAATCATCTGGACCGGAGATAAAGGCGAGATCTGTCTAATTAGGGTCGCCGAAAAGAGGAAACCTGTTTTTCGCCCTCTAAATTCACCACTGCTCATTCCGGCGTCCGCCGCAATGAGCGGCGTGGAGCGTCAGCGCCAAAAAATTCTCCCCTTTGCTCGCCATCGGCGTCGGGCGCGGATAAAGTGACCGAGCGATGAGCGGGACGGATATCAATTGGCGGCAATGGCAAACGCCGCCCGGCGGGACCGGCAACGAATTCGATTCGTCTGAAATCGGCGCGCTCGCCCATCTTTATCGCGGCGAGGTTTATCGCTCGACAATCTGGCGCACGCGGCTTGACGCGACGACAAATTGGTCGGTGGTGACGCTCGGCCTCGCCATGTCGATCAGTTTCGCCAGCCCCGCCGCCTCGCCTTTGCCGCTTTTGCTTGTCGGCATTCTGATCGCGATGTTTCTCGTGCTCGAAGCGCGGCGCTATCGTTATTTCAACGTCTGGCGCGCGCGCTGCCGCTGGATCGAAACGAATTTCTACGCGCCCTTGTTGCTGCGCTCGCACAAGCCCGATCCCGGCGCATGGCAGGATGTTCTGGCGCAGGATTATCTGCGCCCGCAATATCACATCGGGTTTTTCCGGGCGATGGGCCGGCGCCTGCGCCGCAATTACAGCTATATCCTCACATTTCAGGCGGTCGCCTATGCGGGAAAAATCCTTGTTCATCCGGCGCCTGCGCATGATTTCGCCGAGGTGATGACGCGCATGGCGGTCGGGCCGATTCCGGGTTTCGCCGTCCTTACCTTCGGCGTGGCGTTCCACGCCGGATGGATCGCGCTCGCCCTTCGCACGCGCCAGCTCGACAACGCCAAACACAAGGGCTCGGACGGCGTGCGCGGCATGGGATAGCGGAAGGAAACATGAGCGCAGCGTCAAAGAGCGTTTGTCTTGTCGTCGGGGCGGGCGACGCCACCGGCGCCGCGATCGCCCGCGCCTTCGCCCGGGAAGGGCTCGTCGCCTGCCTTGTTCGGCGGCCGCGCCATGCGGCCGCGCTTGAAGCGCTGGCCGAACGCATTCGCGAGGATGGCGGCGATGCGTGCGCTTTTCCCGCTGATGCGCGCGATGAAGACGACATGATCGCGCTTTTCGACAGGATCGAAACTGAAATCGGCCCGATCGAAGTCGCTGTCTTCAATATCGGCGCAAACGTCCATTTTTCTGTTACCGAAACGACGGCGCGCGTTTATCGCAAGGTCTGGGAAATGGGCGCCTATGCCGGTTTTCTCACCGGCCGGGAGGCGGCGAAACGGATGCGCCCGCGCGCTCGCGGCACCATCATCTTCAGCGGCGCGACGGCGAGCCTGCGCGGCGGCGCCGGGTTTTCCGCCTTCGCCGGGGCGAAGCAGGCGCTGCGCGCGCTCGCCCAGTCGATGGCGCGAGAGCTTGGCCCCCATAACATCCATGTCGCGCATGTCGTCATCGACGGCGCGATCGACACGGAATTCATTCGCGGGATCATTCCGGATGTCGACGCCAAGCGCGCCGAGGACGCCATTCTTTCTCCCGACGCGATCGCGGAGAATTATGTGATGCTCCACCGCCAGCCGCGCTCGGCCTGGACGCATGAGCTGGATTTAAGGCCCTGGAAAGAGAAATGGTGACGCCGATCCTGTCGGGTCTTGCGGCGGCGCGCGCCGCCGCCTAGCAGTTGGGCGATGCTGCAGCTTTACGACAGCCTTGCGCGCGAAACGCGCCTTTTCGTTCCGGGCGATCCGACGCGCGTGACGATGTATGTCTGCGGGCCGACGGTCTATAATCACGCCCATATCGGCAATTTCCGCGCGGCGGTTGTTTTCGACCTCCTCTTTCGCCTGCTGCGCCGGCGCTACGGCGAAGACCATGTCGTCTATGCGCGCAATTTCACTGATATCGACGACAAGATCATCAAGGCGTCGAAGGAGACCGGCGAACAGATTTCGGCGATCACGGCGAAATATGCGCGCATCTATGAAGAAGAACTCGCCGCGTTCAACTGCCTCGCGCCGACGCTGACGCCGAAGGCGACCGGCCATATCGCGGAAATGATCGCGCTGACCGAGCGGCTTGTTGCGCTCGGTTTCGCTTACGCGGCGGAAGGCCACGTTCTCTTTTCCGTCGCCAAGTTCGGCGATTATGGAAAACTTTCCGGCGCCGACGCTGATGAACGTCTCGCCGGCGCGCGCGTTGAAGTCGCGCCTTACAAGCAGGACGCAGCGGATTTCGTCCTCTGGAAGCCGTCGAAGGAGGACGAGCCCGGCTGGCGGAGCCCCTGGGGTCGCGGCCGGCCCGGCTGGCATCTTGAATGCTCGGCGATGATTGAAAAGGCGCTGGGGGCGACGATCGACATTCACGGCGGCGGGCAGGATTTGCGCTTCCCCCATCATGAAAATGAAATCGCGCAATCATCCTGCGCGCATCAGGGCGCGCCGCTCGCGCGCTATTGGCTTCATAACGGCTTTTTGCGCATGGGCGCCGACAAGATGTCGAAGTCGCTCGGCAATGTCGCCCTGCCGCGCGATCTCTTGAAGAAGCACCATGGCGAGACGTTGCGCTTTGCGCTTTTGACGGCGCATTACCGCCAACCGCTCGAATGGACCGACGCGCTGATCGAGCAATCGAAGAAACAGCTCGACAAGTTCTATCGCCTGTTCGCTGATGTCGACTTTTTAGAACCCGTCGAATGTCCTGAAAGCGTCATCCTCTCTCTTGAAGATGACATGAACACGCCTGAAGCGATCGCCGGCCTTCATGAATTGCGGGATATCGCCATGCAGCTCGACGGCGCGCCGCGCGCGCGCGCCGCCGCGCGCCTGAAAGCCGCCGGCGCGCTAATGGGGTTTTTCGCCGAAGACGCGAATGTCTGGTTCAAATGGACGCCGCCGTCTGAAGGCGCCGGCCTCACGTCAGATGCGATAGAGGCCCTCCTCGCCGAACGCGCCGCGGCGCGCAAGGCGAAGGATTTTGCGACGTCGGATCGCATACGCGACGATCTCGCAGCGCAGGGGATTGTCATTGAGGACGGTCCCGGCGGCGCGACCTGGCGCAGGAAATAGACCGTGCGCCTGCTCGAAGCTGAATTTCCCGAAAGCTTCTGCGAGCAGGTTGCGAAATATGTCGAGCTTGCCGAACCGGTTCATTCGCGCATCAGCGACGCCGACAGCGAGGGGCGCTGCGTCCTCCGTGCGATTTTCGAAACCGGCGAGGCGCAGGAGCTAGTCGACGCGCTGCAAAGCCTGTTCGAGAATAACGACAAATGGCGCATCATTGTGCTTCCCGTCGAAGCGACGGCGCCGCACGCGGGTTCGGAGGAAACGGAACGCGAGCGCTCAAAACGCAAGACCCTCGCATTGCGCGAGGAAATTCTGCAGGACGTATCGGAAGGCGCAGCGTTCACAGGTGACTTTATCGTCCTTACCATTCTGTCGACGATCGTCGCGGCGATCGGGCTTTCCACGAACAATATCGCCGTTGTGATCGGCGCCATGGTGATCGCGCCGCTTTTGGGGCCGGTCATCGCCTTCGCCTTCGGCGCCGCGATCGGCGATCCTTCGCTCGTTTTTCGCGCGGCGAAATCGGCGATGGCGGGATTGTCGATCGGCTTTGCCCTGGCGCTCGGCATCGGCGCGTTTTTTCCGGTCGAATTTGCAAGCCCAGAACTCGTTGCGCGCACGGCGCTGGGGCTCGACGCGGTCGCGCTGGCGCTCGCGTCAGGCGCGGCGGCGGCGTTGTCGCTCTCAGCCGGGCTATCGAGCGCGCTTGTCGGCGTCATGGTCGCCGTCGCGCTGTTGCCTCCTTCAGCCGCGGCGGGCATCTATCTCGGCGGCGGTGATTTGGACAGCGCGTTTCGTGCGACGCTGCTCCTCGCGGTTAATGTCGTTTGCGTCAATCTCGCCGCGCTCGCCGTCTTCGCCTATAAGGGCGTCAGGCCGCGAACCTGGATCGAAAAGATTTCGGCCGCGCGTGCGACGAAAGTGAATCTCGGCGTTCTTGTCTTCCTTCTCGCCGTTCTTATCACGGCGATCGTTCTGAGCTGAATGGGCGTTTGGGCATGAAGTCGCTTCCGGCGTTTTCGTCATCGATCGATCAGCGCGGCGCTTCAGATCTGCGCGCCGCCTTCGAAGAGACGGGCGTCGTTATTCTCAGGAACTTCGCGACGGCGGAAGAATGCGCCGCGCTCAAGGCGCGCGCCTTCGCCCTGATCGACGAATTCGATATCGATGCGCATAGGACCGTCTTTTCAACGACGACGCAGGCGCATGCCGAGGACGATTATTTCCTCAATTCCGGCGGCGACATCAGTTTTTTTCTCGAGGAAGAAGCGTTCGGCGGCGAGGGAAAACTGAAACGCGCGAAACGCGAATCGATCAACAAGATCGGCCACGCTATGCACGATCTCGATCCGGTTTTTTCAGCGTTTTCGCGTTCGAAGAAAATGCGAGCCGCCGCGCGCGCCGCTGGTTTCAACGACCCGCTGCTGCTGCAGTCGATGGTGATCATGAAACCGCCCGGCATCGGCGGCGAGGTGACTTGCCATCAGGATTCGACGTTTCTTTACACCGAGCCTGAAAGCTGCATCGGCTTCTGGCTCGCGATCGATGAGGCGTCGCTCGACAACGGCTGCATGGAATTCATCCCCGGCGAACATCGCGGTCCGTTGCGGCGCGTCTTTCGCCGCAAAAAAAACGGCGGGACGGAAATGATCGAATTGTCGGCCGAACCTTTTCCCGAAGAAAACCGCATCGCAGCGCCGGCAGGGGTCGGCGATCTTGTCATTTTTTCAGGCCGCACGCCGCATATGAGCCGCGCCAACCGCTCGGCGCGCCCACGCATGGCCTACACGCTGCACATGATCGAGGCCGCCGCGCATTACCCCGAATGGAACTGGCTGCAGCGGCCGG
>CALAZI010000152.1 GCA_937895955.1 uncultured Alphaproteobacteria bacterium | reverse complement strand
CAGACTAAAGACCGAGCGCCGTTGTCAAGTTGTTCGAGAAAATCTCGCGTTCGGCGGCGTTCGGCAAAAGCTGCTCGCGCGCGAGCGCCCATTTGTCGAGCGCGCCGCCATAGGAATTGCGAAGGCGCTGCGGCGTCAGGCCGTGCAGCTTGCCCCAGTGAAAGGCGTAGGGAATGCCGGCGGCGTCGAGACCCGACCAGAAATCCTCCATCAGCGACCGCGTCGCCTGCGAATCGATTCCGTCGACGTCGATGACGCAGGTCGGGTCGAATTTCGTGAAACCGAGAAGCGCCGGCGATTTTTGCACATAGCGGAAGGAAAAGACGATCGGCGCGCCGGGATTTGATGCGAAGGCGGCCTTGCCGATCTCAAGCGCGCGCGTCGTATAGCCGATCGGCACCGCGACGCCGGTGCTGGCGACGCCCGAGCGCGGCGTCGTGTAGGAATAGGTGACGCCCGGCGTCAGGCCGTCCTTCTTCGCGAATTCAGCGAGTTCCGACTTGATGATCAGGCTGACGAAAGCCTGACGCAATCTCGGCTCGGCGTCGAGGATCGTCCCGATCAGCCCCGGCAGGTCGTTGCCGACTTCATAGCCGGATTTCAGGCGGCCGTCGGGAACGTGATCGGCCGGGCAGCTTTCCTTGTATCGCACCGTGACGTAAGCGGTCGCCGGATTGCCGGGATCGATGATCGGCATGAAAAAATACGGGCGCCGCGTCGGATCGGTCAGGTTGAGCCCGCGAAAATCGAGCGTGTTCATGGCGTATTCAATGTCGCTGAACGGCATGTGCTTCAGCGACGATTTGAGAAGATAGCGCCCGGTCGTTCGAAAAAGCGCCGCATGAACGACGCCGAGCGCGCCAAGGCCGACCAGCGCGGCTTCGAACAAGAGATCGTCGCGCACGAGGTCGGCGCCGAGCGATTGGGCGAATGCGTTCGTCATCACCGGCTGCGAAGCGCGCTCGATCCACAGATTGCGGTCGGCCGACAGCAATTGGACGCCGACGACCTGGCTTTCCATCGCGCCGACATCGACGGCCGATCCGTGCGTGCCGGTGCCAAGCGCGCCGGCGATCGTCTGGCCGTTGCTGGCGCCTGACGTGCGCAGGGCGCGCGCCCAATCGGGGCTTTCTATCTCGCGGTTGATTTCGCTGATCGAGCGCCCGCATTGCGCAAGAACGAGTTCTTCCGCGCCGCCGGCGAATTGCGGATCGACTGTGTCCGGCGCGACGCGGAACATGTGATTGAGATGGCCCGTTTCGAGCGACCAGCCGTCCTCGACCGCGGCGATCTCCGAAAACGACCAGCGCGAGCCGTGCGCGCGCAGGCGCACGCCCTCGGTTCTGGCGCGCGCGATAAGACGCTGAATGCGCGCCGCGGTATGGCGCATATTGCTGATCGATGAGCCCGGGGATTCGTTCCTGACGACCCACTGGTCCTTCGTCTTGATCGAAACCGTCTTGTGGTGATTGGTCCAGCGCTTCCGGTTCGTCGCCTTTAGAAATTCATCGTCCGGCATGTCAGGACTCATCGCCCGTCGAGCCGACGCTTGACGGCTGCTTCGCGCACCAATATTCGATTTTCGTCTGCATCCAGAGCCCCAACGTCAAGACGTTGATCAGGGATTGCCCGATATTCTGATGAATGCGGACTTCATCGATTGCGTTCGACGGGCATTCCGCGACGGTGCGCGGCTGCTTGGCGCCGAAAAAGAAGGCGCTGCTGGCGACCGTGACAGGCGCGCCGACCGGATTGGGTTCGGGAACGATCAGGCGGTGCTGAGCGCAACCGCACAACAGTGAAAACGCCAACATGACGATGATTGACTTGCGCATATCTCTATCTCCCCTAGAGCCGCTGCAGGCGCGCAAGATACATGACGGAAAAGCCAAACCCAAACGAAAACATCGATGATCGCCAGTCGTCTCGCGTTTCGACGAACCGGCCGCGGCGAGGCTGCAATCTTGATAAGTCCATGGCGAAACAGGTTGATTCTTTGAATTTCAATTCAATCAACAATCTTGAGGCGCCGTCGGTCCGGCGCTATCCGCGCGCGTTTGTTTCCGATAGTCTCCCCGCCGTCATCAACGGGGAGAGACCAGATGGCTTACCTTAAACTCGCTTCCTTTATCGCGCTCGCCGCGCTCGCTGTCGCTTGCAAGGACGGCGCGGGCGGTGACGGCGCGGCCGCCGCCTGTCCGGCGACCAATCCGCGCGAACCGCACGCATGGATCGACAAAATGCCGGGGATGAACGACAATCCGACTTTGCATGTGACATTGAAATTCGACACGCCGAATGCGGGCGATGATTATACGCTCGTCTTTTCGGGCTCGGAGGAATCGGCGCCGCCCGCCTATTTCTACGATCTTGAGCGTGTGACGGTCGGCAATGCGGCGGTCGTCACCGAATACGATCTTCACTATCGCGAGCCGAATTTCGCCGAACCCTCGCTGCGCGCCGTCAAGATCAATTGCGGCGGCAAGCTGTTCCAGGAAATCTCGCCGGTCGAGGAAACGCACTAGCGCCGGGCGCAAAATCGGAAACCGGTTTTGCGCGAACAGGCGCGCTGGAATAATGAGCGACCTGCCGGGCGCGGTTCTCGAAGCGCGCCCGATCACCTGGCGAATTCGCTTGACGGCGCGCCGCTGCGCTTCAATACTCCGCCCCATGATCAATCGCGTCGCACAACAAAGCCCGCGACAGGCGCGCCAACAGGCGGCCTCGCTCGGGCTTTGCGCGGCGACGATAGAGGCGGAATTCTGATCTAGAACTTTCCGTCGGGATCATCCCCCGAAACCTGACCGAGGCCCCGCCGACATTCCGTCCGCGGGGTTTTTCGCCTTTGGAGATAGGCCATGGATCATTCGATTTTTTTTACATCTTTCGGCGTCGGCCTCGCGGTCGCCGCGCCTGTCGGGCCGATGAGCCTTTTATGCATGCGGACAAGCCTTGTGCGCGGCTGGCGATCCGGTCTCGCCATCGGCGCCGGCATCGCGGTCGGCGACGCGATCTTCGCGTTGATCGCGGCGTTGGGCCTCGCCGGGCTTTCCGCCTTCATGCTGGCGCATGAAAAGCCGCTGCATCTTGCGGCGGGACTTTTTCTTCTCTGGCTCGGCCTCACCGCGCTTCGCCGCAAGCCGGAAGAGGGCGCGCGCGCCGTCGCGCCGCAGAGCGTTCTTCGCGACTTTGCGACATCGGTCCTCCTCACGCTGACCAATCCGCCGACGATCATCATGTTCGCGGCGATCTTCACGGCGCTCGCGCCGGCGAACGGCTTGACGCCTGTCGGCGCTGCGACGACGACGCTCGGCGTGCTCGCCGGTTCGCTCGTCTGGTGGATCGGCGTCGTCGCCGCGATGGCGTTCTTCCGGCGCGCCGTCGGCGCGCGGGCGCGTCTTTGGATCGACCGCGCATCGGGCGCGGTTCTCGCGTTTCTCGGTTTTACGGAGATCCGGCGCGGGCTGCAGTGACCGCGGCGTCAGTCGACGACCGGTTCGGGCTTGACGCTTGCGCGCCACAAAAGCCACGCGCCGTTTTCATCGCGCCGCCAGATTTCGGCGACGCCGGTGCGATAGGTCGCAACCGAACCGTCCGGGTTTTTCATCCGCTCGACAACGATGCGTCGCGTCGCGGCGAAATCGTCCTCGATCGTGATTTCGAGAACGTCATTCGTTCCGCCGAGCACCAGCCCGCCCTCATTCAGCCAGTCGGCGACGCCTTCGATCCAGGCGTCGCGTCCATTGATCACATTCCCGCCGACGGTCCAGCGCGTGAAGCCGGGGGCAAGCATCGCCGCATAGGCGTCCGCCCCGCCGCCGCCTTCGCGCGTCGACTGGCTGAGCGCCGTCATCTGCGCGATCACCGCCTTTTCATCGGCGTTCCACTCGGCGTCGGCGGCGCCGGCGAATAGCAGGATCGCCGCGATCGTTCCGTTCATGGCGAGGCTCCTTTCGCGCGGTCTTGAATGCTGATCGTCGCGCGCCGCGCGCGCAAGCGCAGCCGACCGCAAATGCGGCTCATTTTAACGCAAGCGCGCAAACGGCGCTCGCGCCGTCAAGCGCAAGGCGTTCGATCCGCACCGATGAAAAACCGGCTTTATTTGCAAGATCGGCGCATTGGACGGCCATGGCGTCCGCTTGCGCATCGGTCGGATTGGCGCCGCGCGGCTGATAGGTCGTCGCCATGCGTCCGCCTTTCTTGAGGGCCTTGAAGGCGCGTGAAAAATATCGCTGCGTATCGGGCAGGAACTGAACGACATTCGCCGAATAGACTGCATCGAGCGCGTCTTCGAATGCGCAAAGCTGACTGTCGTCGCCGATGACGAGATTGCAGCGCCCGGCGCGCAACGCGCGATCAACGCGCTTTCGCGCCATTGAAATCATCACCGGCGAATGATCGACGCCGGTGACGAAACCCTTCGGCGCTTTATCTGCGGCGAGCGCCAGCGCGAAGCCCGGTCCGCAGCCAAGTTCGAACACATGGTCCGCTGGATTGATCTCAAGAAGACCAATCGTCCAGCGATTGCGTTTGCGGTTTGACGGCCTGGAGGCCATGACGGCGCCGGCGATCGCGCCGACGGCGCCTGTCGGTTTCTTGAACTGCCCGACGATCGCGCGGCGAAGGGCGCTCATCGTCGCGCGCCGGAGAGCATCGCTTTTGCGACGGCGACGAGCGCTGCAAACGCAACGACAAAGGCGAAGACGGTTGAGAATTTCACCTCATCGGCGAAAGGCGCATGCGCGCCGCCGAGCGCCCACTGGCCAGCAAGCGAGGCGATGATGATCGCGAGCGCGACCAGGAGGATCTTGCGTCCGTGTCTGCGTCCGTGTCCGCGACGATGGTTATGCGTTTCGGATGTCATTGGTTTTCTCCTTTGTTATCGTCATCGATCGCCGCAATCAGCGCGGCGAGGGCTTTTTCGGCGCCGGCGAGTTCGACGCCGCCGAGCCGGCGCGACAATTGAGCGAGCGCTTTTTCCTCGCGCGCGCGGATCTTTGCGAATGTCGCGCGCCCTTTTCGCGTCAGCGCGATAAGGGACGAGCGCTTGTGTTCGGGATTGGTTCGCGCCTCGGCCAGCGCTGCGTCGATCAGGAGATCGACGATGGTCTGAATATGCTGGCGCGACACGCCCTTTGCGCGCGCCATTTCCGGCGCGGTCGCGGGGCCGTTCTCCTCGATATGCTCCATCACCGCGCGCATTGAGGCGTTGACGCCGAGATCGGCGTGCAGTGCGGAGCCGTAGGCGGCGAGCGCGTGAAAGGCCGCGCGCGTGCGGCGAATGAGGCGTTCAAGGTCCGTCACGGAGGCTGCCTTCTATGACAACTATATTGTCAAATAGAGTATGACAACATAGTTGTCAATAGGGCAGAATCGAGCCGTTGACGGACGGATCGGAACCGTCAATGCTCTGCGTCTGCGGAAGCGTCTCGCCGGCCGCATCTGGAAAAAGTCGGGGGGCGCGAATGATCCTTCGCCGCGTCATCGAGCATGTGAAGGCGCAGAACTGGACAGCGGCGGCGCTCGACTTCGTCATCGTCGTCATGGGCGTTTTCATCGGCCTGCAGGTCGCCAACTGGAATGCGGCGCGGCGCGACGCACGCGAAGCGCGCGAGTATATTGATCGTATTCAAGAAGAAAACAACGTTTGACGAGGGGTCGCTGTGAAACTGAAATTGCAGGATTGCGCCAATGTCGCCGATATTTTCTCCGGCGTCGCGATCGTCATAACCTTGATCTTCCTCATACTGGGCGTGTGGGAAAATAATGAAATTACGCGCGCCGGCGCCTATGACCGGAATATGGATAGTCTGAATACCGTCAGGGCGCTGCTCGTTACCGATCCAACCATGGCTGAGAACTTTCAAGCGGTCGATCGCGGAGAATGGGAAACTCTTTCGGAGAATGAACAGCTGAGAGTCCGCGTATTGATAGAGATGTTCTTTGGCGTTTATGAAAAAACATATTTCGCGAAAAAATACGGACAGATCGGCGAATCGGAATGGACGCGATTTCAGCGTCAGATTTGCATTTTTAACGCTCGCGCCGCGCGCAATGAAGGTTTAACGGAATGGATTCGGGTAGTGACGACCACAGAGTTTTTCGACTACATTCAAGAGACCTGTCCGCCGGTTGAGGGTCTCGAAAAATGATCCTCCGGCGCGTCATCGAGCATGTGAAGAAACAGGAATGGACCGCGGTCTTTCTTGATTTCCTCATCGTCGTCATCGGCGTCTTCATCGGCATTCAGGTGTCGAACTGGAATGCGGCGCGCGCCGACCGTGCTGAGGAACGAATGCTATTGATGCGGTTGGAAGACGAAACGCGCACGCTTTTGAAAATCCAGAAGGCCGAGTTCGACATTCAATCGCCGCGCATTGCAGCGATGAACGCGATTCACCCGCTGCTTTTCGATCAAACGCCGAAACGCGCGCTGAACGACGTCGAATGTCGTTCGATTGGGGTGTCGCACTGGCTGCCCGCGCCGACCGATGAATTGCCCATATTGGAAGAGATTATCGCCACCGGCCGGTTCGATCTGATCACCAATGAGGGCGTGCGGGCGAGTTTGCGGCGTTTTGCGGTCGTGCGCGGTCACGCGCGGCGCCAATACGCCGAGGCGGTCAACGAACTGTTCCGGCTTTACTCGCGCCATCCTGATGCGGTGTGGACGGCGCGCAGGCGCATCGATGAAGGCGACGGCCGGGCGCTATGGGCGCGAAGCGCCGGCGACGGATATGGATGGTCGAGCGAATGCGATTTTGAGAAAATGCGCAGCGACAAGGGTTTTCTGGCGGAATATGTCGACAATTTTTCGCGGCTGAGTTCCCACGTTGAACGATACCAGGAAACGATCGCGGCGCTTGAAGACCTGGAAAAGGCGCTCGCTGTTGAACTTGGGCGTCCGGCGGCATCCAAAGCGCAAGGCGGCTAGAAATGATCCTCCGCCGCGTCATCGAACATGTGAAAGCGCAAAACCGGACGGCGGCGGCGCTCTATTTCGTCATTGTCGACATGGGCGTTTTCATCGGCCTGCAAGCCGCGAACTGGAACGAGGCGCGGGCTGACAAACGCCGCGGCGCGGTGATCCTCGCGCGCCGTTCGAGATAGGGACATAAGGAGCGAGGGGCATGCGCGCTTTCGTCAATCTTAAACATATCGCCGCTCTGGCGCTGGCGGCCTGCGCGGTCATCGCCGCGCCCGCCTTCGCCGGCGAGCCGCCGCTGATCGCGCGCGACGTCGCCGAAGCGCTCGCCGAGGAAATTTCGGGCGAGCGCGCCTTTCGCGAACTTGAAGGCGTGACGCGCCGGCACCGCATGCGCGGCTCGAAGGATTTTCGCGCCGCCGCCGACCAGCTCGCCGAGGGGCTGAAAGCGGCGGGTCTTGAGGACGTGCGCTTTTTGACCTTTCCCGCCGACGGAAAGATTTTCTACGGCACGCAGCGCTCGCGCGCGCCGTGGAACGCGCGCGCCGCCGAGCTTTGGGAACTGGCGCCCGACGGCGAGGAATGGAAAAAGTCCGTGCGTCTCGCCGACTACCGCACGCAGCCGGTGACGCTGGCGCAGGACAGCGCATCGGGCGCTGCGCGCGCCGCGCTTGTCGATATCGGCGCGGGAATGACCGATGCGGATTATGACGGCAAGGACGTTAAGGGAAAGCTCGTCCTCACCTCAAGCCAGCCGGGCGCGGTTCAAAAACGCGCCGTTGAACAATACGGCGCCGCCGGGATTATCTCCTACGCGCTCAATCAGAAGACCGCCTGGCAGGGGGATGACGCCTCGCTGGTGCGATGGGGTCATCTCGACAGTTTCGCGCGGCCCGGAACCTTCGCCTTCATGGTGTCGCTTGAAAAGGCGCGCGCGTTTCAAAAACGTCTCGCGGCCGGCGAAACGATCATGCTCGACGCGAAGGTCGACGCCGGCTGGTCGAAGGGCGGTTATGAAATCCTCACCGCGACGATCAAGGGAACGCACCCGAAAGCCGGCGAGATCGTCTTTTCCTGTCATCTCGATCATCAGCGGCCGGGCGCCAATGACAATGCGTCGGGTTGCGTGACGATTCATGAGGTTGCGGTCAGCCTTGCGCGATTGATCAATGAAAAGCGCATCGCACGTCCGACGCGCACGCTGCGTTTCGTCTGGCCGCCGGAAATCGAAGGCACGCTCGCGCTTTTGAACGGCCGGCCCGACATTGCGGCGCGCATCAAGGCGGCGATCCATCTCGACATGGTCGGCGGCGGATATGAAACGGGCGCGGTCTTCCGCGTCACGCGGACGCCGGCGAGTCTGCCGAATGTCGTTTCCGATGTCGCCGGCGCGCTCGCCTTGTTTGTCGGCGAGGAAACGCTCGCCCATGCGAGCGGCGAGGCGGCGGACTTTCCCCTGAGGGCGCCCGAAGGCGCGAAACATGCGTTGCAGCCGCGTCTCGCGCCGTTCAGGCTCGGCAGCGATCATCAGATCTATCTCGACTCAAGCTGGGCGATCCCCGCCTTTTACATGAATGACTGGCCGGACCGTTTCATTCACACCAATAAGGACCGCCCTGAAAATATCGATCCGACCAAACTGAAGCGCGTCGCCTTCATCGCCGCGGCGAGCGGACTTGCGCTCGCCGGCTACGCCGACGGCGCGGCGCTCTTTGACGCGGCGCGTCCGGCGATCCTGCGCCGCGCGGCGCTGATGGAGGATCAAGCGGCGGGCCTTGCGCCGGCGGACGCCGACAATCTCCGTTTTGAATTCTGGCGCGGCGAACGCGCGGTTATCGCGTCGATCAAGGCGTTCGCCGAGTGGGAGGACGAAGCGTCCGCGCTCGCCTGGCTCGATGCGCTCGCCGAGACGCTCGGGCGCGGCGAGGCGAGGGCCTTCGATGAGGACGCGGCGAAAATCATCTATGCGCGAAACCCGTCGGTCAAAGGCCCGATGAGCGCTTTCGGCTATTCCTATCTTGAGGACAAGCTGACCGGCAGCGGCGCCGGCGACAATACGGGACCGGCTGGTAACGACCTTGTCGCCTATGACGCGCTCAATCTCGTCGACGGCGCGCGCGATGTCGGCGCGATCCGCAATAGTCTCGACGCCGCCTACGGGCCGGTGTCGCTGCGGGAAGTCGCCGATTATCTGGCGACGCTTGAAAAAATCGATGTCATACGGCGCGCCCAACAAGAGTGACGGGAAACGGCGCGGCCATATTGCGCCCGAAACGGCGCGGGCGAATAATGCGCCGGTTCGGCGCAGCCGAAAGGGAGAGGGGATTTATGGTCATGCGGATCATCATCGGCGCCCTGGCGCTCGCCGGCTGCGCGCAGCCTGCGCCGCCGGCGAATGAAAGCGCGGCGGGCGACGCGGCGGCGCCGGTCGTCACCTCGTTCGAGGCGCTGGCGCGCGAGCAACTGACCCCCGACATCGTTCGCCAGGCGCTGCATGGCGAGACGAGCACGTTCTCGCGCTGGACGCTGAAGGCCGGCTCCGGCGTTCCGATGCACAGCCATCCGAACGAGCAGGTCACCGTCATTCTTTCCGGGCGCTCAATCGTGCGGTCTGGCGACCAGACTTTTCATCTGAAAGCGGGCGATGTCCTTCTCTTTCCGCCGAATGTCGAACATGAGTTTTCCATCATCGAAGACGCGGTCGTCCTCGACTTCTTCGCGCCGCGCCGACAGGACTGGATCGACGCTGCGCGCGCGGGCGACGAATGATCCTCCGCCGCGTCATC
>CALAZI010000151.1 GCA_937895955.1 uncultured Alphaproteobacteria bacterium | reverse complement strand
TGGCTTTCATGCGGCGCCCAGCCGGTCAGCGTGACAAGATCGAACGTCGTTTCTTTCGCTTCCGCCAAGGCCGCCATGGCGGCCGCCGTCGCGTCGCGCCTCAATCCCTTGCCGCGCCGCGCGAGACAATTCGTTTCTCCCATGCCGCGCAAATCGCGAACAAGGCGCGCGGGGTCGCGATAGGCGACGCGGACGCGGTCGAGATCGGCGACGGGCAGCGCAAATCCGGCGCGCTGCAGCGCCGCGCCGAGATCCTTTACGCTGGCGAAAGGAGCGACGCGCGGGCTGACGCCGCCGGCGTGGGCGGCCTCGCCCGCATAAAGAGCGCCGCGCAATTCGCGCAGCGTCTCCTCGCCGAACAGCGAGGCGATCATCAGCCCGTCCGGCTTCAGCGCGATGCGCATCTGAACGAGCGCGCCGATGAGGTCATTCGCCGAATGCAGGCTGAGGAGATTGACGATGAGATCGAACGAGGCCGGCGCGAAGGGCAGGCGCTCCTCGTCGAGCGCGACGCCGCGAGCGTCAGGCGAAAGCCGCGTCGTTGCGGCGTCGGCTTCAACAATCTCGTCAACGCCGCACTCCGTCGTCAGCAGCGTTCTCAAGGGGCCGACGCCGATAAGGAGCGCGCGCGGAAAGCGCCGCGTCACCGATTCAAGCCGGTCGACGATGTCTTCCATCGACCGGCGGTGAAGAAATTCATGATCGGCGATCGTTCGGGCGGCGCGGCTGCGGCGCAGCGCGTAAAGACGTCGATTGAAGATTGCGGGCGGCGTCGCCTGGCTCATGCGACGCCTTTAGGCGCTCAACCCGCCTGCGGCAATAATCGCCGGGCGCGCGGCGCGGCGATCAGGAGGTGCAGCTCGCCGGGTCCGCCGTCGCGCAGAGCTGCACGCGGGAGGATTTGCGCGGCCAGCGCGCCGCCTGGTGGGAAAAGTCGAACGGCATCGTGAAGACTTTTCCCGTCAGTCCCGATTCATAGTCATAGTCGATTTCGACGACCAGCAGGGACGAGTTGGGGAAGAGCGTGGTCTCGTCGTCGAGCTTGGGATAGGTCGATCCTGCGGGGTACGGCTCCTGGCCGTGGCCGTCGCGGCTCCAGTGCACCTTCACCGGATCATTGGCGTTCGCGCCCTTGATGACTGAAATGACCGACATGGAGACGGTGGAGGTGTCCGTCGGCTCGAGAATGCGCGTCACGCCGATCATCAAATCGCTTAGTTCGGCTTCCGTAATCGTCGGCTCCTGCGCGACGAGATCGACAAGCGAGTTCGTTGCGTTGGCGAGCCGGCGATTGACGGTGAAAAGATCGGAGCCTTCGAGCATGCCGAAGAACATAAACGTCATAACGGGCAAGAGCATCGCGAATTCAGTCGCGGCGATGCCGCTCTTGTCGCCGGCGAGGCCGGCGACCGGCGAGCGCTCTACTGGTTGCTGTTTGATGCGCATGTCACTTCACCTTGCTGGCCGGCGCGTCATGACGACGGCGTCGTCCGGTTGTTCTTGGAATAGGGCTCGTTGCGGAAAATATAGGAGCCGTAGAGACGGCGTTTGCCGCCGTCGACATTCGACACGTTGACGCCGATCGTCGGATTCATCGTCTTGTAGAGCAGGCAGATGCGGATCCTGACGATCGCGTTGTCGCCGCCCGGATCATAGGAGAGCGCCGTGATCTTCGACGTGTCGTCATTCGTGCAGACGACCGGCGAGGTGTCGGCGGCGAGCTCCGCGAAGCTCGAAAACGTGTCGACTTCGACCGTCAGGGTCTGATTGCAATCGCCGAAGGGGGCGAGAGAGGGACAAACCTTGTTGAAGAATTCGTCCTTGTCGAAGCCGCCTTCCTGCGCCTGGCCGGTGCGGATGAAACGCGCCGCGGCGGTCACCGCCGAATCGACCTGCGAATTGGCGAAATAGAACCAGCCGACTTCGAAGGTCGACATCATGATCATCAGGAAAGGCGTGACGACGAGGGAGAATTCGACCGCCGTCGCGCCCGCCTTGTCCTTGAGCGCGGCGATGGCGTGAGCCGTCGCTTTTTTCATGTTGCGGATCAGCATGGCGCGGTCCTCTCCTTCGCCTATTTGCTGACGTGCAGGTCGACGAGGTCCGACGCGATGTCGGCGAAGGCGGTTTTCAGCTCGTCGCCGTCCGGCGCGTCGAAGTAATAGGGCTCCTCGGGTTCTGTCGCGCAGGCGCGGAAGACGTCTTTCGTCGCCTTTTCATCCGGGTCGTTGTCGTCGAGCCCGAAGGTGACGGCGTAAACGAGGATGCCCTTCGCCTTCATGCGCGAGCAGATGCGAACGAGCTTGTCGTCGAACTGGTCGCGCATCTCGCTCGACGTGTTGATCCCGACGCCCATCCGCTCCTCGCGGCCGTAGCCGTAGGGGCCAAGCTCGGTGCCCCAGGGCGTGTCCGCGGAACTGATGGTGTTGAAACCGTCGGTCATCAGCACGACCGCTTTCTGCCATTTGCCGTCATTATAGTCGAACTCGCTTTCGAACGGCGCTTCGGGCGAGAGAACGCGCCAGCCCCACATCATGCCTTCGGCAGAGTTCGTGTTGCCGCCCGGGGTCAGATCGTCGACGAAGTCCTGGATCTTCGCCTTGTCTTCCGAGGCGACGAAAATCGGCGCCGACGGGCAGTTGTCGTTCGGCCCGCGCGACGAGCTGACGCTGCTCGAAAGATCGTATTTGCCGACATATCTTTTGTTGCTCGGATCAGAGTCATTGTAATAGCCGACATAGGCTTGACGCAGATTGTATTCGGCGTCGAAGCAATCCGTGGCGCCGCGCGCAGAGAGCCATGTGTTCAACGCGCTGTCCTGCGTCCCGGTTGACGGGCATCTGGAGCTCGAGCCCGAATAGCCGCTGTGATAGCGAAGAACCTCAAGCGCTTTTTTCGCGATCGGCAAATACTGTTGGAGATAGGTGCTCGGCGACTTGTAGGTGTACTGCTTGTCGCTGATGTAGCTGTTATTGTAGCCGTCGTAGTTGCCGTAACTGTTGTTGCCGGGATTGTGAAACCAGTTGCCCTTATAAGTGATTCCGTTCAGCGATTGGTTGCTTGAACTCCATTCGCATTCATTCGAGCTGTCGCAATCGGGATCGTCCGCCGCGAATTGAGGTACGAAAAGCGTGTTGGCCGCCGTTGAGAGCGTCGCCACGCTGAGCTTTGGCGTCGGCGCGGAACTGAAGGCGGTTGTGACCACCGAGCCTGACGCGCCCGTCGGCGCCGTTCCATAGGAGTTGATCACGGCGTTCGACGCTGCGGCGCCCGCATCGACGTCGATTTCGTCGAGCGGATAGGCGAGCTCCATATTGCAGCCTGCCCAGTTTGTGCCGGAGATCGAGTTGTAAAGCTCGAAATGATTGACTTTCGTGGTCAAGTCGATCGTTCCGGTTGAATCAACATGAAGGAAATGCGCGCCGTGGTAAGATGATTGCGCGCTCGTGTCGCTCCACGCGCTGTCCCACGCCGCCGATCCGTCGTCATAAACCGCCGCGCCTGAATTCACATAGGCGGCGAACGGGACGACCGACGTTTTGACATATTCGCTGGTCGCGTTGTCGGCGTCGCCGTAAAGCTCGTCGAGGAGGGCGTCGACGGCTTCCTTCAGCGAATCGATTTTCCTCTTGCTGCCGACATAGCTGTTCATCGAGCCGGTGACGTCGAGGACGAGCGCAAGCTCGATCGGGCCGGAGCCGCGGCGCGTGATCTCGGTCGAGGCTG
Organism: uncultured Alphaproteobacteria bacterium; assembly: GCA_937895955.1. Taxonomy (GTDB): domain Bacteria; phylum Pseudomonadota; class Alphaproteobacteria; order Caulobacterales; family Parvularculaceae; genus Amphiplicatus. Next base: position 16,188 of record CALAZI010000151.1, on the reverse strand, counting down.
ACATCGACAGCGTGTCGGCGCCGCCCGGATTGCCGAGCAGCCGCTCGGCGGCGGCGAGGAACAGCGTCTTGATCTCGCCCGTCGCGACCGGCGTGATCTTCTGTTCCGTCACGACGAAGTCGAGCGAGAAATTCTTGATCTCATTCTCGTAGCCGAAATTCTCGTGGAAGAACCGCCTGCCGTAATCCTTCAGATAGTTGGTCTTCTCGGCCGGCGTCATGTTCTGCATGATCGCGGGGTTCGATTCGTCGAGCTGCGCCATGGCGAGACCGGCCGCGTCGAGCGAGTCGATCAGGTCTGCTCTCACCGCGTTTCGCCGCGTGTAGTCGATAGCGCCGCCGGTGAACAACAACACAAGAACAAGCATGAAGGCGAACATGATCGATATGTTGCCGCGCTTGTCGCTCGCAAAGCCATTTAGCAACCGCATAAGAACTCTCCAACAAAAAGGCGGCCGCAGGTCCTACCCCGCAGGGCGGCCGACATGCGGTCGCCTCCGACTGCCTTTCTAAAAGTTCCGTCATTGAAGATTTGTTAGGAAACTCGGTTAATTCGCGTTATCCATAAGCGGTGAAAACGCGGAAATTACGCGACTATCAGCGGGTCTGTGCGTTGCGAAAAAACTTAAAATTGAGCGTAAATCCCGTCGGCGGGCTCCTCGATGTCGTCACGCCGCCGCTCTGCCCGTTAACCGGCGAACCTGTTTCGGCGCCGGGTCTCTTGTCGCCTTCGGCATGGGCGCGCATTCAATTTGTTGAAAGCCCCGTCTGCAATCATTGCGGCGCGCCGTTCTCTCACGAGATCGCGGCGGAAGCGATTTGCGCGCGCTGCGCCGCCGAGCCGCCTGATTTCGACAGCGCGCGCGCCGCCGTCGTTTACGACGAGGCGAGCCACGGCTTGATTGTTTCTTTCAAACATTCGGACCGGACCGAGCTGGCGCGGCTGTTCGCCGGCTGGCTCAAACGCGCTGGCGCGCCGCTTTTCGCTGAAGACGTCATCCTCGCGCCGACGCCGCTGCATCGCCGGCGTCTCATTTCAAGACGGTTCAATCAGGCCGCGCTTCTCGCGCTCGCGCTTGGCCGCGCGACGTCCTTGCCGGTTGAGCCGATGCTCCTTCAGCGCATCCGGTCGACGCCGCCGCAGAAAAACCTGTCGCCCGACGCCCGGCGCCGAAACGTCGCCGGCGCGTTCGCCGTGCGCGAAGACATGAACGCGCGCGTTGCGGGCGCCCGCATCCTTCTCATCGACGACGTGTTGACGACCGGGGCGACGCTCTCCGCCTGCGCTCGCGCGCTGAAACGCGCAGGCGCGCGCCGGGTCGATGCGCTCGTCCTCGCCCGCGTCGTCAAGGGCGGCGTCGCGCTCGCCTGACATCGCAGCGAAAAATCCGGCGGAGGCGCTAGGCGCGCGGGCGAAAATGGTCAATCATTGCGCCGCCGGAATGCGGACGTCTCGCCTGCCCATGAAAACCGTCACGATTTACACCAAGCCGCTTTGCCCGTTTTGCGTCCGGGCGATCTCGCTCCTGAAGAAAAAAGGCGTTGAGGTGAACGAAATCAGCGCCGCCTTTGATGCGGAGAAGCGTCAGGAAATGGCGCGGCGCGCGAACGGCGCGAGGACCTATCCGCAGATTTTCATCGGCGACGCTCATATTGGCGGCTGCGACGACCTGATGGCGCTGGAGGCGGCCGGCAAGCTGGATCCGATGCTCAATGACTGAACCGCGCGACGATGATCGGCCGATATTTCGCGCCGCCTGCGTGCAGATGCGCTCCGGCCTCGATCGCGCCGCGAATGTCGCCGCCGCAATCGCGATGATCGGCGAGGCGGCGGGCAAGGGCGCGCATTTCATCGTCACGCCGGAAATGACGAATGTCGTCGACAAAAACGCCGCGCGCCTCGCCGCCGCGCTGCCCGAGGGCGAGGCGATTGAGGAAATCGCGGCTTTCTCGGCCGCCGCCGCCGACAACGGCGTCTGGCTTTTGATCGGTTCGCTCGCCGTCAATCGCGGCGACGGGCGTCTCGCCAATCGCAGCTTCCTGTTCGGGCCGGACGGCGAAATCGCCGCGCGCTACGACAAGATCCATATGTTCGATGTCGATCTCGACGGCGGCGAGAGCTGGCGGGAATCGCGGATTTACGCGCCGGGCGAAAAGGCGGTCGTCGTCAGCACGCCGCTCGCGTCGATCGGCCTCACCATCTGCTATGATTTGCGCTTTCCGCATCTCTACCGGGCGCTGGCGCGCGCCGGCGCCGAACTCATGTGCGTTCCCGCCGCCTTCACGCGACAGACCGGGCGCGCGCACTGGAAGACGCTTCTCGGCGCGCGGGCGATCGAATGCGGCGCGTTCATCATCGCGGCCGCGCAGGGCGGCCTCCATGAGGACGGGCGCGAGACCTACGGCCACTCGATGATCATCTCGCCCTGGGGCGAAACGCTCGCCGAAGCCAGGGGCGACGAGCCCGGGATCATTCTCGCCGACATCGATCCGGCGCGCGCAGCGAAGGCGCGCCGCCAGATTCCCAATCTCGCTCTTGAATCCGCCTTCGAAGTCATCAATTTAGAGATATGATCAAGTATCAGTTGCAATGCGCGGCGGGTTGTTCCTTCGAGGGGTGGTTTCGCTCAAGCGACGATTTCGACAGACAGGCGTCGGAAGGGGCGCTTGAATGTCCCTTTTGCGGTTCGACGCAGGTTGATCGCGCCATCATGGCGCCCGCCGTCGTGACAAGCGGCGCCAAGCGCCCTGATCGCGTCGCCGCCATGCGCGAAACGATCGTCGAGGCCGCGCGCCGCGCGCGCGACTATGTCGAAAAGAATTTCGATTATGTCGGCGACCGTTTTCCGGAAGAGGCGCGCAAGATCCATTACGGCGAGACGCAGGAGCGTCAGATTTACGGCGAGGCGAGCGGCAAGGAAGTCAAGGAGCTTGTCGATGAAGGCGTATCGATTGCGCCGCTGCCGCCGGCGCCGGGCGCGCCTGCCGGCGCAAAGAAAAAACTGAACTGAATTCTCATCAAATCGCAAATCGCCTGACGCCGCGCTGACGCGCGGCGCCTTGCTTTTGCGGCCGGCTTGCGTCTTTGATCAGGCCATGCAGGCCGCTTTTGATCGCTGCCGGGAGCTTTCCTTTTTCAAGGCGTTTGACGATGCGTCCTTGCGCGCGCTCATCGAGCGCAGCCGTTGGTTTTCGCTGACCGGCGGCATGGCGCTTTTCCAGCAGGGCGACCCGTCATCGGCGGTTTATTTCGTGTTGACGGGACGGCTCATCGTCGTGCGCGGCGGCGAGGCGGGCGATGAGGTGCTCGGTTATGTGCGCTCGGGCGAGCCGGTCGGCGAAATGTCGCTGCTCGCGGGCGAGGCGCATTCGGCTTCGGTCTACGCGCTGCGCGACACTGAGCTGCTCGCCGTCGACAAGGAAGACGCCGACTATCTTATGGACGAGTCGGTCGATTTCGCGCATGCGCTCGCCAACTCCATCGTCAGGCGCGCGCGCCATCCCAATGACAGTTTCAAACACGCCAGCCCGCGCGTCTTCGCGCTGATCGGATCATCGCCCTCGATCGAGATCGAATCGCATGCGAACGAACTTCGCCGCCTCATCGGCGATTACGGCCGCAAGGCGAAGGTGATCGCAGATCCCGAGACTTTAAACGACGGCGTTTTTGACGATATTGAAGCCGCGCATGACGTCCTGATCCTGACCGCGCGCGTCGGCGCTTCCTACGCCTATCGCTTCGCCCTGCGCCACGCCGACCGCTTCTTCGTTTTCGCGCGGCAGGACGCGCGCCCGCCGCGCCCGTTTCCGTTGACGATCACGGACGCCGCGCCGGCGCGCAAATTCCGCCTTGTCGACATCGTCATGCTGCATGAAGGCATGAAATCGGGCAGCGTCGCCGACTGGGTCGATGCGGTCGACGCTCACCGGATTTTTCACGTCAGCGGTGCCAGAACGGAGGAGCGTCTTGCGCGCGCGATAGCGGGACGCACGGTCGGCGTCGTCATGTCGGGCGGCGGCGCGCGCGCCTATGCGCATATCGGCGCGATCAAGGCGTTGCGCGAACGGCGCGTGCCGATCGATTTTCTCGCCGGCGCGTCGATGGGCGGGATCGTCGCCGCCTGCGTCGCCATGGGCTGGAGCGATCAGGAGATCGAAGCGCGCATTCGCGACGGATTTGTCGAATCCAATCCGCTCGGCGATCATGTTCTTCCCGTCGTCGCGCTGACAAAGGGCGCGCGCGTTGAGGAACGGTTGAAACGCCATTTCGGCGATACGCGGATCGAGGACCTCGAAATTCCATTCTTTTGCACGTCGTCCGAAATCACCAAGGGCGTGACGCGCATTCATCGGCGCGGCCTCCTGCGCGACGCCTTGCGCGCCTCGATCGCCTTGCCGGGCATCTTGCCGCCGGTCGTCGACGGCGATGAGCTTCTGGTCGACGGCGCGGTGATGAATAATTTTCCGACCGATCTCATGACCAATCTGCATCGCGGGGTGACGATCGGGATCGACGTCGCGCGGGAGGCCTCGATTTCCTCCGCGCTGTTTTCCGAACCGCCGAATTTTCTCGAATGGGTCTGGCGGTACGGGCTCAAATCCGCGCCGCCGATCGTCACGCTCTTGATGCGCGCCGCGACCGCGCGGCAGGAGCTGCGGCCGAAAGACACCCCGGCCGACATTCTCATCGCGCCCGATGTGACGGGCGTCGAATTGCGGGACTGGCGGGAATATGACCGCGCCGTTCTCGACGGCTATGCGGCGACGCTTGGCGCGCTCGATCGCGAATGGGCGAAGCTCGAGCCGATCGTCACGCCGGGCCTGAAACACTAACCTATTGATAATTAAAATATTTTACCATTTTCCGGGGAATTTTCGGGTTTACTCTCTTGAAAGTTATTTCATACTAACCAGTCTAGTATGATATTGGGGCCGAAAATGGCGCCTGCATAGGGTTTGGAAAATGAAGAAATATGCGATGGCCGCCGCCGCGGCGGGTTTGGCGACGCTGATCCTGTTTATCGGCGTGCGCTGGGCGGTTCACGGCCGGCATATCGAGATGACGGACAACGCCTTCATCAAGGCGGATACGGTGATCGTCGCGCCGAAGATTTCAGGCCGCATCGCCACGGTCGTCGTCGCCGATAACGCCATCGTTCATGAGGGCGACACGCTCGCCGTCATCGAGGACGAGGATTATCGCGCGCAACTGGCGCAGGCGGAAGGCGAAGTCGCCGCGCGCGCGGCGGCGCTCGACGCGATCCGGTTGAGGATCGATCAGGCGGGCGCAGAAATCGCCGGCGCGGCGGCGACGGTGAAATCGACGGAGGCCTCGCTCGCGCTTCAGAAGATCGAACGCGAACGCGCCGCCGAACTCGCGCGGGAGAATTTCGCGACAAAGCGCGCGCTCGATCAGGCGAATGCGGCGCTGAAAGACTGGAGCGGGCGCGCCGAAGGCGCCGCCGCCGGGCTCGACGCCGCGAAAGCCTCCGCCTCGATCGTCGAAGCGCAGGAAAAGGAAGCGGCGGCGGCTCTCAAAATCGCCGAGGCGCGTCTTGATCTGGCGCGCAGCAATCTTGACGCGACGCGCGTGCGCGCGCCGAAAAGCGGCGTCGCCGGCAATCTCGCCGCACGCGACGGGCAATATGTCAATCCGGGCCAGCGCCTTGTTTCAATCGTGCCGGTGACGGATGTTTACGTCGTCGCCAATTTCAAGGAAACGCAGATCGGCCGCATCAGGCCGGGCGCCAGGGCGAAGCTTGAAATCGACGCCTATCCCGGCGTTGAGATTGAGGGCGAGGTTGAAAGTTTCGCGCCGGCGAGCGGCGCGGAATTCAGCCTGCTGCCGCCCGAAAACGCGACCGGCAATTTCACCAAGATCGTCCAGCGCATGCCGGTGCGCATCAAGGTGACGCGCGCGCCCGCGAGCCTTGCTTTGCTGCCCGGCCTTTCCGTCACGGTCGCTGTCGATACGCGCGGCGGCGAGGAAGGGCCCCCGACCGCGCTTTTCGCGCCGCGCCCCGATAAAGGCGCAACGCGCGACGAACATAGCCTATGACGACGGCGAACGCCGACATCGACGCGCGCGCGGCGGCGCCGATCGCCGCCGCGGCCGATCCCGATCGGATTGATCCCAAACGCCTCGCCATTTTCGCCTTCATGACGCTCGGCATGTTCATGGCGATCCTGGACATCCAGATCGTCGCCGCCTCGCTGCCGCAGATTCAGGCGGGGCTCGCCGCCAGCGCCGACCAGATCAGCTGGATCCAGACGTCGTATCTCATCGCGGAAGTGATGATGATCCCGATTTCGGGCTATCTCGCGCGCGCGCTGTCGACGCGGGTCATGTTTTCAATATCGGCGGCGGGCTTCACCTTGGCGAGCCTTCTTTGCGGGCTCGCCCCGAATATGGAAACGCTCATCATTCTGCGCGCGATCCAGGGCTTTCTCGGCGGCGCGATGATCCCGCTCGTCTTCTCGACTTCGATCACCGCTTTCCCGCGTTCGCGCGCCGCGCAATTGTCGGCCGGCATGGGCCTTATCGTGACCATGGCGCCGACTGTCGGACCGACTCTCGGCGGCGCGATCTCGGAATATTTAAGCTGGCACTGGCTCTTTTTCGTCAATGTCGTCCCGGGCGCGCTCATCACCGCCGTCGTCTGGCTCTACGCCGATTTCGACAAGCCGAATTTATCGCTGCTGAAGAAATTCGACGCGACAGGCTTCGTCCTTCTCGCGGTCTCGCTCGGCTTCATCCAGTTCATTCTCGAAGAAGGGCCGGGCGAGGACTGGTTCGACAGCCGCCTGATTTCGACGATGACGATTGTCGCGCTCGCCGCCGGCGTCGTCTTTTTCGGGCGCATGCGCGGGCGCGACAATCCGCTTGTCGACTTCGCCGTTTACAAAAACCCGAATTTCACCGCCGGCAGCCTCGTCGCCGCCTCGACCGGCGTCGCGCTGTTCGGCCTCGTCTATGTGCTGCCGCTCTTTCTCGCGCGCATCCGCGGCTTCAACTCGCTGCAGGTCGGCGAGACGGTGTTCGTCACCGGCGGCGCGATGTTTCTGGCCGCCCCGCTCGCCGCGATGCTCTCGCGCCAGTTCGATCCGCGCGCGGTGTCCGCGGCGGGCCTCCTCATCATTGCGCTTTCAACCCGCGATCTCGTCAGCGTGACGTCGGACTGGGGCTATTGGGAGCTTTTCTGGCCGCAGGTCTTCAGGGGCGCCGGTCTGATGCTCGTTATGGCGCCCTTGAACGTCATCGCGCTCGGCACGCTTGACGCCGACAAGGTGCCGAACGCATCCGGGCTCTTCAACCTGTCGCGCAATCTCGGCGGCGCCTTCGGTCTTGCGGTGATCAACACGCTCCTGAACGACCGAACCGTTCACCACACGCGCATGCTGGCGGACAAGTTCGATATTTCACGCCCGGCGGTCACCGAACGGCTTTCCGCCCTGACCGCGCATTTTTCAGCCATGGGCGTTCCCGACCCGTCAAGCGCCGCCTTGCGGGCGCTCGCCGACATCGCGCGGCGCGAGGCGATGGTGCTCGCCTTCGCCGACATATTCCAGCTGATCACGCTCGTCGCGCTGATGACGGCGCCGCTCTTGATCATCGCGACGCCGCCGTCCAGAAATGTTGCGGCTGGAGGCCATTGATGACGCTCGCGGCGAAAAAGGGGCGGCGCGCCGACCCGCAAAAGGATGAAGCGATCATCGACGCGGCGAGCGCGCTCTTCACCGAGCGCGGCTACGGCGTGTCAATCGATGAGATCGCGGCGGCGGCGGGCGTTTCGAAGCAGACGATCTACGCGCGCTATGACAGCAAGCAGGATCTCTTCGCCGCCGTCGTTCACAGGACGGCGGAAGATCTTGTCGGACCCTTGTCCGTCGGTTCGGCGCCGCCTGAAGAAGCGCTCGTCCAATTCGGCGAACGCTTCGTCGAGGTTGTCTTCGCGCCCGCAAAGATCGCCATGCAGCGCGCCATCATCGCGGAGGCGGCGAATTTTCCCGAACTCGCCGAGCGTTACTACGAGAACGGTCCGCAATTCGTGCGCGACCGGCTTGCGCGCTACCTCGCGCGCGCGGCCGAAGCCGGCAAGCTCAATGCGCTCGATGCGGGCGAAGCTGCGGCGCAGTTTCTCGGTCTTATCATCGGATCCGATCATATGTCGGCGTTGATGGGCGTCGCCGCGGCGTACAATGAAAAGGAACAGCGCGCGCGCGTCAGGCGCGCAGTCGGCGCCTTCCTGAAGATTTACGGCGCGGGTCAAACAGCCGGCTGAGGCCGGATCGCCGTCACCATGTAATTGACATCCGTGTCGTCGACGACGCGCCATAGATCCGTCAACGGATTGTAGGCTACGCCCGCGCGCGCGACGGGAATCATCCCCGCCGCGTCGAGCGCGCGTTCGATTTCCTCAGGCCGCAGAAATTTCGCCGGGTCATGCGTTCCGCGCGGCAGCCAGCGCAGCACGTATTCGGCGCCGATCTTGGCGAAGGCGAGCGCTTTCAGCGTCCGGTTGATCGTCGCGACGATCATCATGCCGCCAGGCTTCACGAGGTCGGCCGAGCGCGCCAGAAACGCGGACGGATCGGCGACATGTTCGACGACTTCAAGATTGAGGACGATGTCAAACGGCGCCTCGCCGGCCGCGACGAGATCCTCGACCGCGCCGATGCGGTAATCGATCGCCAGATTTTGCTGGTCGGCGTGAACGATCGCCGTCTTGACATTGCGCGCGGCGGCGTCGATCGCCACGACATCGGCGCCGAGCCGTCGCATCGGTTCGGCCACAAGTCCGCCGCCGCAGCCGACATCGAGAAGGCGAAGCCCGGCGAGCGGCGTCCTGTCGCGCCGGTCGCGGCCGAAATGGGCGGTCGCCGCGTCGCGAATATAGGCGAGACGCGCCGGGTTGAATTTGTGCAGCGGTTTGAACTTGCCGAACGGGTCCCACCATTCGTCGGCGATTTTGGAAAACTTCTCGATTTCGCCGGGGTCGATGCTGGCGGCGGTCGCGTCCATGTCTTCCTGCCTTCAATAAACCTTATCGCAACGATAGTTTTTCCGCAGCTTGCGCCTATGGCCGGGCGGACTATAGACATGGCGCCCGAAGGGCCGGTTGAAAAGGCGGCGAACGAACGCATGGCGCGAATTGTGATGAAATTCGGCGGCACGTCCGTAGCGGACGTTGAACGCATGCGGCGCGTTGCGGCTTTCGTGAAATGCGAAGCCGACGCCGGCCATTCCGTCGTCGTAACGGTGTCGGCGATGGCCGGCGAGACGAACCGGCTTGTCGCGCTTTGCGACGAAGCCGGGCCGCCTGATCCCGCCCTTGACGTCAGGAACGTCGAGTATGACGCCGTCGTCGCCAGCGGCGAACAGGTGACGTCGGGTCTCGTCGCGCTCATCCTTCAGAAAATGGGCTACCGCGCGCGCTCTTGGCACGGCTGGCAGGCGCCGGTGCAAACCGACGCCGCGCACGGCAAGGCGCGCATTCTCGACATTCCGTCCGAGAAAATCGGCGAAGCGATCGACAATGGCGAAATCGCGGTCGTGGCCGGCTTTCAGGGGATCGCGCCCGACGGCCGCATCTCGACGCTCGGACGCGGCGGATCGGACACGACGGCCGTCGCCTTCGCCGCCGCGCTTGGCGCGGAGCGTTGCGACATCTACACCGATGTCGACGGCGTCTACACGACCGATCCCCGAATCTCCAAGCAGGCGCGCAAGCTCGACCGCGTTTCTTACGAGGAAATGCTGGAAATGGCCTCGCTCGGCGCAAAAGTGCTGCAAACTCGTTCCGTCGAGCTGGCGATGGCCTATAAGGTTCCCGTGCGCGTGCTCTCAAGTTTTGAGCCGCCCGACGCCCCGCGCGCCGGCACGCTGATCTGCGATGAGGACGACATTATGGAAAAGCATATCGTCAGCGCCGTCACGCTTTCGAAAGACGAAGCGAAAATCAGTCTTCTGTCCGTGCCTGATGAGCCCGGACGCGCGGCGATGATTTTCGGCCTTCTCGCTGATGCGGGAATTAACGTCGACATGATCGTGCAAAGCCCGTCGCGGCAGGCCGGAGCCAACATCTCCTTCACGATGGCGGAAACCGAACTCGCCCGCGCCGTTGAGACGCTGACGCTCAACAAGGATGCGATCGGCTATGTTCAGATGCAGTCCGACAAGAACGTCGTGAAAGTCTCGGTCATCGGCGTCGGAATGAGAAGCCATACCGGCGTCGCCTCGACGATGTTCAAGGCGCTCGGCGAAAGAGCCATCAACATCCAGAACATCTCAACATCGGAAATCAAGATCAGCGTCCTGATCGCCGCCGATTACGGCGAGCTGGCGGTTAGAACGCTCCACCAGGCCTACGGGCTCGACCGCGCTGACAGCGCGGCTTGACGCAACGCTTGATGAGCGCACGCAAGAATAAGGAACCGACCGGCGCGAGCGGGATCGCTGATCTCCTCAGACGCATGCACGACGTCGTCGCCGCCGCGTCGAGCGCGCAGGAGCGGCTTGACCAGCTGACGGCGGCGATCGCGAGTCATGTCGAGTCGGATGTCTGCTCGATCTACCTGCGCCAGCCGAATGACGAGCTGGAGCTTTACTCGACCGTCGGCCTCAATCTCGAAGCGGTTCACAAGACGCGGCTGAAATGGGGCGAGGGCCTTGTCGGTCTCGTCGCGCTTTCGCAGCAGCCGCTTGTCACGTCCGAGGCGCCGCTTCATCCGAATTTCGCTTATCGGCCGGAAACCGGCGAGGACCCTCTTCATTCCTTCCTCGGCGTGCCGCTGATCCGGTCCGGCAAATCGCTCGGCGTCCTCGTCCTGCAAAACCGCGCCAGCCGTCGGTATACGGATGATGAGGTCGGCGCCGCGCAGGCGGTCGCCATCCTTCTGGCCGAAATCGCCGCATCGGGCGAGCTTTTCGATCCGCGCACGACAGCGGAAGTCGGCGCCATGCTGCATCGCCCGGAGCGCTTTGTCGGGCAGGGCATCGTTCCCGGCGTCGCCTTCGGCCGCGCCGCCTTTCACGAACCGCCGACGCCCAAGCACAAGGTATTTTCCAAAGACGCGGCGCTTGAGGCGACGCGGCTGGACGACAGCCTCGCGCGCCTGCAGGCCTCGGTCGACGAAATGCTCGCCAATTCCGCGCTCGAAGACGCGCCGCGCGAAGTCCTTGAGACCTATCGCCTGTTCGCCTATGACCGCGGCTGGAAAGAGCGCATGCGCGCAGCGACGCAATCGGGCCTCACCGCGGAGGCCGCCGTCGAACAGGTGCAGCTCGAAAACCGCGCCCGCATGTCGCAGATAAAAGACCCTTACCTGCGCGAGCGGATGCATGATCTCGACGATCTGTCGAACCGGCTGCTGCGTCATCTCTCCGGCGAGCCGGCGGCGTCCGCCGAGCTTCCGGACGAGGCGATCCTGTTCGCGCGCACGCTCGGCCCCGCCGCGCTGCTTGAATATGACCGCGCGAAACTTCGCGGCCTCATCGTGGGCGAGGCTTCGGTGACGTCGCATGTCGCGATCGTTGCGCGCGCGCTCGGCGTTCCGTTCGTCGCCGGTTTCGATAATGCGCTTTCAATCGCCGAAGCGGGCGATGAAGTCGTCATCGACGGCGATCTCGGCGAAGTTCATATTCGCCCGACGGCGGAAATCGCCGACAGTTTCCGAGAAAAGCGCTCCTTGCAGACCGAGCAGCGGGCGGCGCTTGCGGCGGAGCGCGCACTGCCGAGCGTCAGCCGCGACGGCGTCGCGGTCGAGCTTTTCATGAATGTCGGCATTCCGCTCGACATGGCGCATCTTGAAAGCACGGGCGCGGCCGGCGTCGGGCTTTTCCGCACGGAATTGCAATTTCTCATCGGGGCGCAATTGCCGCGCGCCGGCGCGCAGCAAAAACTCTATAGCGACATTCTTGAGCAGGCCGCCGGCAAGCCGGTTGTTTTCAGGACGGCCGACCTCGGCGGCGACAAGGCGGCCGCCTATATGAAACGCCGCGAGGAAGCCAATCCGGCGATGGGCTGGCGCGGCATGCGGATGGCGGTCGATCGGCCGGGCCTTTTCAGGCCGCAATTGCGCGCCCTCATCGCCGCGGCGGCGGGCAAGGAGCTTTTCGTCCTTTTTCCGATGATCACGGTTGCGCAGGAAATCGAGGCCGCGCGCGCCCTGATCGACCGGGAAATCGAATTCAGGAAACGGCGCGGACGGCCGATGCCGACGGCTATTCGTCTCGGGGTCATGATCGAGACGCCGGCGGCGGCCTGGCGGATCGAGGAATTCGCGCGCCGGGTCGACTTCCTGTCGATCGGCGGCAATGATCTCACCCAGTTTTATTTCGCCGCCGATCGCGAATCGGAATCGATGCGTCGGCGGTTCGATCCGCTCGAACCGGGATTTCTCGGTTTCATCGCCCGCATCGCCGCCGCCGCCGAAAAAGCCGGCAAGCCGCTCACCTTCTGCGGAGAGCAATCAGCCGACATCTTGATGGCCGCAGCGCTGGTCGGCGTCGGCGTCCGGCGATTCTCCTCGCCCGCTTCGGCCATCGGCCCCTTCCGGCGCCTCGTGCGTTCGCTCGATATCGCCTCCGTTGCGGCCTGGCTTGATGAGCGGCTCGACGGCCCGCAGCATACGCTGCGCCGGGAATTCGCGGCGTTTCTCGTCTCGAAGGGCGCGGCGCTTTCCTGATTCGCGCGCCGCGCGACGATCTTCAGCTTTTCGTCAAGGCGATATTAACGCGGATTTGGCTTAAAAACCCTTGGCGAAGCGGTGACAATCGCGACGCTTGTCAGTAGGTTGAGAAACGCAACGGCGTCAGGCGCGCGGCGAAGTGTCAGTAAAAAAAGGTTCCGCCGAAATTTTCGAATTCGACGATGCGCGATCGCGACTTCGCGCGTCGGATATCGATCCGCAAAATTTTCTTGCCGTCGGCCCCTATCTCGAAGCGGTTCGCGAACGTCAGGGTCTCTCGATCGCGACCGTCAGCGATCGCACGCATATCAAGGCGAGCTATATCGAGGCGATCGAGCGCATGGCGAGCGAGGCGCTGCCCGGCAAGGCGTTCGCGATCGGGTTCGTGCACAGCTACGCAAAGGCGCTGGGGCTCGATCCCGGACCCATTGTCGACCGCTTCAAGGACGAGACCGGGTTTTCGGGCGCCCGCAAGGAAGCCGAAATCGTCGAGGCGACGCCGGCGCAAGAGGCGACGCCCGCCGAACCGGCGCGGCTGTCGCTCATCGCCGTTCTCGCGATCCTCGCCTTTATGGTCTGGTGCGCCTATCTCGTCACGCATCCGGGCCCCGATGCGATCAAGACGCCCTTGAAACTGGACGGCGTGCCGATCGCGCCGGAGGCGGCCGTCACCCATTCGGTCGAACCGGCCGCGCCGTCGCCGTCGCGCGTCGAACCGGATTTCAAATCCGCTGACGCGCCGGCGATCCCTGTCGTCGTCGAGGCGGCGATCATCGAGCGGATCGAACCCGTTTACCCGCCGGGCTGCGAGGCGGGCGCCGCCGCGATTGAAACGATCGATATCGCCTTCACCGTCACGCCGGACGGCGCCGTCGTCAGCGAGCGGGTCGTCGCATCGTCGAATTCGTGCTTCGACCGGGCGGCCTTGAACGCCGTCAAGCGCTGGCGCTTTTCGCCGCGCACGATCGACGGCGCGCCGCGCCCCGCCTTCGAGCAACAGGCGAATTTCCGCTTCGACCGCCCGTCCTAGGCGCCTTTCCGTCCGCAAGTTTGACGATCTGATCCGCCCCTGCCAGTATTTGCAGGGGTTGGAGGGGCGCATGATCTTCAGGCGGATCTTTTTTGCCGGAATACTTCTGCTGAGCGGCGGCGGCGCGGCGCTGGGCGCGGAATATTCCTGCTCATATCGCGTTGCCGACCACGGCCGGTGGAGCGGCATTCGGAGCTTCCGGTTTCGCGTGGCGCATGATCAGGACCCAGCGAAAAGGCGCTTCGAGACGAGCGTCTCCGGCGGCTGGTCTGACAATTGCGTGCCCGGATCGTTCAACGGCAATTCGGTCAGCTGCGTGATTGGGGCGGATTATATCGAGCAGAAAAGCAGCTTCGGCGCTGCCGTCCGCTATACGGTCATCGACCTGGAATTCGGGTCCTACACCCAGATCATCACCGCGCCGACCGTTGCGCCGCAGATCGGGGCCAGGGGCCGCTGCACGCCCGGATAGACGAGGGTTTCAGCCGGCCTATTGACTTCCTCGCATCTGCGGTAAAGTTGGCCCCGAGCCGAAAAAGCCGGAAAGCCCAAAGGATCAGTCATGTCCGTGCGTCCCTGGCGCGATATCGAGCGCCGCAAATCAAGGCAGATCATGGTCGGCAAGGTGCCGGTCGGCGGCGACGCGCCGATCGCCGTGCAGTCGATGACGAACACGCTGACCTCCGACGCGCAGGCGACGATCCGTCAGGTGAACGAGATCGCGGAGGCGGGCGCCGACATCGTCCGCGTTTCCTGCCCCGATGTCGAATCGACCGCCGCGCTGAAAGAAATCTGCAAGAACGTTCCGGTGCCGATCGTCGCCGACATTCACTTCCACTATAAGCGCGGCATCGAAGCGGCGGTCGCGGGCGCCGCCTGCCTGCGCATCAATCCCGGCAATATCGGTTCGGCAGAGCGCGTCAGAGAAGTGATCAAGGCGGCGAAGGATCACGGTTGCTCGATGCGCATCGGCGTCAATGGCGGGTCGCTTGAAAAGGACCTGCTTGAAAAATACGGCGAGCCCTGTCCCGAAGCGATGGTCGAAAGCGCGCTCGATCATGCGCGCATCCTTCAGGACAACGATTTCCACGAATTCAAGATTTCGGTGAAAGCGTCCGACGTCTTCCTGACGGTCGCGGCCTATCACGCGCTCGCTGAAGCGATCGACTGCCCGTTGCATCTCGGCGTCACCGAAGCCGGCGGGCTTCGCATCGGATCGGTCAAATCGGCGATCGGTCTCGGCTCGCTCCTATGGGCCGGCATCGGCGACACGATCCGCGTTTCGCTCTCCGCCGATCCGGTTGAGGAAATCAAGGTCGGGTTCGATATTCTGAAATCGCTCGGGCTCCGCCATCGCGGCGTCAATGTCATTTCATGCCCCTCCTGCGCGCGGCAGGGCTTCAACGTCATCGACACCGTCGAAAAGCTCGAGAAGCGCCTGGCGCATGTCACGACGCCGATGTCGCTTTCGGTCATCGGCTGCGTCGTCAACGGGCCGGGAGAAGCGCGCGAGACGGATATCGGCTTCACCGGCGGCGGCGCCGGCAAGGATTTCGGCCAAGTCTATCTCGACGGCGAGCCTGATCACCGGCTCGACAATGACAAAATTCTCGACCACCTCGTCGAGTTGGTCGAGAAGAAGGCCGCCGAGATCAAGGCGCGCGAGGAAAAAGAAAGCGTCGCGGCGGAGTAGCGATGCAAATTTCAATATGAAAGCGCGCGAGCGAATTCGCGCGCTTTTTGTTTTTGGTGTTGCGTCAACTACCCTGATTGATCCCAAGGCGAAAAAATGACGCTCGAAGAAATCTATTACGTCGGCCAGACCGTCGCGGTTATTGCGATCCTCGGAACGTTGATAATTCTGATCGTCCAATTGCGTCAGGCGAACAAGCTTGCGCGCAATGCAGCAAATCGCGAGCAGATTGCGTCGATGCACGCCGCTTCAAGACTATTTATAGATAATCCGGATATCGCCGATCTCTGGATCCGCGGAAACAAGGATGTTCAAGGGCTAAGCGAGGCGGAACGTCTCCGATATGCGTCTTTACGCCTTTCCTTGTGGCGCATATGGGAGGCTCTTTATACGCAACATCGCGACGGGCTGGTCGACGAGGATTTGTGGGAAGCGCATTTGGTGCAAGCGCGAATGGCGCTAAATGAGCCGGGCGCGAAGGCGGTCTGGGCGATAGCGAAACCGACTTTCACGAAAAATTTTCAGGCGTTTTTCGACAACCTCCTAGCGTCGCCGATTAACATTCCCTCGAATGAGGCAGGCGAATGACCCTCGAAAACATTTACTACATCGGCCAGACGATCGCCGTCGTCGTCATCGTCCTGACGCTGTTCGCGATCCTTTACCAGGGCTGGCAGACGAACCGGATCGCGCGCTCGGACATGACGCGCGCGACCTGGAACGAAGCCGGACAAACGCATTATTCGCTGGTCGATTCGCCGGAAAAGGCTGACTTC